>JAUVTV010000187.1 GCA_030601305.1 Candidatus Eiseniibacteriota bacterium | reverse complement strand
ACTGCCGGCCGGTTTGCCCGTCACGCACGCCGCGGGCTGCCAACTGCGTCTTCTTCGCCTGCGCCGCGGCCGCGGAGGAGGCCGGCTTCCGGCCCTGTCGTCGTTGCCGCCCCGAGACCGCTCCCGGCACCCCGGCATGGCGCGGCACATCGGCGAGCGTTTCGCGGGCGATGCGTCTTATCGAGGACGGCGCGCTCGAGGAATCGGGCGTGGAGGATCTGGCCGCCCGCCTGGGGGTGGGGGACCGCCATCTGCGACGACTCTTCGCCGAGCAGCTCGGCGCATCGCCCCTAGCAGTGGCGCACACGCGCCGGGTTCACTTCGCCAAGCGGCTCATCGAAGAGACGCATCTGCCCATGACGCAGATCGCGTTCGCGGCCGGCTACCACAACGTCCGGCGATTCAATGCTGCGGTGCGTAGCTCCTTCGAGCGGACCCCGACAGCGATTCGCCGCGATGCCCACACGCCCAACGCCACTGGTAACGGCGGCGCACTGACCCTGCGCTTCCCGTACCGTGAACCCTTCGACTGGAACGGTCTGCTGGGGTTCCTGGGGCCCCGGGCAATACCCGGCGTCGAGACGGTGGACGGCAATCGCTATCGCCGCCTCGTCGAGATCGATGACTTCATCGGAGGGGTGGAGATCAAACCGAACCCGGAGGGCGGAGCGGCGTTGCTGCTGCGCGCTCCGGTTGCCGCCGCCCCGCATTTGGCGCAGCTGTCGGATCGCGTGCGGGGTCTCTTCGACTTGAGCGCCGATCCGGGCGCGATCTGCGATCAGCTCTCAGGCGATCCGCGGCTGGCGACTCTGATCAAGCGGCATCCGGGCATGAGAGTGCCGGGCGCCTGGGACCGGTTCGAACTCGCGGTACGCGCTGTGCTAGGTCAACAGGTGACCGTGGCCGGGGCGACCCGTCTCGCCGGCCGGCTGGTCAGGAGATTCGGGCGACCGATTGCGACGGCCGGGGAATCCGATCCGGCGTGGCTCTTTCCCCGTCCCGCCGATCTGGTCGATGCAGACGTTGCCGCCATCGGCCTCCCCGCCGCGCGCGCGGAGACAATCCGCAGCCTGGCAACGGCAGTGCGCGATGGTGAACCGATTCTCCAACTGGCGTCCGGGCTCGATGAGGCGATCGAGCGACTCGTTGCGCTTTCCGGTGTCGGCGAATGGACGGCCCATTACGTGGCGATGCGCGCCCTGGGGGAACCCGACGCGTTTCCCGCTGGCGACTTAGGGCTGCGCAAAGCTCTCGCCCGCGGCGGCCGGCTGCCTGCGGCCAGCGCACTCCGGAAGAGAGCCGAGGCGTGGCGACCGTGGCGGGCCTATGCGGCCATGTTGCTTTGGCGGGGGGCCGCCGCAACCAGAAAGGAGACCCGATGAGAACCGCAACGAGCTGTGCTTCCGTCGACAGCCCTGTGGGCAAGATCCACCTTGCAGCGAACGAGAACGGCTTGACGCATCTGCTCTTCGCTGATCACACCTCGCATCAGCCCGAGGGTGACGGGAGCGTCGCGGCGGCGAGCATCCTCGCCGAAACGGAACGGCAGCTGAGTGAGTACTTCGTTGGCCAGCGCCGCACGTTCGAGCTGCCTTTGGCCCCTGCGGGTACCGAGTTCCAACAGGAAGTCTGGCGCAGCTTGCGGGAGATCCCCTACGGCCAGACCATCAGTTACGCCGAGTTGGCCCGGCGCATCGTCCGACCGAAGGCCGTGCGTGCCGTGGGCGCGGCCAATGGGGCCAATCCCATCGCCATCATCGTCCCCTGTCATCGGGTGCTTGGAGCCGGAGGGCGCTTGACCGGCTATGGTGGTGGATTGTCGGCCAAGAAGACCCTGCTTGAACTCGAAGGTGTTTCGTTGGAGGGAGACTGATTGCAGTCCGGGCTGGAGAGCTTCCACGCGCGTCAACATCATGGGTCCTTGAAGAACCCGTGTTGACGCACGCTCGTGGATCAGGTGCAGACAGCCGGCGAGCACGCCGTCACGTGGGATGGCCGGCCCTTCGTATCAGAGGCCGAAACTGACCCCTAGGTTGGCGCTGAAGCCGTCCGCTTTCACGGTCGAGACGTCCTCGATCTTCGTTTCCGCGAAGTTATACCGCAACTCACCGAAGGGGCCGATGCCGAACAACTTGAGCTTCAGCCCGGCGAACAAACTTCCGCCGACCCCGTCATCCGCGCTGACATCCTTGGCGCTCCAGATGTAGTACCCCACGCTCACGCCGCCGTAGATCAGGCCTAGATTCAAGGCTCCGACCGCCTCGAGCGGAACGACGCTCATGTCCGCGTCGCTGAAGGACACGTAGGAGCCGCGAAGGTCGAGCCCAATCAGCGGGATGAGCTTGATATCGAACTTGGCTCCCAATCCAAAGCCGTCGTCGACGTCTTCTCCATTCCACCAGGTGCCGAACACGCCAATGCCACCCTGGGCTTCCATTGGGGCGAGCAGAAGGAATGGAATGGCGACCAGCAGTGCCACGAGTAGCCTAGACATGACAACCTCCGGGGCAAGTGTTTGACGGTCAACGATCGTAGACCATAAGTCCTTGCTTGCCGGCTTGCAAGTGCTGGTGCTCGGATCTCGCGATCGAAAACCGCCGGCATCTACGTCGCCATGGCCTTCGCGCTCCGCTCCTTCTTCCTCGGCGCGGAGTACTCCTACTGCGTGATGACGCCTTTCTGTGTCTCCACGAAGCTCCCGGCTGCCGAACGCACCTGAAGCCGGAAGAAGTAATGCCCACTCACAACCCTCGCGGACGTTTCATCGCTCCCGTCCCAATGGACCGTGTGGTCGCCGGCGGCTTGCTCCTCCTTCACCAGGTGTCGCACACGGCGCCCCCGTACATCGAAGACGTCCAGACTGAAGGCCGCGGCGGAGGGGAGACGATAGTGCAGGGTGGCCCCGCCGGCGGTGATGTTGGGTGCCGGCGTGGAGAAGTAGAGCGCCGCGGGTGTCCGCGGGTCATCTCCGTCGACGGTTGAGTAGTCCACCTTGCAGTCCGCGCAGCCGGTGCGCTGCGGGTCATGCCCGAACATCGGCCAGCGAAAGGTCTCGTCCGTTTCGACCGCAGTGTTCACGTCCAGGACGATGAGCTGGGATTCGGTGACGACAACGACTTCCACATTCCCGTCCGCGTCGATGTCGCCGCTCGCGGGACCGGTCACGCAGTCGTCGAACACGTCCACGTCTGGTCGCAAGGGGTGTTTTCGACAACCCTGATGCA
>JAUVTV010000177.1 GCA_030601305.1 Candidatus Eiseniibacteriota bacterium | reverse complement strand
GGCATCCCTCGCAAGAACAGATCCTTCACACGCGGAGTCCTGGGGATGGATCCTGTATGTCCACGCTGTATGTGATGGATTGGCCCGCGACGAATCGGCGACGCATCGTCCCTCAGCGGCACCTCCGGAATCTGATTGAGGACCGATCTCCGCAGTACTCACCGGACGGAACGCGCATCGCCTTCGGTGTCGCTAACCGACACATCTGTCCGGGAAACAGTCTGAAACATGTCCCACTCGCGTAAGGAAGCCCGGCACCTCAACCGTCCCCGGAAGGGGGCACGAGGAGGAGTCGATCATGGCGAGTGGAAAGAGAGCTCGGAGGCAGACAGGCCAGGCCGGCGGCAGACGGAAGCAGACCGGCCGGTGGCACGGGTCGGGGAAAGGCCGGCGCTACGACGCAGGCTTCAAACGAGAGTGCCTGCGGCTTCTGGCAGCGGGGATGACGATGGAGGCGGTGGCCGGGTCGCAGGGCGTCTCGACCATGAGCCTGAATCGCTGGCGCAAGGGCGCGGGAGGGGAACCCGCAGAGGCCGCTGTCGGTGATCGCCAGGCCGATTCTCGTGAGGAGGCACCCAAGTCCCGTGCACCGCATGACAACATTGCTGGACTCTCGAACACCGAGATCGCCGAGATCCTGAAGCTCAAAGATGCCCATCCGGCCATGGGCCCGGCGCAGATCCGGGCACAACTGAAGCGCTTTCGCGCCTGGCGCCTCAGCGTGCGGGCCATTGCGCGGGTGTTGCACAAGAACGGCTACCGGACCGAACATCGCACCGCGCGCGAGGAGCAGGCGTTGATGCGCTTTGAGGCCCCACGGCGCAATGCGCTGTGGATGATGGATGCCCTCTCGCTGCGGGTTCATACGGAGCGGTGTTACCTGCATCTGGTCCTGGATGACTTCTCGCGCTTCATTCCCGGCTACCGGCTCAGCGAGCAGGTGACGAGCGAGGAAGCGGTGGCCGCACTCTCAGAGGCCATCGCCCTGCACGGCAAACCCGAGCGTGTGCTCACCGACCGTGGGGGTCAGTTCCGGGCCATACGCGGGGAGACCGCGTTCCGCAAGTTCCTGGAACGTGAACTGATCGATCACTCCGTCTCACGTCCCTATCATCCGCAGACCATTGGCAAGATAGAGTCGGTCAATCGATCCATCCAAAAAGAACTGATCTACGTGCGTGAGTTCGGTTCGATCACCGAAGCGCGCGAAGCGATCGCGGCCTGGATCGAGTACTACAACTTCCAGCGGGCCCACATGGGCATCGATGGACTGGTGCCGGCCGATCGCTACTTCGGCCTTCATCGCCGGGTGCTCGATGAGATTCAGGCCCGTAGCCGCAAGCGGGCCGTAGCCACGCAGCTTGACACACCCCTCGGAGGTCCGGTAGAGGAGGTAGGTGAGGCGCTCGAAGTGCTACGCCTGATGCTGGTCGATGGACAGATCCAGCTACGCTTCTGCGGCGTGAAGGCCGTGCTCGGGAAGGAAGAGGGGTGCTGATGGGCGCCTAAAAGAAAGGCGCGCCGGGACTACGTTTCCACACAAACCCCCGACGCACCCTCAACCAAACATGGCCTACCGTAGAGCTTCCCATGCAGATCAAGCAAGCCTTTTTTGTCTCTCCGTGGTTCGTGCCCGCTGGCCCCACCAGGTACCCACCCTGAGTGCGGCGGCCGGGGAGTTCGGCGTCAACCGCAAGCAGGCCTCCCGGCTGCGTCGGCGTTTTCTCGATCCCCTGGTCGCGCTGATCGAGAACACGAACCGACCCGGGCCCCGGCGCCCCGGCGGCCAAGCCGAGGTGGCCGGCCGACGCATTGCCCTGCTGACCGCGCTCCTGGCACTGGCCCGGGGGGTGATCGTCTCGGCGGGCATCGCCGGCCTGGTTCCCGGGCTGCGAGAGGAGGTCATCAGAGCCTTCGACGATCTGCGCGCCAAGTACGGACTTTCCTACGAAGATGCAGCCCGCCACGTGGGCCTCTGCGCTCGCACCTTGCGCCGCTGGAGAAGCGAGCTGAAAGAGGGTCACGCTCTGGTACGCAAGTCGCGAGCTCCGAAGAATCCGCACGGCAAGACGCCCGTCGAGCTCGAGCAGGCCATCGCGATCTTCACTACCCTGCACCCCACCGACTCACTGGCATGCCTTCATCGCCGCTTCGTACGTGAGCCGCCCCAACTGTGCGCCAAGTACGGCCACCCAAAACTCTCTTACGGCGCCTTCCGCCGCTGTGCCGGCCGATCGAGCCACGGGGCTGATCCCGCACGCCACACCCCGCGACGCGGCCGGGATGATCCCGACCGGATCCCTTTGCGCGCCCTGGCGCTCATGGACACCAGCGACCTCGCCTGCTTCGGGTTCCCCTTCAAGCTCATCCCCTTCATGGAGGCCCACTCACGAAATATCTTCGCCCACCAGCTCTGTGACCGGGAAAGCGCCGCGAGGGTCGAGCAGGTGCTGACTGAGGGCGCCGCCCGCGCCGGCGGCGTGCTCGGCCTGCGAGTGGATCGCGGCAAGCCTTACATGGCCCACCTCATCGTTGAGGGCACCAAGGATCAGGGCATCGACATGCGGGTAGCCCGCGCACACATGCCCACCGACAAAGCTACCATCGAGCGATTCTTCCTCACCATCAAGGGCGCGCTGAACGATGTCCTCTCCTGCCTGGATCTGCGCTCCGGGCCGGGTGACCTCCAATGGCGCAAGAATCTGGCCCGCACGATCGCCAGTGTAGTCATCGCCGGCTACCTGCGCTGGGGCTATCCCTTCATCCCGCAACCCCACATCGACGGCCGTCCTCCCGCCGAACGCCTCGGCGACAGCGCGCCCGTTGACCCGGATACAATCAGTGCGATCCTCGATCAGCGTGCCCAGCACCACGAGCACGCCCGCACCGTGGCCGGCGAGCTTCACGATCACTACGGCTTCCGCTGGTCGATGAAGCGCTGGCTGCGCGCCGTCAGGGGATACCGGGCCGAAGATCTGCGCGCGGCTGCCCGGCGCTTCGACCCCATCCTGCTTCGAAACTGCTTCCACTGCGATACCAAGCGCAACCCACGCTACCTGCTGGCAATCATCCGGAGCATCGCCGAGCCGCGCCGCGCGCAGCAACGGTGTGAGAGGAGCGAGCGAAGACGGCGGGAGAAGGATGAGACCCAGCGGCGCGCGGTCGTTGACGAGCAGGGCCGGCGCGACCAACACCCCGAGGAGGCCGCTTTGCGTGCTTTGCAGTTCGCCGCAGACGTGTTCGCCAACGGAGGCTTCGGCCTCCGCGTGGCCCAGGGCTGGCTTGACCGCGCGCTCGAGATCCTGGCGCAGCGCGGCGAAGATGCCTACCGGCTGGCCACCGGCCGCTTCCTGGCCGCCGCCGTTGACGACGACCGCCTGCGGCGCTGGCTCATCAAGCGCATCGACATGTTCAAGCCCCGCGTGACCTCCTTCTGCACCGATCTGAAGCTCTGATCTCCAGTCCGCGCCCCGTCAGCGGACGGGAAGCTCGGGCGGCGAAAGCGGTGCCCGCACCGCTCCCAAAGGAGGTCACGGATGGCCGGATCCAAGCTTGTGACCCGGGTTCTCCGACGCACATAGCGGCATCCCGAAGGGGCCTCTGCACCTCACACCCCAAACTACCGGCGGTGGATAGACCCCTACCCCGCGACACTCCCCGTGTAGTATCCTGATCGCAACCGAAACGGGTGCCGGTCACGCGACTTGCATGGGACATGTTAGGCGGAACGATGTGACGGTTCGGCACACCTATGACGCGTTCCTGGAGAAGTGGCGCGCGCTGTGTCCGCCGGTGGCGCGGAGCCTGGAGGAAGCCGGCACCGACCTGCTGACCTTCTACGAGTTCCCCAAGGCGATGTGGAAGAGTCTGCGCAGTACGAACTCGCTGGAGAATCTGAATCGTGAGTTCCGCCGACGGACGAAGACGCAGA
>JAUVTV010000047.1 GCA_030601305.1 Candidatus Eiseniibacteriota bacterium | reverse complement strand
AGACTCCCGCGGCCCAGGCGCAGGAGGCGCGCCGCGTGCACGACGTTGTTGTTCGTCTTGCTCATCGCAGCGGTCAGGATTGCCCGCTCGAGTTCCTCAAAGGGAACCCCTTCGTCCGGTAGCTCGACGTGGACGCCGCCGGGGCCGATCGCGATCTGCACCCCACCGACTGGCACCTGACTGACGACGGCGGAGGGCTCGACGTCCGTGTCCGCCTGGGTCGGGATCAACAGCCAGTCGGGCAGGTGCTTGGGCTCCACGCGCTCGGTTCCCTGGGCGGCCTCCAGGGCAGCTTCGAGCACGCCGAAAAGCTCGCGGATGTTCCCGGACCAGGTGTGCGCGAGCAAACGTTCCTGGACCTCGCGCGTGAAGCGCGGCACCGGCACGCCGGTGAGGTAGCCCTTGCGGCTCAGGAAGCGTTCGGCCAGAAGCAGGATGTCGCTGGGCCGTTGCCGGAGGGCCGGCAGCGAGATCGTGTAACTCGAGAATCGCGCCAGGAGGCTCTCGTCGAACTGCCCGGTACGCACGGCCCCGGGAAGGTCCTTCGCCGTCGACACGATCAGGCGCGCCACCTCGGGGGCCGTACTGGGGTTCATCCGCGCCCGGCGTCTGGATTCCTCCAGAAAGCCCAGCACCTTGGCCTGGCGCGCCGCATCCAGGGCACCGATCTCCTCAAGGAAGAGCGTGCCCTGCTGCGATTCGCCGTCGGGGTCCTGTTCAGCGTAGGCTGCGTTGCCGGGACTGCGCCCCATGACCGGCGGCTCGCCCCGCAGGATGGCCTCCAGACCGCGCGAGGTGATCGCCCGGCAGTCGACACGCCAGAAGTACCCGTCGCCGCGGAAGGTCTCGGTGTGCAGCGCGCGGGCGAAGAGACGCTTGCCAGTGCCCTTCTCGCCGGCGATGAGCACCGGTGCGCCCGAGTTGGCGGCCGCCTTCATGGCGGTCTCAAGGGCCTCGCGGAAGCGAACCGAGCGTCCGATCAGCTCGTCGAAGCGCACGCCGAAGGCGTCCGAGCCGTACGGGTGGCCGTGGATCGCGCGCCGCAGCGCGTCCCGCACGTCCTGGCGCTCACGGCTGCGCGCCAAGATGACGTCGCCGCCCGCGCCGCACGCATCTCGATCCAGCGCGGTCAGCGGGGGGGCCGTGGCGCCCATGCGGCTGCTCGGCGGAATCAGGACGACGCAGGCGTCCGGAAACGTCCCCTGTGCCCAGCGAAGTGCAGGCTCGACGGCTCCATCCTGGAGATCGATGAAGATCGAGCCGGGCGCCATCTGGTCGGTGCTCGTCCGCTGCTGCTGGGCCTGCTCGTAGGAGGGGAGAACACTGAGTTCGACGGGGAGTCCGCGCGCTTCCGCATCGAAGGTCTCTTTCAGGACGCCGTCTGAACTGATCAACAGGAGTTGCGTGCGCATGCCGGGCCGCTCCCTTATCCCTTATGCGCGGACCTCGCGTGTCGCAGGCCGGAGGGGATGAGGGGCGCGGGTCACGCCGGCTCAGCCACTGGGCCGATCGGGCTTCTCCTCCGGAGGGCGCGTCACGGCAACCTTGGCCGGGCGCAGCAACCGGTCTCCCACCCGATAGCCTTTCTCCAACACCTCTGCGACACAGCCCTCCGGGAATTCATCCGAAGGGATCGTCAGGACCGCCTCGTGAATCTCTGGCTCGAAGTCGTCTCCAGGAGCGGCCTCGACGAGCGAGAGCCCCTCCCGTTCCAATACTTCGGCAAGGCGGTCCATGATGATGAGCATGCCCTGCGTATCGATTGTCTTCTGACCGGGTTCCAGGGCGGCCCGGGCCCGGTCCAGGTCGTCCAGGGTGGGCAGGAGCGCTTTGAGGAGTTCAGCCCGGGTCCAGAGGGCCTGACGGGCCTGGTCGCGCTCGGTGCGCTTACGGAAGTTGTCGAACGCGGCCAGGAGCCGCTGGTGCTGCTCGAGCGCCACGGTCGCCTCCTCCGGCTGAGCTTCCAGGAGACTCTCATCCGGCACCGATTCGGTAGCGATCGGCGTATCGGATTGCGATTCCAGTGGTTGCGTTTCCGGAGATTCGGGCTTCTCTGCCTGCCCCCCCGCCGGACTGGGCGTGGGCTCCGCCGGAGTGCGCTTACGCCTTCGCACGGGCGTCCTCCTCCCCCGTCTCCGCAGGTCCCGGAGCGCCGGGGGAATCCTCGCCGGTATCGGCATCCTCTGGGGCGGCCTCAGAGCGGTCCGCGGTGGCCCCGCCGTTGCCCGAGGCAGCCTCGGAGTCACCCGTCCCGCCGTCGCCCGAGGTGGCCTTCCCGGCCTCATCGACGTAGTTGAGGCGCAGCGTGGTCAGCACCCGGCTCAGCTCATGCGCCTCCATATCCACGAGATTGCCGCGCGTCTTCTCCTCGAGCATCTCGAGGATCCCGATGGTGAGACTCGTCATCTCCAGGTTCACCTTCGGCTCCCCCGTCGCCGGGTCGGCGATCTTGCCCAGGCCCAGGAGTCCGCGCAGTTCGTGTTCGCGCAGCAACGCCATGAAGTAGACGTTGGGCTTTGCCTGTTCCATCCCGTACTCCTCCCAAAGGAACGGCGGGCATCCCCCCGGTGACTCGAGGTTCCAGCTGATTGCGCTGCGAACACCGAGCCACAACTACGAGGGAATCACCCGCCCGGGGGCTACTTGTCGTCCACGACCTCGAAGTCCGCATCGACGACATCGTCATTGGAGCTGTGCGCATCGGAAGCACCCGCGTGCGCGCCGGCCGCTGCACCCGGATCCATGCCCGGACCGCCCTGGCCGGAGGCCTGCTGCGCCTGCTGGTAGAGGTGTGCGGAGGCCTCGTGCCAGGCCTGTTGGACGGCCTGCATGCTGCTGCGCATTCGCTCGATGTCTTCGCTCTTCAGCGCCTCCCTCAGCTTCTCGAGCTCGCCTTCGATCTTCGCCTTCGTCTCCGCATCCATCTTCTCGCCGATCTCGCGCAAGTTCTTCTCGGTCTCGTAGACCAGTGCGTCGGCCTGATTGCGTGTGTCGATCGCCTCCTTGCGCTGCGTGTCTTCCGAAGCGTGTTCCTTGGCCGCCTGCACCATGCGCTCGATCTCTTGCTCGGTCAGCCCGCTGGACGCCTCGATGCGGATCGACTGCTCCTTGTCGGTCGCCTTGTCCTTGGCGGAGACCTTCAGGATGCCGTTGGCATCGATGTCGAAGCTCACTTCGATTTGCGGCACCCCGCGCAGCGCGGGCGGGATCCCGGTGAGCTGGAAGCGGCCGATGGTCTTGTTGTCGTGCGCCATGGGTCGCTCGCCCTGGAGCACGTGGATCTCCACCATCGTCTGGCTATCGGCGGCGGTCGAGAAGACCTGCGTGCGCCGCGTCGGAATCGTCGTGTTGCGTTCGATGATCGGCGTCGACACCGCACCCAACGTCTCGATGCCCAGCGAAAGCGGGGTGACGTCCAGGAGCAGCACGTCCTTCACCTCACCGCCGAGCACGCCGCCCTGGATGGCCGCGCCGATCGCCACGACCTCGTCGGGGTTGCCGCCCTTGTGAGGCTCGCGGCCGCCGAGCACGCGCACGAGTTCCTGCACCTTCGGGATGCGCGTCGAGCCCCCGACCAGGATGACCTCGTCGACATCGGCGAGACCGGAATCCTTGAGCGCCTGCTTGCACGGTCCCACGGTGCGCTGGATCAGGTCGTCGATGAGCTGCTCGAACTTGGCGCGCGTGAGCTTGCGCGTGAGATGCTTCGGTCCCGTGTTGTCCGCCGTGATGTAGGGCAGGTTGATCTCGGTCTCCATCGTGCCGGAGAGCTCGGCCTTGGCCTTCTCGGCGGCTTCCTTCAGGCGCTGGACCGCCATGGGATCCCCGCGGAGGTCCATGCCCTGCTCCCGCTTGAACTCGTCGGCCAACCAGTCGATCAGCCGCTGGTCGAAGTCGTCACCACCCAGATGGGTGTCGCCGTTCGTGGCCTTGACTTCATAGGTGCCCAACTCGGGATCGATCTCGAGGATGGAGACGTCGAACGTCCCACCGCCGAGATCGTAGACCGCGACGCGCTGCGCCTTCTTCTTGTCGAGGCCGTAGGCCAGCGCGGCCGCCGTCGGCTCGTTGATGATGCGTTTCACGTCGAGCCCGGCGATCTTGCCGGCGTCCTTCGTCGCCTGACGCTGACTGTCGTTGAAGTAGGCCGGAACGGTGATGACGGCTTCCTTGATCTCCTCGCCGAGATGCTCCTGGGCCGTCTCCTTCATCTTGCGCAATACCATCGCCGAGATCTCCGGCGGCGAGTACTGCTTGTCGCCGATCTGCACGGTGGCCTGATCGTTGGATCCCGCGATGACCTTGTAGGGTACCTCGCTGATCTCTGTCCCGACCTCGTCGTGCCGGCGGCCCATGAAGCGCTTGATCGAGGAGACCGTGTTCTGGGGGTTGGTCACCGCCTGCCGCTTGGCGGGCTGCCCCACGAGCCGCTCCCCGTCATCCTTGAAGGCGACGACGGACGGCGTGGTGCGCCCCCCCTCTGCGTTCGGGATGACGACGGGCTTGCCGCCCTCCATCACGGCCACGCAGGAGTTGGTCGTTCCGAGGTCGATGCCGATGATCTTTCCCATGGGTCTCCCCCTTCCTTGACCCGCACCCAGGTTCTCTTGCGTCTGGTGCGGGTATCGCATCCGGACCGACCTCCGCCCGCCCGGGTTCATCTCACGCTCGCGTACCTTGATGTAAGGTCATGGCAAGACGTGTTCCATTGCAGCCATCCAATGGACGCGATATGATTAGTCCATAATCCATTACCAGAAAACAAGATAGAGGACAGACGCAGGAGCGGGTTCGATGGAAAGTACGGCAGTGGACCAGAATCGTTTCAGATTGGAACGGCACCCAATGTTCTAATCTGAAACACCCGTGATCCGATAGCGTTTCATCTTCCGCCAGAGCGTCGACCGCGAGATGCCGAGACTCTTGGCGGCCCGGGTGAGGTTGCCGTCGACGTGGGCGATGACCCGGCGGATGTGGCGCTCCTCGACGTCCGACAGCGGCAGCTCCACCGGATAGGCGCCTTCCGGCTCCCCCGGCCCCAGGCGCGGCACGCCGCGCTCCCCGATCTCGGGGGGCAGATCCCGCACGCGAATGGTGTCGCCGTCGCAGAGGATCACGCCGCGCTCGACCGCGTTCTCCAGCTCGCGCACGTTGCCCGGGAAGTCGTAGTTCATCAGGACGCCCCAGGCGCGGCGCGAGAGGCCCTGGACGTCCTTGCCGGCGCGCTCCGCGAAGCGCACCAGGAAGTAGTTCGCGAGATACGGGATGTCCTCCCGGCGTGCGCGCAGCGGCGGGATGTGCAGGTTGAAGACGTTGAGACGATAGAAGAGGTCCTCGCGAAACTCCCCCGTGGCCATCCGCTTGCGCAGGTCCTTGTTGGTTGCCGTGATCACGCGCAAGTCGACGCGGATCGCGCTCTCTGACCCGATGGGACGGATCAGGCGGTCCTGCAGGGCCCGCAGAAGGCGCACCTGCATGGTGAGCGACATCTCGGCGATCTCATCGAGGAAGAGCGTGCCGCGATCGGCCATCTCGAAGAATCCGCGGTGCGTTTCCTTGGCGTCGGTGAAAGCGCCGCGCACGTGACCGAAGAGCTGGCTTTCGATGAGGCTCTCGGGGATGGCGCCGGCATTGACCGCGACAAACGGCCCACTGCTGCGCGGGCTGCGCACGTGGATCTGGCGGGCGACTTTCTCCTTCCCGGTGCCGCTCTCGCCCGTGATCAGGATGTTGCTCTCCGTGGGGGCGATGCGCTCAACGAGACTCAGGATGCGCATCATGGCCGGCGAGACGGCCACGATCTCTTCCGATTGCAGCCGGGTGACCGCGGCATCCGTAACACTCGTCGGTCGCGCCATCAGGGATCCTCCACCTCACCCGAGTTCTTCGGCCTGCGGGCGCATGTGCGGGAAGAGCAAGACGTCGCGGATCGCCTCGGCACCCACGAGCAGCATCACCAGCCGATCGACGCCGATCCCCACGCCGGCGGTGGGCGGCATGCCGTGCTCGAGCGCCGCGATGAACGCCTCGTCGAGTGGGTGCGCCTCCTCATCCCCCGCCTCGCGTTGCTCGTGCTGGTGCTCGAAGCGGCGGCGCTGCTCCTGGGGATCGTTCAGCTCGGTGAACGCGTTGCCGATCTCCGAGCCGGCGATGAAGAGCTCGAAGCGCTCCACGAGCTGCTCGGGGTTCGCGCGGTGCCCTTTGGCCAGCGGCGAGACCGCCTTGGGATGATCGATCACAAAGATCGGCTGGACCAGTTTGGGCACGACCGCGAGATCGAAGACCTTCTCGATCAGCTTCCCCTTCGGCAACCCCTCGCGCACATCACCCCCGAGGTCTCCGCAGAACTCGCGGAGCTGCGGCTCCTCGAGCGCCAGCACGTCGCGATCCGTCTCCTCGCGGATCAGCTCTACCATGGGGCGCCGCGGGAACGTCCTGCCGAGGTCGATGGTCTTTCCCTCGTACTCCAGCTGCAGCGTGCCCCGCACGCGCTGCGCGACCGAGCGGAACAGGTCCTCGACGAGATCCATGGCGTCGTGGTAATCCGCATAGGCCCAGTAGAACTCCAGCAGGGTGAACTCCGGATTGTGCTGCCGGTCGACGCCCTCGTTGCGGAAGACGCGCCCGATCTCGTAGACGCGCTCGAGTCCGCCGACGATGAGCATCTTGAGGGGCAGCTCCTCGGCGATGCGCAGGTAGAGGTCGAGCGACAGCGCGTTGTGCCGCGTCTTGAAGGGCCGCGCGATCCCGCCGCCGTAGACGCGTTGCAGGATGGGCGTCTCGACCTCGAGGAATCCCCGCTCGTCCAGATACGCGCGAAGCGCCGCGATCGTGTCCGCTCTCCGGCGGAAGAGATCGCGAGTATCCGGATTCACCATGAGATCCAGGTACCGCTGGCGGTAGCGCGTTTCGCGATCGCGAAAGGCATCGTAGACGACACCGTCCTTCTCCTTCACCACCGGCATCGGGCGCAGCGTCTTCGAGAGCAGCGTGAGCTGCTCGGCCCGCACGCTCACCTCCCCCATACGCGTGCGGAAAACGCGGCCGCGCACGCCCAGAAAGTCCCCCAGGTCGACCAGCTTGGTCAGCTGGAAGGCCTCCTCGCCGAGGGCATCCTTACGCAGGTAGACCTGGACGCTTCCCGAACCGTCCTCGATGTGCCCGAAGGCAGCCTTGCCCATGGACCGCAGCGAGCGCAGGCGACCGGCAATGGCAACCTCCTCGCCTTCCTCGAGTTCCGCGAATCTCTCGTGGATCTGTGCCGACAAGTGCGTGCGGCGAAACTCGTGCGGGTAGGCCTCGACGCCCATCTCGCGCAGACGGCGGAGCTTCTCGAGTCGCATGGTCAGCAGATCGTGCGGGGCTTCCAAACTCCCCTCCTCCCATCCGGTTGCCGGGAATCCCGCCCGGCGCGGGGGCCCGTGGATCAGAGCCGGATTCTACCGCGCCCCGTGCAGGCGCTTCAACGCCGCCGTCGCCCGCGCCGTGGGCTCCGGTCTGGCCGGGTGAAAGCGTGCCGCTGGGGTGGTAAGGTGCCGAGCACAGGAGGAATGAACGCCACCCGCAGGAGACGCGCGAAGATGGCCACCCTTGCCGATCGTATCCGGGACCTCGGACGCCGCATCGCGGATGTCGCCGAGGGCGCCGGGCGTGATCCCGGCACGGTTCGGGTCGTCGCCATCTCGAAGACCGTAACGGCCGATCGTGTGCGCGAGGCGTGGGCGGCAGGTCACCGGCTCTTCGGCGAGAACCGCGCGCAGGAGCTGGTCGCGAAGACCGACGCCCTCGCGGACCTGCCCATCGAGTGGCACTTCGTCGGCCGGCTGCAGACGAACAAGGTGCGCTTCGTTCTGCCCCGCTGCGCGCTCATCCACTCGGTAGATCGCGGCGAGTTGGCTGAACGGATCTCGGGGCGCGTTGCCGAGGGCGAGGAGCAACCGATCCTGGTGCAGGACAACACGAGCGAGGAGGACGCCAAGGCCGGCGTCACATTGGCCGCGTTGCCGGCGCTCCTCGACCGGATCGCCGAGCTACCCGGTTTGCGGGTCGAAGGACTCATGACGATCGGTCCCTTCACCGCCGATCGCGACCGCATCCGCAGTGCGTTCCGCAGCCTGCGCGAGGCTCGCGACGCGGAGCGGGATGTGGGCCGGCCAGGAGCGCCCCTGCAGGACTTGTCCATGGGGATGACCGCGGACTTCGATATCGCAATCGAGGAGGGGGCGACGCTCGTGCGCGTGGGCACGGCACTCTTCGGGAGTCGGGAGTAGCGGCTACTCGCGGATCGCCGCCAGCACGTAGCCTTCGAACACCACCGGGTCCGGCAAGCCGCGGAACTTCTCGATCACCCGCCCTTCTCGATCGAGCAAGAACGTCATGGGGATGCTGTTGATGCGGCCGAAGAGGCGACCGAACTCTGCCGCCGCCCGGTGTCCGTTCGGGATGATCGTGTAGTTGATTTCGCGGCGACCGCGGACGAACGGCTTGACGGCCGCGAGTCCCTTCTGGTCCAGCGAAAGACCCAGCACCTTGAGCCCCGCCTCGCGGTAGGACTCCTGCAGATGCGCCAGATGAGGGATCTCCCGCTTACACGGCGGGCACCACGTGGCCCAGAAGTTGATCACCACGACGTTCCCCCGGAGATCCTTCAACTCGATCGAGCGACCGGAGAGATCGGTCAGGGTCACCTCGGGGGCCGGCGTGCGGTCGGGGCCCCTCTTGAGCTTGATCGTCGGAAGCTGGCGGGGGGGTAGGTCGTCTTCGGCACCTGCCTCCACGCCCGCTTCCATCACCTCTGCGGCCGCTTCTCCGGTGTCCGGGATCGGCTGGGCAGCGCCTTCGGTCTGCACGGGCGGCGTCTCGACCTCGACGGACGCGACCTCGCCGCCGGGTATCCCTTCACCGGCGGCCCCGGATGGCTCGCCGGAATCGGCGGCGTCACCGCTGCCGCCGCAGCCCCAGAACGCGACCAACAAGAAGAGCAGCAAGAGACCCCGCTCTGCCCGATTCGCAGCTATCACCCGTCCCATGCTCGACCTCCAGATGCAGGTTCACGCCAAGCCCTTCCGCCGGCGCACGACCCATTCGATGGACAGCAGGAGGATCAGGACACCGAAAGGTGCCCAATGGTTCCACATTTCCGCCTGCCGCACAACGTGTACACGCTTGTAGCGTTCGGGAGCCGCTGCGACAAGCTGCTCCAGCTCCTGCGGCCGCACCGCCAGCCCGCCCGACGATGTGGCCAGAAGGCGGGGCAGCGTCTCCGAGCTGGCCAGCTCGAAGAACTCAGGACCCATCGGTTCGACCCAGAAATACCCCTCGGTCGACCAAACCTCGCCGGCGCGCATCCGCGCGGTGGCCTCGGCACGAAAACGATACATCCCCGGCGGCATCGCCGCGGCCGTGCCGACGTAGCGTCCCGGCGGGCTGTCGGGATAGAGGATCAGTTCGATCGGCTGCGTCAGTTCGATCGACTGCGGCGGTGCCGCATCCGCGGCGCGGCTCACCGTCATCACCACCCGCGCTGACGGGATCGGCCGGAAGCTCTCGTCGTAGACGCGTGCCTCGAAGGCCAGCGGCTCGCTGTCCTGGAAGACGTGACGTGCCGGGGTCACTTGGAATCGTTCGCGGACGAGGGGCTCCGAGAGCCAGCGCATCATCCGCCTCCAGAACTCACGAACGAATGGGGGGTCATCGCTTACCGACTGCATCACGAAATCCCAGCGCCAGAAGTCGCGCCCGGCGAGAACCGCGAGGCGACCGCTACCCGCCGAGGCCAACGCCAGAAGAGGCACGTCTCGCTGCGGGTGGGCCGTCTTGGCTTCGAGGAGCACGGCCGCGCCCGGCGCCGTCCGATAGGTTCCCTCGGGGATCAGCACGGGCGGCAGTTTGTTCCAGCTGCGCTCGGTCTGTGTGGGACTCGCGTCGGTCGCGGTCATCTCGTGAGACAGCCCGCGCAGCGTGACCCCCGTCGTCGTGGCCGTGTAACCCCACGCCGGCTCGGCGCGCACCGACAAGGGCATGACGTCCCCGAGCGCTCGCCGCCAGCGCTCCAGATCGCCGCCCTGGCCGGCACCGAGGAAGAGGAGCCCACCCCCCTGGACCACGAATTGGCGCAGCGCCTCCACCGTCCCCGCAGGCAGGAGTTCCGGCAGGGCACGCCCGAGGATCACCGCCGCGTAGGGGCTCAGCTCCTCGGCGGTCTGGGGCACGCGGTCCGGCACCGCCGGTCCGTAGCCGATCATCTCCCCGTCCCGCTGCCGGACCAGATACGTGTAGGCAAGGCTGGTGTCGGCGTCGAGCGTGCGCTTGAGGAAGGCGAAATCCCAGTCGGGCTCGCACTCGATATAGAGGAGGCGCGTCTTCTTCTCGCGCACCTCGATGGCGAAGAGACGCGTGTTGTTGACCAGGACCGTCTCGGACGCCTCCGTCGTGGCGACAATCTCGAAGACCGACAGACCCACGCGCGTCGGAGAGATCTCGAGCCGGACCTCGGTCTCCTGTCCGCTCTCCTGTGGCAGAACGAGGCTGTGATCGGCGAGGACCTGACCGGTGGTCCGCAGCTCGCCGCCCTGCAAAACGCGCTCCCGGACCTCCAGGTGAGCCGCCTGCCCCTCGAGCCCGCGCGCTTCGAGCAGCACGCGCACCGCGACGGGTTCGCCCACGTAGCCCACCGGCTGCGTTCGAACCTGGCGGATGAGCAGATCCAGCGGGGGGTTCGTGTCACCCAGCACGACCGCGAACACCGGCACCGGGAGATTCCGCGCGACGAGCGCGGGATCCTTCCCGGAGGTGTGGACGCCGTCGCTGATCAGGACGACCCCGCCGACGGGGACCTGTCCCTGACGCACCAAGATCTCCTCGAGGGCGTCGCCCACCGCCGTGACGCCCAGCGGCACCCACGGGTAGGCGAGCCCCTCGTCTGGTCGCGCTTCGACCCGCGAGGCGAAACCGAGGACGTCCAGGTCGAAGGAACGGCCCAATCCGGATTCCAGCGCGATCAACACGTCGGCCGCTTCATCGTAACGCGTCCGCCCCTGGCTCCCCGGAAGCTGCATGCTCGAGGAACGGTCGACGAGGAGTGCCAGGCGGGGGCGACCGGTTCCCTCGGAGCGCGTGGTGAGCAGAGGCTCGAGGAGTGCGAAGAGCAGGATCAGGAAGGCCAGAATCCGCAGGCTCCTGAGGATCGTGCGCGTGGGTTTCCCCAGCGGTGCCGCCAGGCGGTAGTACCCCCACATCCCCACCAGCAGCGCCAGCGCGAGGGCTACCCACCAGAACAAACCGGGCACGATGAGAAAGCTGACGTCGATCTGCGACATGTAGGGGTCTCGCCTCCACCCACGACCACACCGGGGGCCATAATAGCAGGAAAAGCGGCCGAACCGCTTCCGAAACCCCGTCTGCCCGCTCGAGTTCCCCGGACTAACTGTCCGAATCGGCCCAGCCGAGGTGGTCGGCGATGTGCACGGCACGCAGGAGAAGATACTCGACGCGCTCGCCGGAGGGCAGGCAAGGCTCGCTCTGCCCGCCTTCCAGCAGCGTGAACTGCCCCTCGGAACAGCAGCACAGTTCCGCCAGGCGGAAGGCGGCAAGGTCCTTCAGCGCATCCTCGATGGACTCGCGCGACACGAACCCCAGTCTCTCCAGTAGATCTCCGAGGCGGGGCGGGGCCTTGCGCCTCAGCTCCATACGCTGCATGGCCAGTCCGTAGCGCAGCTGTCCGATGGTGAGCAGGTTCTTCTCGAGGAGGATGGCCCCCAGCGTCCCGCGTTTCGGTTGCAGCGCGGCCGCCGGAACACAGCTCTGCGGGAGCGGATCGGATTCGGACGGTTTCACCTGGCCCGCCGTCCGGAACCGCGGTTTGGCATTCTCGCGCGCGACCCAGCCGGTCTCGCCCGGCTTGATGGACACCACCACCCCATCGTGCACGTGCACGCCCAGGCTGCCGTGGAAGGGGGCCTCTCCGGCGGGTACGTCGAAGCGCAACACCCCTTCGCCCGGATGGTGCGCCAGCCACTGGAGCACCTCTTGGGCCGGGAAGACGGCCAATGAGCCGCCGAGCAGAAGGGTGCTGTCGCCGCTCATTTGCGCACCTCACCAGGACGGGCGGAGGCCGGACCCTCGTCCACGGGTGGCCTGCCCAGATTGATCGCGCCGATGGCCAACACGTGCAGGACCGAGATCCCGAGCAGTATCGTCAGGGCCGTCCGCAGGCCGCGGACCCAGCTGCCGGCCCCCTCACCCGGTGCGAAGGCCGCCAGAGCGAGGAGGGCAATCGTCAGCATCGTCGTCAGGAAGCCGGTCCCCTTCCCTAAAGGTGTCGGCTGAATGCGGACCTGCCCTTTCCAAAAATAGAGTAGCCCGGTCCCCACGATGAGTAGCCCGCCCCGCAGGAGGGCCAGGACGAGCACCTCCGGTCCCAGCTGACCCACGTAAACGAGGCTGACGAAGACCGCCATGTGGAACAGGAGATCCACGATCGGGTCGAGCACGATGCCCAGCTTCGACTGCCCCCCACTCCGGCGCGCCCACCACCCGTCGATCACATCGGTGAACATGAGAAGAGCGTACCCGAAGACCACCAGGACGAAATCGCCGGCGACGATCAGGTAAACGAGCGTGGGCAAGAGGAACCCACGGATCAGGGTGAGGACGTTGGGGCCGCCGAGCCCCTTCATCTGCACGCCGTCGGGGGTCTCCAGAAAGCCGACGTTCAGCACGGAGGCCACCATGAAGGCGGCCACCCAGATCGTGTGGACGAAGGCGAAAACGCCCCACCCCATCCAGTCGTGTCGCCAGAGGACGAGCACGTCGAGGATCGCGCAAGAGGTGGTCAGCGCCAAGCCGGCGTGAATGAGGGAACGCATGCCGTCGGGATTCTCGCGCGACCCCACCCGGCCGCGGATCCAGTCGAAGGCCACGACACGCTCCGCACCGCTCCCTGCCATCAGCCAGGAAATGCGCGCCCCGAGGTTCTTCAACGATCCCCCCCCCCGACGAGGAGCCCCGGGCGGAAGAGGCGCTCGCAGCCCGGATGGCTTCTGCCAGCGACTGCTAGATCTGACCGCGGTGTCCCGCCTCGGCCTCAGGCTGCTCGGCCCGGACCGCTGCCTGCGCTGCGGCCAGACGGGCGATCGGCACCCGGAACGGTGAACAGCTCACGTAATCGAGACCTACGTGGTGACAGAAGTCTATGCTGTCCGGGTCGCCGCCGTGCTCCCCACAGATTCCCGTCTTCAGTGTGGGCTTCACGCGCCGGCCGCGCTCGACCGCCATCTGCACCAGTTGCCCGACGCCCTCACGATCGATGGAAACGAACGGATCATGCGGAAGGATGCCCTCAGCGAGGTAGGAAGGCAAGAACTTGCCCGCGTCGTCCCGGGAGTAGCCGAACGTCATCTGGGTCAGATCGTTGGTGCCGAAGGAGAAGAAATCCGCCCGCGAGGCCACCTCATGAGCGATGAGCGCAGCCCGGGGCACCTCGATCATGGTCCCCACTTCGTAGGCCACCTTGACGCCGGCGGCGTCGATCAGATCGCGGGCCACCCGATCCACGAGACGGCGCTGATGGTCGAGCTCCCGCAGCGTTCCCACCAGAGGAATCATGATCTCGGGATGGACCGTAATCCCCTCTCCAGCGAGCGCAATGGACGCCTCGATGATCGCGCGCGTCTGCATCATCGTGATCTCGGGGTAGGCGATCCCGAGGCGACAGCCGCGGTGGCCGAGCATCGGATTCACCCCGCTGAGCCCCTCCACGCGAGCGAGCAGCTCCTCCCCCTCCGCCAGGGCATCCGCGGAGGCTCCGCGCTCGCGGAGGAGCGCAACCTCGACGCGCAGATCCTCGCGCTTGGGCAGGAACTCGTGGAGCGGCGGGTCCAACGTGCGGATCGTCACCGGCAGATCGCGCATCGCCTTCAGGATCTCGTAGAAGTCGTCGCGCTGGAACGGCAAGATATGCTCGAGCGCCTCGGTGTACTTGCGGCGCGGCTCGGCCAGGCGCGTCTCCAGCGAGGCGAGTTGACCGGCGACGCGCTCGCGCAGCTCCCCGATCGCGCTCTCCAGCTCGTGCTTCCGGCGGGCGATCTCGGCTTCCAGGATCTTCACCTCGGGGGCGAAGAGGATCATCTGCTGTACGAACGGCAGGCGCTCCTCGGCGAAGAACATGTGCTCGGTGCGGCAGAGACCGATGCCCTCGGCACCGAACCGGCGCGCCATGCCGGCCGCCTCGGGCGTGTCGGCGTTCGTGCGCACGCCCAGTCTGCGGCGCTCGTCGGCCCACTGCATGAAGGTGCCGAATTCGCCGGCCACCTCGGGTTCGATCGTCGGCACCTGTCCGGAGATCACCTCGCCGGTGGATCCATTGAGGCTGATGTACTCGCCCCGTTGGATGGTGGTATCCCCGATCTTGAGCTGGCCACGCTCCCCGTCGACGTACAGGGCGGAGCAGCCGGCCACGCAGCAGGTGCCCATGCCGCGGGCGACGACGGCGGCGTGCGAGGTCATTCCACCGGTCGCCGTGAGAATCCCCGCCGCGGCGTCCATGCCGTGGATGTCGTCCGGCGAGGTTTCGTTGCGCACGAGGATCACGCGCGTCGGCTGGCCGTCTTCGTCTGTTTCGCCGGCCAGCCTTACGGCCTCGTCCGCGTGGAAGACGACCTTGCCCACCGCGGCCCCGGGCGAGGCGGCAAGTCCGCGCGCGAGCACGGTGTATTCGGCCTCGGGATCGAAGCGCGGATGCAGGAGCTGATCCAACGATGCCGGATCCACGCGCAGGAGGGCTTCCGTCTGGGTGATGAGTCCCTCGCTCACCATGTCGACGGCGATGTCGACCGCCGCCTGCGCGGTGCGCTTCCCGGTGCGCGTCTGCAGCATGAAGAGCTGCCCCTCCTGCACCGTGAACTCGAAGTCCTGGACATCGCGGTAGTGGCGTTCCAGGCGCTCGGTGATGCGCCGCAGCTCCGCGTAGACCTCCGGCATCTCGTCGCCCAGCTCTTCGATCGGCCGCGGCGTGCGAATGCCGGCGACCACGTCCTCGCCCTGGGCGTTGCGCAAGTACTCGCCGTAGAAGACCTTCTCACCGGTGGCGGGATTCCGCGTGAAGCCGACGCCGGTCGCGGAGTTCGCGCCCATGTTGCCGAACACCATGGCCTGCACGTTCACCGCGGTTCCCAGATCGTCGGGGATCCCGTTCTGCTTGCGGTAGAAGACGGCGCGGTCGTTGTACCAGGATTTGAAGACCGCGTTGCGCGCCATGTTGAGCTGCTCATACGGATCCTGCGGGAACGGCTGACCGGCAAGATCGGCAATGATCTGCTGGAACTCGGTGACCAG
>JAUVTV010000010.1 GCA_030601305.1 Candidatus Eiseniibacteriota bacterium | reverse complement strand
TCCAGCATCAGCTGCAACCGTCTGCCTTCTACCGTCCTTCTACCGTCAGCCACCGCACTCAACTGGACCCAACCCCAACAGCCAGCATGCCCCCCGAGCCCACCGCCCGCCACTACCCCTCGGGCACCCCGCCTCATTCCTTACCGTGACCTCACTTCGCTGGGAGGCATGAATTGCTTCGGTGAGAAGAGTATGGAGGCGGCAACCGGATTCGAACCGGTGATAACGGTTTTGCAGACCGTCGCCTTAGCCACTTGGCTATGCCGCCCCCTGACCTCGCAATATGAAGAAGGTGACGCCGCGCGCCACCTTAGTGCCCCGATCCATAAACACGGTGGCATTCGGCCGCCGCTACATCCCGCCCGGCGGCGTTGCTCCTCCTCCGTGATGGAGCGGCATCGCGTCGTCGTCGCGCCTTGCCGGGCAAGCGCATCGGCGTCCTCGGTGCGTCACCGTATTCATGGACCGGGACACCTAGAAGAGCTGGAGCGGGAGACGAGATTTGAACTCGCGACAGTCACCTTGGCAAGGTGATGCTCTACCAGGCTGAGCTACTCCCGCTCGAAGTCAGTGCCTTTTCTACCGATCACACCGGCACCCGTCAAGAGACAATTCTATCCCCGGTTTCAAGGATCGTCAACCCTTCGCGCCTTCTGCAGTTACTGGCCGTGCCGGGCGGGGTCGACCTCGAGCGAGCCCTTGCCCGGAAGGCCCAACTCCTTGCGCCGCAAGCGAATCGCACGTTGGTACGCCTGCTCGTATTCGCCCCGCGCCTTCCCCCACGAGAAATCGAGGCGCATGATCCGGGTCACGAGGCTCTTGAAGGCGCGCGTCTTCCCGAACGCGGCGAGCGCCCGGTCCATCGCACCCTGCAGCGCTTCCGCCGTGTACTCCTCGAAGACGAAGCCGGTGCCGGTCCCCGCCCCCGGCCGAAACTCTGACACCGTGTCGGCCAGCCCGCCGGTCGCCCGAACGATCGGCACGGAGCCGTAGCGCATGCTGTACATCTGGTTCAGGCCACACGGTTCGTAGCGCGAGGGCATGAGGAAGAAGTCCGAGCCCGCCTCGATCAGGTGCGCCAACGGCTCGTCGAACCCCAGCCGCACCGCGAAGCGCTCGGGATGGTTCTTCGCCAGCTGCGACATCAACTCCTCGTAGCGCGGCATGCCGCTCCCGAGGACCACCACGCGCACCTCGTTCTTCTTCAGGAACGCGTCCGCGATTCTCTCGAAGAGGTCCAGGCCCTTCTGATCCACCAGGCGTCCGATCATGCCAATCAACGGCACGCCGAGGTCGGGAGGCAGGTGGGACGCCTCCAGAAGGCGCGTCTTGTTCTCACGCTTCCCCCGAAAGTCCGACGGGCCGTAGTTGTGCGGAATCAGCGCATCGGTGGCGGGATTCCAGTACGCATCGTCGATCCCGTTCAGAATGCCCACCAGGCGGTCGCCACGCTCGCGCAGGACGCCGTCCAGGCCAAAGCCCAGCTCGGGCGTCTGGATCTCGCGCGCGTACGTGGGACTCACCGTCGAGATAAGATCCGCGCTCACGAGCCCGGCCTTCATGTAGTTCAGGCGGTGATGGAACTCCAGCGGACCCCCGGGGTGCGACAGTCCGCTGGGGAGTCCAAGCGATGCGACCAGGTCTGCCAGGCGCCCATTCGGGGGATCCGCCGCCGGTCCCCGCTTCTTCCCGGGCGCCGCCGGTTTCTCATCCAGCGGGAAAATCCCCTGATAGCCCATGTTGTGGATGCTGTAGAGCGTCGCGGCCTCCCGCAGGACGCGCGGCGGTCTCCCCGACCGCAGCAGGAGCGCCACGAGCCCCACCTGGTAATCATTGAGATGCACGACATCCGGTGAAAGATCCAGCGCCTCACACGCCGCGAGCACTGCATGCGACAGGAACGCGAACCGCTGCGCGTTGTCGGGCCAGTCGCTGCCCGTCTCCGGATCGACGTACGGATTCGGCCGGTCGAAAAACGGATCGTACTCGATCAAGAGGAGCTTCACGCCCGATTCGGCCAGCGTCGCCTGATGCAGCGTCCCGCGGTGCGTCTCGGTGCCGAGGGCAATGCGAAGCTCCGCCACTTTCTTGGGCGCGATTCCGTCCCAGTGCTTGCGCACCGACGGGTAGACGGGCAGCAGCGCATGCACGTCGTGGCCGGCGCGCGCGAGTTGCTCGGTCAGCGCGCCCGCGACGTCCGCGAGTCCGCCGACCTTGGCGAAGGGCACCATTTCGGCGGCGGCATAGAGGATCTTCATGTGTACCCCTTGGAAATGCGCGGCGCGCGTGCGATCAGGGCCTCGCCGGCGCGGCGCCCGGGAGGGAGAGCTCCTCCTCGGGAATCTGCACCTCGCGCAGGTAGGCGGCGGCGTCCTCGGGAGGCGTCGGGTTGATGTAGAAACCCGTGCCCCACTCGAAACCGGCCACGCGCGTCAGCTTCGGCATGAGCTCGAGATGCCAGTGGTACTGCTTCGGTCCCTTCCAGTCGTTGCACGGCGAGGTGTGCAGCACGAAGTTGTAGGGTGGGTAGTTCAAGGCCAGGTTGATACGCATCAGCGTCTCTTTGAGGATCCGCGCGAGCGAGTAGTAGTTGCCCTGATACGACTGCTCGAAGTAGGGCTGGTGTTTCTTGGGCAGGATCCACGTCTCGAACGGAAAGCGCGGCGCGAAGGGCTCGATGGCGATGTAGTCGGCGTTCTCGACGACCACGCGCTTGCCGATCGCGAGTTCCTGGTCGATCGTGTCGCAGAAGATGCAGCGCTCCTTCAGCTCGAAATGCTGCTGGCAGCCCTTCAGCTCCTCCAGGATACGGCGCGGCACGATGGGCGTCGCCACGAGCTGGCTGTGCGAGTGCTCGAGCGAGGCCCCGGCGGCCACGCCGTGATTCTTGAAGAGCTGGATATAGCGAAAGCGCTTGTCGCGCGGCAAGTCGACCATGCGGGCGCGATACGCGCAGAGCACCAGGTTGATCTGCTCGATCGAGAGCTGCGCCAACTCCCGCTCGTGCTCGGGCGATTCGATGATCACCTCGTGGGCCCCGATGCCGTTCATCTTATCGTAGATGCCCTCGGCGCGGCGGTGCAGTTCGCCCTCGATCTGCAGGGCGGGAAACTTGTTCGAGACGACGCGCACCTTCCAGCCCGGGCCATTGGGCGCGAACCCGTTCTCGCGAATCACGTAGACCTCGGGCGGCGTCTTCTCCTCGTGCCCCGGGCAGAACGGACAGAAGCCGGTGGCGCGTTTCTGCTCCGTGTGACCGAAGTCGGACGGCCGCTTGCCCCGCTCGGTCGAGATGATCACCCAGCGGCCGATCACCGGATCGCGTCTCAGTTCTGGCATGCTGTCTATGCTCCCCCGCCCCGCTCGCGCAGCCAGGCGTCGCGCTCGGCGCGCGTCTCCTTGTGCGCTTCCCGCAGGATGGTCTGTTCCTCCACGCTCAGTGTCTCTCCCCGGCGCGACATCACCGTCGCCGCCGTGGCGCAGAAGCGCTCGATGTCATAGGCCTCCGCACTCGGGCCCGTCCCCCACACGAACGACGGCACCCACTTCGGCGTCACTCCCCCGCCTCCGAACACGTTGCTGCCGGTTCCGATGACGGTGCCCGTGCCGAGCATCGTCCCGATGGCGGTCTTCGCGTGATCCGCAATCAGACTCCCCAGCTTGATGAGGCCCGTCTCCCGCAGGCGACCCGCCTCGTGGATACGCACAACCCCATAGTTGTTCTTGAGGTCCGAGGTGGTCGTCAGCGCCCCCAGGTTGACCCACTTGCCGACGTAGGAATGCCCCACGAATCCCTCGTGCGCCTTGTTCGTGTGCGCCAGGATCACCGCGGACTCGACCTCGCCGCGGATGCGCGCGTCGGCCCCGATGTAGGCTTGCGCGATCCGGCCTCCCAGGACGATGGCGCCCTCGCCGACGAACACCGGCCCCACCAACACCGAAAAGGGGGCGACACACGCGCCCCGCCCAATCCGGATGGGACCCCCGCGGCTGTCCAGCGCCACGGGCGCATCGATCTCGGCGCCCTCGTCCGCAAAGACGTCGGTGCCCCGGATCTGCCGCCCGTCACCCGGATCGATGCGCCGGGCGTCCCCGGTGGCTCCCGCGGCCCACTGGACCAGGTCGGCCCGCAGAGTCTCCACCTGCAGGCCGATGAGCTCCCAAGAGTGTCGCAGAAGATGGGCCTCGGATGCAACGCCCGCACCTTGCCCGTGGCCCGCCGGGTCTGCCGGCAGCGAGGAGATCTCCCCGCGGCACGCCTCCAGGCTGCTCGCCCGAATGGCGAGGATCCGCCCGGCAGGCGATAGCAGGGTCTGCCCCTCCCCCAGCGCCACGATCTCCTTCCACGTCGCAGGATCGGCGATCCAGGCCCCGTTCACGAGGAGGACCTCTCCACGCCCCTCGCCGCTCCGGGCATCGCCGAGACCGACGGCCGCCAGAAGCGGCGAGAGCGGGGAACGGACCCAGGCGCCGTTCGCGGCCCGCCCGGCCACCCGTTCGATCCGCTCGCGCAGCGTGAGGGCTCCCAGGACCAGCTCGAAGATCGGGCGTGTCTCGACCAGCGGCCCCAGCTCGGGTACGAGGGCGTCTTCGAAGAGAACCAAGTTGTGGGTCGCGGACCCGTGGTCTGTGGCCATGCTCGCCTTCGCTGGCGCGACGCCGTCGTCTACTGCACGTTCACCTGCGTGTCGACGATGAATGCACCCTCGTGTCCCAGAGCCACCGTCTCGCGACGCAGGGCCTCGGCTTCGTCGTGGCTGAGGCAGTCACCCACGCGCACCTTGTAGAGGAGCCCCTCGTACTCGATGTAGACGTTCTCCTCCAGGATGTCTCTGTATTCCTGGGCGCGCTGCTCCGCCAGCTCCTTGCGCGACGTCGCGAAGAGCTGGACGCGATACCCGTAGTGCGTGCCGGTCGGTTGCACCGCATCCGGCACCGCCACGGCCGTGGAATCCGCCGGCGGAAGGTCGCCCTGCCCCATGCCCCGCTCCCCCTCGGGCAGGAGCGGAATCGCCTCGCGGCTTTCCTCGCGGGCCCGCTGCGCCTCCGCCTCCGACGGCAGTGCCATGGGCACCTCGGGCGGCACCTTAGGCGGGGCCTTCGTCTTCCCGCATCCGGGCCCCACGACCCCGATCAGCACCAGCCAGCCCACGGCCAGGGCAGACCATCGCACGATCCTGCGGCTGCGCATAGTGACCTCCTTCTCGTCCCCCACCCGAGGACAACCCGGAGCGTAGCGGGGAGATCCAATCAGCTCAAGGGCCGGGTGAGGGAGGCGCCTAGCGGCCGGCGAGGGCGTCTTTGTAGACCTGCTCCGTGGCCTCCACGAGCCGCGGCCAGCTGTACTTGCTCTCGGCCAGCTCGCGGCACCTCGACGCGGTCGCCTCCACCATTTCAGGGTGGTCCAGGCAGAGCTGAAGTTTCGAGCGTAGGTCCTGGATGTCACGGGACTTGAAGGTCACGGCCGAGTCCTCGACGACCTCCAGATTCTCGGGGATATCGCTCGCCAGGACGCAGCGGCCGTAGCTCAGCGCCTCGATCAGAGAGATCGAGAGCCCCTCCAGGATCGAAGGCTGGACGACCAAATACGCGTTGCTCCACAGCTCCTCGAGGACGTCGCCGTAGACATACCCGATCATCTGAATGCGCTCATCGTCCCCGCGAAGCCGCTCGAGCGACTCGACGTAACTGTCCGAAAAACTCGACCCGCCGGCCATGACGAGGTGTGCGTCCGTCTTGGTCTTCCGGAACGCTTCGATCAAATAGTGACAACCCTTCTCCGGTACCAGGCGGCCCACCCACAGCACGTACCGGCGCTTGTCGAGGCCCCAGCGCTTGATCCGGTTCGGCGGCCGCATCGTGCCCGGGTTCGTGCCGTTGGGGATCATGACCGTTTCGGCGTGGTGCCGCTCCCGGAAGTAGTCCTGCAGCGTGCGCGAAACGACGATCGTCTTGTCCGGGAAGTGCACGGCGGGTTTTTCGCAGTAGCGCAGGAACCAGGTGGCGAACCGGCCCCACTTGCCGCGCTGCCAGTCCAGGCCGTGGACGGTCACCACCGTGCGCGAGCGCGCCAGCCGCGGAAGCGACGAGAACACCGAGGGTCCCAGCGCGTGGAAGTGCACCACGTCGTGCCGGTCCAGCATGCTGTAGATCGTCGAGAACGCGCAGTGGCTGATCGCGTCGAGATGCTTCGTGCGAATGCTCGGCAGCCGCAGGTTGCGCACGCCCTGATAGGGTCCCGGGTAGCGGCTGTAGTAGATGCGGCTGAAGACGGTCACCTCGTGACCGCGCTTGACCAGACGCGTGGCGATCTCCTCCACGTGGCGCTCGATGCCTCCGTACGTGGCGGGAATCCCCTTCTGTCCGATCATCGCGATGCGCATGGCTAGTTCACCAGTCTCGCGTACAGCGCTTCCAAGCGCGTGAGGTGTTCCTCCGGCGCGTAGCGCTCCTCCACCAGTGCGCGCGCGGCGCGTCCCATTGCGCGC
Organism: Candidatus Eiseniibacteriota bacterium; assembly: GCA_030601305.1. Lineage (GTDB taxonomy): Bacteria > Eisenbacteria > RBG-16-71-46 > CAIMUX01 > WJJG01 > JAUVTV01. Next base: position 21,036 of record JAUVTV010000010.1, on the reverse strand, counting down.
ATCCGCTCAGGCCGCGCCTCCATCCAGTCGAGCGCCGCCGCGAGCTCGTGCGTGCTCCCGGACGTGAAGCACAGGCCGGTCTCCTCGTGCAGCACCATTTCCGGGCTCCCCCCCTGGCGCGCCCCCCCGACCGGCGTGCCCAGCGCGAAGCTCTCCAGCACCGCGAACGGGAGGTTCTCATACCACTCGGAGGGGACCACCGTGAAGGCCGCATTGCGAATCGTGGACTGGAGCGCCTCCCCCTGGAGGTAGCCGGAGAACTCGACCCCCTTGAGACCCCACTCCGCGGCCTGGCGCTTGAGCGGCTCCTCGAGGGGCCCCTCGCCCAGGATGCGGCAGGTCAGCTTGCGCCCCCCCCGCCGCTGCAGGGCGCCCAGCAGCGTCGCGACGCCCTTCTCGCGCGAGAGGCGCCCCAGATAGATGAAGTAGTCCGACGCCGCGTACGCGGGACGATACGCCTCGAGCGGCAGGAAGTACGGAAAGTGGATCAGCTTCTCGCGCGGCACGCCGAACTCGGCGACCTTCTCGAGCAGGAACCGGCTGGGACACAGCCAGTAGGAGATCTTCGCGTAGGTGTTCATCCACGCGTGGAACGACGCCTCCAGGTACCCGATCAAGGAGGGCCCGTAGGCGTTCATCAGGCAGCGGTGGCGAAAGGCGCTGTAGTACTTGCCGCCCTTGCACCGCTCGCAGATCTCTCCCTGGGTCATGAGCAGATAGCCCGGGCAGACGATCTTGTAGTCGTGCAGCGTCTGCACCATCGGGACCCCCAGGCGTCCGAGCGCCGTGACCAGCGAGAGCGAGAGCTGATGGTAGATGTTGTGGAAGTGCGCGATCTGCGGCTTCTCCTGCGCGACGAGGGATTCGATCTTCCGGACCGTCTCGCGGTTGTAGATCGTGCGTAGGCCCTGGCGCAGCTTGCCCAGCAGGCCGTTCCTCGCGTGGTAGTCGACCTCGCCGACGAAGTAGCGCTCGTAGGCGCTGCTCTCGTTGCGCGCCTGGTGCATGGCGAACGGATAGACCGTGTGGCCGCGCTCTTCCAGCCGGCGGCTGAGGTCCAGGTAGTAGCGCTCGGCGCCCCCCTTGACGAAGTGGAACTTGTTCGCCTGCAGGATTCTCACGCGCTCTCCTCGCGCCCGTCGAAGATCTTGTAGGTTCGCGCCGCCATGATCTCGAGCGCGAAGTGCGATTCGTAGCGCGCGCGCGCGGCGCGGCCCATGCGCCCCCGCAGGTCAGCGTCCGTGACGAGCTTCGCCAGCGCCGCCCGCAGCGGCGCGACCTCGCCCGGCGGCACCAGGTAGCCGGTCTCGCCATCGTTCACGGTTTCCGGAATGCCGTAGATCGCCGTCGAGACGACCGGCAAGCCCGAGGCCATCGCCTCGGAGAGGACGAACGGCTGCGTCTCCAGGGTCGACGCAAGGGCCAGCAGATCGCAGGCGTGGATCACGCGGCGCGCGTCCGTGCGATGCCCAAGGAAGTGCACGCGGCCGGCGATCCCGAGCTCCGTGCTCTGTGCGCGCAAGGCCGCGTCCTCCTCGCCCTCGCCCGCCATCAGCAGCCGCCAGGGGGCATCCAAGCCGGCCAGCGCCTCCTGGAGGAAGCGGTGCCCCTTGCGCGCCGTGAGGCGCCCCACGGAGACGACGGCGATCTCGCCCGGCCCGATGCCGAGCTCGGCGCGCACCGCCTCGCGCTCCGCGGGGGTCATCGCGGGCGCTTCCGCGCTCGCGTTGGGGATCACCTTGATCTTGCGCCGCGGGATGTGGTGCTTGCTCGCCAGGGTCTGCCGATTCCACTCCGTGTTGACGATGATCGCATCGACCGCCGGCGTCAGCAGGATCTTCACGAGCATGCGCCTCCGCGCCCGGTCCACCATCGGCAGGTGCTCGGTCGTCACCACGCGACGGTAGCCCACCGATTTCGCCAGCACCGCTGGAACGGTGAGGCGCGCATCATAGACCGATGGGAGGTTCATGTGAAGGGCGTCTCCCCGGATGCGCCGCAGCAGACCGCCCAGCTCGAACCAGAGTCGCGGGCTTGCGGGATGCCGCATTGTGAAGCGGTGAACCTCGGCGCCCGTCTCGGCGAGCTGATCGGCCAGGATCGCTCCCCCGTCCCCTTCGGGAAGCACGGCCGAGACGCACCACCCCTCGGGGCGGCCGCGGGCAAGCAGGGCCACGTAGCCTTCCGCCCCGCCGAAGTACGGGGGGTCCGCAAACAAGACCAAGCGCTGCTCACGCTGCCGGCTTCCCATTCCGCTGCTTCCCCTTCTTTCCTAGCTGGCGCCCTTCCGGCGCAGCACCGCGGGCAGCGTTAGCGCGAGGATCTTCACGTCCATCCAGAGGCTCTGCTGGTCGATGTACTGCATGTCGAGCTGCATCCACTCGTCGAAGCTCACCTGATTGCGCCCGCTGACCTGCCAGAGGCAGGTGATGCCGGGTGCGACCGACAGGCGCCGGCGCTGCCAGGGCTCGTACTGCTCGACCTCTGAGGGAATCGGTGGCCGCGGGCCCACGAGACTCATCTCGCCGCAGGGCACGTGGAGCAGTTGGTGCAGTTCGTCCAGGGAGGTCTTGCGCAGGAGGCGTCCCACGCGGGTCATGCGCGGATCGTTCTGGATCTTGAAGACGGGGCCGTCCATCTCGTTCAGCTCGTCGAGCTGATCGCGCATCTTCTCCGCATCCTTGTGCATCGATCGAAACTTCAGGAATTGGAAGGACCGCGCGCGGCGCCCGAGGCGTGTGGACTGGTAGCAGACCGGCCCCTCGCTGTCCAGCTTGATGGCCAGCGCAACGAGGGCGAAGACGGGACTCAAGACGAGCAGGCCCAGCACGGAGGCCGCCAGGTCGAACAGGCGCTTGCCCCACAGCTGGTACCAGCCGCGGGGGATGAAGCTCAGCGCGGGATCGCCCGCCGGGACGGATCCGCGCGGCGGCTGGCTGTGCCGGTCGTCTGTCATCGTGCCGTCGATCATCCACCCGGCCCCCGTCGAGACCGGCGGAAAGAAAAAACGAGACACCCGACCGCCGCCTCTTCAGCGGGTACCCGATACCCGCGGCGGGGCCGATGTGGCTCCCATGTGCCGATGCGCATGACCATCGCCGTCCTCTACTCCCGGGACCTCCCGGGATGCCGGCATGGGACTGCACCTACTGTCTGTGGGCCCTCGGGCCCGGCTGAATTCTATCGCGGTGATTCGCTAGGCATCACCTCCTCTGAAACTACCCATCGGAGCGCGAAGCCCCTATCCTTACAAGCACTTGAGTGTACCACCTGGCTCTGGTCGGGGTCAAGGAACCGGGCACGCGTCAGGCCCTCTCGAGGTCCTTCTCGCTGGAGATCTGGCGGACCTGAGCCAGGGACAGGTTCTCTCTCACCAGGAAGATGAGCCCCACCAGGGTCACCGGGAACCACTGCGTGGCATGGTAGAGGATCGAGAAGCTGAGGGCACCGTCCTTGTCCGTGTATCCCACCAGGAGGAGGCCGAGAACCGCCGCCGCCTGCAGGGTCCCCACGAACCCCGGCCCCGACGGGACCATGACCCCGATGGCGATCACGACGAGAACAACGAGGCTGGCCGACGGCGGCAACGCCCGGCCGGCATCCTCGAGGCGCGCCGAGCCAAAGCAGATCTGGATCACCGCCGCGATGAGGAGCCACATGAGGAGTGTCAGCAGGCCGACCCCGATCAGCCGGCGTACGTCGCGGAAGATCTCGAGCCCCGCCCCGAAGCTGCGCAGGAAGCCGAGCACGCGGTCCCGAATGGCGCCCGGCAGCAGCTTCCCGGCCAGCCGCTCGAAGGGTGCCGGACGCACGTGGAAGACGATGAGCACAACCAGCGCCAGGAGCCCGGCCGCGAAGGCCAACAGCACCCCCATTTTGAAGGGCCGGTGGTAGATCGGCGCGAAGATGAGAATCACGCCGAAGAAAGCGATCATCGTGAAGAGATCGAAAAGGCGCTCGACGACGATCGTCGCAAACGCACCCGATGGGCTGACGCCGCTCGATCGCCCGATCACGTAGGCGCGGACCAGCTCCCCGAGACGCATGGGGAGCACGTTGTTGCACATGAAGCCGATCGCCGTTGCGCTGAAGAGCGCTCCGGCACCGATCCGCTTCAGCGGATAGAGCAGGAGCCCCCATCGCAGCGCGCGGACCCACAGGGCGATGAGCGTCAGGGCCGACGCGGGAATCAGGTACCAGTAGTTGGCCCTCCGGAGATGCTCGCCGAGTTCGTGCAAACCGACCTTGCGAAAGGCGAGCGCGAGAAAGAAAGCGCTGATCAGAAGCCCTATGAGCATCGAGCGCTTCTTCATGCACCTTCTCCCGCCCCGCGGCTGCCCGCGATCTCCCTGAGTTCTGCCCCGAGAAGGGGTCCGATGCCCATGATGGTCTTGACCCGCGGCCGGTCGAAGTTGCCGAGGAGCAGCGTGGCGGAGTCGACGTCCTCGGGATGATACCCGTGCATCGCCTTCGGCGCCGTGACCCCCATGAAGCTGGGCACCAGAATCTTGCCCGGATCCGCCAGGTAGATCAGCTCGCCGTAGCGATGGTCGGCGTAGTAGACGCCCAGGCGCCGGCACTCCTCATCATCCAGCACGCGACCCGCCCCGCACTCGCCCAGGAGCGCGGTGACCTTTTCGCGCCACCCGCCGCGGAAGAACCAGAAGCGCGCCATGGTCGAGTCCACGAAGTACAGCATATCGCGCGGCACGCGCGCCCCCAAGGCCTCGATCGGTGTCAACAGATCGTGGACACCGGTGACGTCGGCCATCCCGTGGTCGCCGAAGACGAGGAGATGCACCTCGCGGTAGCTCGCCTGCGCATCCTCCAGACACCCGCGCGTGAAGGCGGCAAAGTCCGCCAGGCAGGCGCGCGTCTCGGCGCTCCGCGTTCCGTGCTTGTGCATGACCGCATCGAGGACCGGCGAGTAGAAGAAGAGCATGGACGCGCTTCCGGCGCGAATCGCTTGCCTGAGCTGCGTGCGGTTCTCCTCTTCCGGCGTGCGCCACCCCCAGACGCGGTACGGCAGACCCAGCTGCTGGACGACGTCGAAGGGCGTCTCCAGGCGGGCGAACGCCTGGGGCGCGAAGAGGTCCCGCAGCTGGCAGAGATCGAACTCCGGCAGGAGTCGCGCGGGGATTTCGTACAGGCAGAAGTAGCCGCGGATGCCCCGCCGGTGCAGTCCGCGCGTGATCAGGCGCCGGGTCAGCCACTCGCGCCGGAGGAGTCCGGCGGTGAGCGCGATCAGCGGACGGTAGGGCTTGAAGACCGAACGCACCGGATCGCGCAGGTACATCCCCCAATGGCCGTGCTCGGCGGGCAGCCGGCCGGTGAGGAGCGAGGGGATGCAGGCGCTCGAGTAGCCGCACACGCTCTGCACCGGGCCCTCCGGCGCGCTCAGGAAGCCGAAATCGTCGTTCTCGGCCACCAGCCGATGACCCAGCGCATCGATCATGATGATCAGTAGCAGGCGCTCGCCCATCGCTTCAGGCTCCTGCCTTCCGTGCCCAGCGAGCGAGGTCGGCCGCACACCCGAATGCATCCTCCCGCGCGCTGATTCCCGCGAACTCGCTCCCGATGAGCGTGTCGGGGTCCTCGCCGACGGGCAGCCCCCCCTCGCGGTGCATCCACGTCAGGGCGAGCGCGAGCGTGACCAAGGAACCCGGCCACGCGTAGGCTCCCCAGCGCAATGCCAGCGGCAGGACCGCGCGTTTCCGAATCCCCCCGGGACGGCGGCGCACGAACCACTCCCAGCGTCTCGCCCGCTCGCGGCCGGCACCGCCTTCCGATCGTAACAGCCGCTGCCACGCCCGGCGATCCTCGGCGTGGAACGCCCCCGCACCGGTGGCGTCCGTGTAGACCTGTCTCGTCGTCTCCGCCGCGAGCTTCGCCAGAGCGGCCATGTCGACCGGCGGCGGCGGCCAGGTCGGCGCGAGCCGCCACGCGGTCCAGGCGCGATGGGCCTCGATCATCGCCGGCTCCGCGCCCCTCGCCTCCAGAAGCTCCAGGCGCTGCCGAAACGAGGCGACCAGCTGTCCGCGGGCCGCGAGGTGGGCCTTGCCGAAGTCGTGGACGAACTTCGCCCACCGATGGGCCCGGCGCCAGTCCTCCACGCCGGGGTCGTCCTCGCGCCACGTGGGCGCCACCGATTCGGGTTCCGCAGTTCCTTCCACGACAAACGTTTCCGCGATACGATTGAGAATCAGCCTCAGCGATTCGAAGGGCGGTGCGCCCCGCCGGCGCAGCGGTTCGAGGACCTGGGGATCTCCGCTCAGCACCCGCGGGTCGGCCGCTGCCTCGTAGAGCTCCAGGCGTGGGGGCACGCGCTCGAGAAGGCCGACGGACGCAAAGCCGAGGTCCACCGGATTCGAGAGAAGCCCCTGGGCGGCGACGACGGGTTCGACCGCATCGCGCAGCTCACCGGCCAGCTGCGAGCAGCGTTCCTCGTCCGTCTCACCCTCGACGAAGACGCCCAGGTCGAGATCCGAAAGCGGCAGCCAGCCGCCGGGGAGCCTCACACCGCTCGCCTCCCCGCAAGCGGCGCTGCCCATGAGCAGGGCGAGGCGTGGCGTCAGCTCGCGGGTGTGAGTCGGCAGCCAGTCGGTGGCGGCGGTCAGGAGGTGGCGGAGCTTCGCTTCGAGGTCGGCATCCTGAGAGAGCACGTGCATCACACCCGTTCGCGCAGGAAGCGTGGCAGGCTGCTCTTGTGTGCGTTGAGCACCGTGCCCAGGATGCGGCAGCGGGAGAACTTCAGCTCGGCAAGGACGCGTTGCGCGATCTCGCGGCGGGTGCGCTGCGCGCGCACGACGAGCACGACCCCGTCGGCCGCGGCGCCGATGACCGGCGCCTCGGGGTGCTCGAGCACCGCGGCGCAATCCACGACCACGTAGTCATAGCGTTGGCCCAGCTGCTCGAAGAGCTGAGCCAAGGGTCCCGTGCTGATGGCCTCCACCCGGTTGACGCGATCGCGTCCCGCCGGCAGGAAGTGGAGCGTGGGTTCTTCCGTGCCGAGGATCACGTCCTCGAAGCTGCAGCTGAGACGCAGAAGCTCGGTCAGACCATCGCGCTCCGCCACGGCATCCGAGAGCGTGTGATGTGCGGGGGCCATGTCCCCATCGACCAGGAGCACGTGCTTCTGGGCGACCTTGGCGAGCAGGTAGGCGAAGTGTACGGCCACCGTCGTGACGCCCTCGTCGGGCACCGCGCCCAAGAACACGATCACGCGGCGCTCACCTGCGCTCAGCAAGACCTCCATGTTCGCGCGCAACGTGTCCAGCTCGCGGAGGAACTCCGCGTTGGGCTGCCCCAGGATCTGCCCCTCGAGCTGGGCGCGTGGCGTGATCCGGCTCGTATCCGCCGCGGGTGGCGGCTGGGCCGCAGCCTCTTCGTCCTTGCGGCGTTCCGGCTCGTCGCCTCGCGACTTGTTCAACGCGTCGTAGATGTGGCTCATGCCCTACCCCTCGGCCCCCGTCAGCGCCCCCTCGGCGGGCGCGCCCGCGCGCTCGAATCCGCGCTCGAGCTCCTTGATCGCAAGCCGCACGTGCTCGGGGCCCACCCGCCTCCGATCGTGCACGTAGCCGATCAGCAGGGAGCGATCGCAGAGAACGTTGATGACGCGCGGGATGCCGCTTGAGTAACGCGCCACCTCCGCGATCGCCGGCTCCTCGAAGAGTCCGGTGACCCTGCCTTCGCTCGCGATGCGGATCCGATGCTCAATATACGCTCCCACCCCATCCGCGGCCAGCGGCTGCAGCTCCCAGATGCCGGGAATCCGTTGCCGCAGCTGGCGCAGGTTGTGCGCGCGCAAGGTCGTCTTCAGCTCGGGCTGCCCGACGAGCACGATCTGGATCAGCTTCTGCGTCGTCGTCTCGAGATTCGACAGCAGGCGGAACTCCTCGAGGCTCGCCGGCGTCAGATTCTGCGCCTCATCGATGACCAACACCGCGTTGCGCCCGCTGTCCCGCAGCCTCAGGAGGAACTGCTGGAACGTGAGCAGCATCTCCACCTTTCCCGAAGCGCGCAGCGGGATGCCGAAGTCGATCAGCGCCATGTACAGCAGCTGCTTGAAGGTCAGCATGGCGTTCATGACCACGGCGGTCTCGACCGATTCGCGCAGCTGGGTGAGCAGCGTCCGCACGATGAGCGTCTTGCCGACCCCGACCTCGCCGGTCAGCACCAGGAACCCCTTGCGCTCCTGAATGCCATAGGTGAGGTAGGCCAGCGCCTCGCGCTGGTCGGACGTCATGAAGAGGAACTTGGGATCCGGCGTCAGCGTAAACGGCGCCTCCGCGAATTCGTAGAATGTTTCGTATGTTGCCATGTCCCCAATCCTACTTGCGGAAACGGCTCACGCTTGCCAGAACGGGCAGCTTGAGATGCGCTTCGGCTTCCGCGCGGTCTTTCAGCGAGTGATCCAGGCTGTCGAACAGGAACGCGAGACCCAAACCCAAGAGCAGGCTGAAAATCGGGATGATTCCCAGCCGCACGTAGTCGCGCGTGCGCACTACGTAGGGCTCGGACGCCTCCTGCAGGACCACGACATCCCAGGGGTTCGAGCCCACGCGGGTCGTCACCGCGTCGATCTGGCGCCTGACCAAGGCGCCGTGCGTCACCTTCAGCGTTTCGATGGTGCGGTCGAGCTGCCCGAGCTGCGCCTCTCGATCGGGATAGGCGCTCAGCTGACTGTTGACGAAGTCCAAACTCGCCGCCAGCGAGGCGGCCTGGGCGCGCGAGCTGCTCAAGCGCGCGTCGAGGTACTGCGCGTAGGCTTCGGCCTCTTCCCACAGCGCCTCCTGCAGGTCCTCGAGCTCGTCGCGCATGGCGAGCACCGTGGGATGGCTCTCGGTGTACTTGGCGCGGGCCGCGAAGTACGCGGTCTTGGTGTCCAGGATCCGGCGCTGCAACATCTGCAGCACCGGTTCGCCCCGCTGCTGGTAGGCCTCGCCGAAGGTGTAGAAGCTGGTGGTGCTCCGATCGGCTTCCGCTTGACCCACGAGACCCTGCATCCACTCGAGCTGCGATTCCTGCTCGGCCACCTTCGCTGTTGCCGAGGCGAGATTGGTGCCGATGATGCGCCGCGCGTCGAGCAACGCCGTGCGCTCCTCCGGAACCTGCACGGCTCCCTCATTGATCAAGAACTCCGCACGCCTGCGTTCCCACTCGGTGATCTCCATCTGCAGGGCGTCGATCTCCTGCTGCAGGTAACCGCTCGGATCGGGTGTGCGTCCCTTGGTGCGGAACTCGCGGTAGGCCTGGGTCAGCGCCTGCACGGCCGGGCGCACCCCGGCGCGCTCTTCGCCCTTGTAGCGAATGTTGATCACGCTCGACTTGCCCGGCGTGCTCGCGTCGACGCCCCGCGGCTCGATCTGGAACGGTTCGCCGTCCGCGCCCAGAATGCCGCGCGTATCGAGCAGCTCCTGGGCACGCAGATAGATGCGCGCACTCCGAATCGTCTCCAGCTCGGAGCTGAGCTCCTCCTCCCAGGAGAGGATCTTGATCGTGGGGGCGAAGGCGCTCGTCTGCTGCCCGCGGCTGACCAGCACCTTCGAGGACGACTCGTAGATCGGCGCGCTCGTCAACGTGACGTAGAGCATCGCCACCACCGTCACGCCGACGGCCGCGACCAGGATCCAGATGCGCCGAAACACGACGCTCAGGAAGTCCTCCAGCGAACCGCGATGCTCGCCTGTTTCGCCTAGGTCCGGCACCCGTGCTCCGTGCTCCTTGCCACCTTCCGGCCGTCCGCAGCCCTAGCGGACCACGACGGTCGAGGTGTCGTTCAAGTTAAACGCGCGCCACCCTTCGATGTAGAAGGTGAACGCGGCGAGGTTCTGCCTGAAGAAGTGATCCACGAAAACGTTGACGTTGGCGATGAACGTCCGCGGCACGTAGACGATGTCGTAGGGTTGCAGGTAGACGTCCCGTGCCGTGACGTTGCCGTGGGTGGCCGCCGCGAGATTGACCCGGTAGACCTCCATCTCGCTGGGTCCCGTGCGCCGCAGAACGAGGACCCCGCTCATCTTGCCCGACGTGCGCGGGCCCGACGCGGCCCCGATCGCGTGCAGCGCCGTCATGTCGGGGATGTAGGTCTGGGCGCCGGCGCCGAAAACCTCACCCATGACGTACACGAGTTGCTCGGCGTGCTCGGTGAGAATCAGGCTGACGTCCGGGTAGCGCAGGACGCGCCGCAGCTCGGCGCGCAACGACTCGGTCACCTCCGACAGCGTGTGCCCGGCGGCCTGGATGTCGCCGACGCCCGGTGCCGAGATCTTGCCATCCGGCCGCACCTTGACGACGTCCTCGAACTCGGGGTGTCCCACGACCCGAATCGAGATCGCGTCGTCCATGTTGAGTCGATACTCAGTGGGCAGCTCCCGGCCGTCGCTCGGTGCCCAGACCGAATCCGCCGCCGACGCGGCCCTCAAGCCCAGGTCCGGCGTCGGACTCGATCCGCAGCCCACCGCGAGAGCGGTCAGACACAGCAGGATCATCACGTGAGATCGAATGCTTCCGTGCACGCTATCCATCGTATCGCTCTGCTTGCCGCGACCGGCGTCACGGCGAAGCGGGAGACACCTCCGCGATTTACGTCCGTGTGAATCCGCCCGATGCTAGCATCGTCGTTTCTCCGCGGTCAACTGAGGCCCCGGTTCGGCGCCATCAGACCCCCAGGGGCATCTTGCGCTGCAATCCGGCTCCTAAGGGCAATTTCGGCGAGGGGCGCTCGCATCTTGAAGTCCCTTCAAGCAGCTATGCCTGTGACACACAGCTATGTGCGTCCTTGCTCCAAGAGGAGCCCCTGGTAGAGGAGCGGCAGGAGAATCTCGTGGTGCCCGATAATGTAGTAGCCCTGGTCGCGCCCGGCTTGCGGCCTTCGAACCACGTTGAACATCGGGCGGTAATGCTTTTGGAAATCGAGGGTTGCGGTGACCAAGCCGTCGGCGGCGGCGCCCAGGTTGATGGCCACGGAGAGCGCCTTAAGGAAGACCTCCGGCAGGATCACGGCGCTGCCCACGTTGATTACGACCGTACCCGCGAGCACTTCCAAGTGCCGAGCCAGAATGCGGAAATCGCGCGCCGTGGCACTCCCGGTCGCCTCACCGGAGAACTCGGGGTGCTGGTGGACGATGTCGGTCCCGATGGCGACGTGCACCGTCGCCGGGACGCCGCACTCGTAGCAGGTCCCGAGCACGCTCTCGGTGACCCACTGGCTGCGCCGCTCGGCGAGACCGCGCCCCAGGGCCTCCCCAAAGCCCTCCCCTCTGTCCGCCGCCTCCCGCGCGGCGGTGTTGAGGAAGTCCGCCGTCTCGCGCGCCATACCGAAGCGACCGGCATGGAGTTCTTCGGCGACCTCCTCCGAGGTCTGTCCCCACAGCGCGAGCTCCGCATCGTGGATGGCAAACGCGCCGTTGACCGCGACCAGCGTCGCGAACCCCTCCCGCAGCAGGTTCACCAGGAGCGGGCCGAGTCCGACCTTGATGACGTGGGCGCCGAACATCCAGACCAGCGGTCGGCTCCGCCGCCTCGCGCGGACGATGGCGCGCGCGAGCGCGTGCAGATCCGCCGCACCGAGCGTCCCCGGCAGTCCGTCCCAGAAGGCGGCAAAGGAGTCGGCCTCCGTGGGTGGGTGGGCCAGGAGCGATGGATCAACCTTCGAGCGACGCTCGCCCACCGGCACACGTCGCACGCGGCTCAGATCGGCTTCCTCGTAGCGGCTCATCCGGGCACCTCACTACCCCTGCCAGTCGGGTCGTCCGTTCACGTCGGTCAACACCACCGAAATCGCCCCGATGGGTAGCTCGCCCTTCATCTGCACCGGGATCTTGCGCCGGTCATCGGTCAGCCAGACGAGGAGCTGTCCCTTGTTCTGGAACAGCCCCGGGGCGCGCAGGAGCGGCTCGACGACGATGCAGTCGAACTCACCGGCGGGCACCGCGACGCGCTCGTAGCGGTGCACCTTGACCCGCAAGGCGTAGTTCTTGCCATCCGCATGGCTCTCCAAGTCGATCGCGTCCCCGGGACGCAGATCGCGGGCGCGCATGGAGTAGAACGCGCTCAGGATGTCGTGGCACTCGGGCGGGAGCTCGACGATCGCGCCGTCGTCGTAGATCGCCAGGTTGCGGCGCTGATCGAGCCTGACGACCTCGTCGGCGATGAACTTGCCTTCGATGAGATGCTTCTCGAAACGCCGCGGCAGGAGCCACTGCATGTCCATGAAGGACTCCACGCGGTCCTGGACGTGGAAGAAGGCCGAGAAGAAGCTGTTGCTCTCGGCGGTGGTCACGATGTGGTAGCACGAGTCGCCGTCGACAACCTCGAGCGCATGGATCTCCATGGTCGCCTCGCCGGCGCGAATGGGACCGTAGCGCACCGAGAAGGTCAGGTGCTCGCCGACCACGAAGGCTTCCCCGACGTTGGGGTGCGAGCGCAAGAACGCCTGATGCCTACGTTCCGCGGGCGTGATGGGCGCGTGATCCTCGGGCAGGGCGAGTTCGGGGAACTCCTCGGCGAGGCTCCAGGCACCCAGGTCCTCGACCACCACATCGGGGGCATCCTCGTCCGCCCGCAGCACCCTGGCCCAGAGACCCAGGCCGATCAGCGCCAGCAACACGGTCCAGACTTGGATCTGGCGTCTCATGCGCTCCCCCGTTCGCCGTCCGAGACCGATGGATCAGGGTCCTTCCCCGTCGAATTCGACACAGCGCGGCCAGGCTACAGGTTCCCTCCCGGCATTTAAAGCATAAACAGCAATGGGCACAGGCCATTACGGCCCGTGCCCATTCCCGGCCTCGGGCGCGAAAACTACTCCTCCGGCGCCAGCGCCTGTTTGCGGCTGAGCCGGACCTTCCCCTCCTCGTCGACGCCGATCACCTTGACCAGCACCATGTCTCCTTCGCGTACGACGTCTTCGACCCGGTTGACGCGCCGATTGTCGAGCTCGGAGATGTGGATGAGGCCGTCCTTGCCCGGCAGGATCTCCACGAAGGCCCCGAAGTTCGTGATGCGCACCACCCGCCCGTTGTAGACCTGTCCGACCTCGGGGTCCTCGGTCAGCGACCGGACGATCTCGACGGCGCGCGCGCCCATGGCGCCGTCGACGCAGGCGATCTTCACCTGCCCGTTGTCCTCGATGTCGATGGTCGCGCCGGTCTCCTCGGTGATCTTCTTTATGATCTTGCCACCCGGACCGATGATGTCGCGAATGCGATCGGGATTGACATGCAGGACCGTGATGCGCGGCGCGTACTGGGAGATGCTGCTGCGCGGCTCGGCCAGCGTGGCCTCCATGACATCCAGAATCTGGAGGCGCGCCTTGCGTGACATCGCCAATCCTTCGGCCAGCACCTCCGGCCCGAGTCCCTTGATCTTCAAGTCCATCTGGATCGCGGTGATGCCATCGCGAGTCCCGGCCACCTTCAGATCCATGTCGCCGAGGTGATCCTCGAGACCCTGGATGTCCGTGAGGAAGCGGTGGCGCTCGCCGTCACTGATGAGACCCACCGCGATACCCGCCACGGGGCTCTTGATCGGCACGCCGGCATCCATCAGCGCGAGACTCGCTCCGCAGATCGAGGCCTGCGACGAGGAGCCGTTCGACTCCAGGATGTCCGAGACCATGCGGATGGTGTACGGGAAACTCTCGTTGGACGGCACCACGGCGGTCATCGCCCGCTCGCCGAGCGAGCCGTGGCCCATGTCGCGCCGCGACGGCCCGCGGTAGGGTCGCGTCTCCCCCACGCTGTAGGCGGGGAAGTTGTAGTGCAGCATGAAGGTCTTCCAGCTCTGCCCCTCGAGATCCTCGATGCGCTGCTCGTCCATGGAGGTGCCCAGCGTGGTCACCACCAGCGCCTGTGTCTCGCCGCGCTGGAAGAGCGCCGAGCCGTGCGTCCGGGGAAGTACGCCCACCTCGCAGGTGATCGGACGCAGCTCATCGAGCGCCCGGCCATCCGTGCGGCGGCTCTCCTCCAGGACCACGCGGCGCACGTGGGCACCTTCGATCGCCTCCAGCGCCTCGCGAATGGCGCGCTCCGCATCGGGGAAGCGTTCTGCGAACTCGGTCTTGGCCTCCTCGGAAAGCGCCTGCCGGGTGCGGCTCCGCTCATCCTTGACCTTGATCTCGAGCGCCTCGCGCAGGCGGTCGCCGAACATCTCCTCAACAGCCTCCGGCAAGCCCTCGGGTGGCGTGCGCGGCGTGAACTCGCGCTTCGTCACCGACACCTGGGCCAGCAGTTCCTCCTGCAGGCCGACGATCTCCCGGATCGCCGGCAGGGCGAACTCCAGCACCTGAGGGAACTCCTCGTCGGGAAGCTCGCGGGCGTCGCCCTCGACCATGATGATGTTGTCGCGCGTGCCGGCGACCACGATGTCCAGCTCGCTCGTCTCCCGCTCGGAGTAAGTCGGGTTGAGCACCAGCTTGCCGTCCACCTTGCCGACGCGCACGGCGCCCAGGGGTCCCGGAAAGGGGATATCCGAAAGACAGACCGCGACCGATGCGGAGATGAGCGCCAGCACGTCGGGGTCGTTCTCCTGATCCGAGGAGAGCACCTCGTTCGAGACGGTGATCTCGAAGCGAATGTCCTTGTGGAAGAACGGCCGCAGCGCCCGATCGACGAGCCGCGCGCTCACCGTCTCCTTCAGGCTGGGACGTCCTTCCCGCTTGAAGAACCCACCGGGAATCCGCCCGGCCGCATAGCTTTTCTCGCGATAGTCGACGAAGAGCGGCAGGAAGCCGCGGTCCTCGGATTGACTCTTGCCGGAGACGACATTGGAGAGCAGGACGGTGTCGGCATACTGCACAAGGCAGCTGCCGGATGCCTGCTTCGCCAGACGGCCGGTCTCCAGACGGAGGGCCCGTCCGCCGATTTCGGTCTTAACCTCGTTAGCCATGGGAATCCTTTCTTTCGTTCTGCAGATGCGGTGCAGGGATCCGGGAAGGAGGACAGAAAAAGGCGGCCGCAGGGGACTGGCCCCCCGGATGGCCGCAACACCTCAGTGGATCGTCCAACTTGTGCAACGTCAACGACGCAGGCCGAGTCCCGAGACGATCGCGCGATAGCGCTCAATCTTGGCCTGCTTGAGGTAGTCGAGCAGGCGGCGCCTGCGTCCAACCATTCGGAGGAGCCCCCGGCGCGAGTGGTGATCGCCCTGGTGGACCTTGAAGTGGTCGGTGAGGTACCGGATCTTCTCGGTGAGGAGCGCGATCTGGACTTCGGGCGAACCCGAGTCGAGCCCGTGCATCTTGTACTTCGAGATGATTTCCTGCTTTTTCTCTCTCGTGAGCGCCATTCCGCCCTCCGCTGGAATCCGCACGCCCTGGGCACCTTGCCCAGATGGATCACTCTGCCATTTCGATCTCAGCCGAAGCAACCTATCACATTGCTCCCTAGGACGCAACCCGCTTATCAGCCCCATTCCGGAGGCGTTCACGGGCGGTCCGGATGTCGTTGCCGATGGCCTCCCGCAGGGCGTCCACGGAGCGGAAGCGCCGCGCTTCGCGCAGCCAATCCAGGAAGCCGACGCGCAGCACGCGGTCCCGCAGACCCCCTCCGAAATCCAGCAGATGGACTTCCACCAGGCGATCGTGCCCCGTTCCCATGGTCGGCGCCGGACCGACGTTCGCCACCGCGGGATAGCCCTTGCCCTCAAGACACGCCTCGACGACGTAGACCCCGGGGGCCGGCAGGATCTGCTCGGGTGCGGCCTCCAGATTGGCCGTGGGGACCCGCAGCCGCTTGCCCAGCCCGTGCCCGCGAAGGACGGCCCCCTCGATCGTAAGCGGGCGTCCCATCAGCCGGGCCGCCTCGGCGACCCGCCCGCTCCGAATCGCCTGCCGGATGCGGGTGCTCGACACCGGCGCATCACCCCATAGCACCGCGCCGACCTCGGAGACCCAAAAGCCGTGTTCGTTGCCCATCTCCTGGAGGAGAGCCTCATCCCCGGCGCGATCCGCGCCAAAGCGGAAGTCATGGCCCAACACGAGGCCTGCCAGATCGAATTCCGCAAGGAGAACGCCGGTCACGAAGTCGCGGGGCGCGGTGGCGGCGAGCTCGCGCGTGAACTCGAGGACCAGGAGACGGTCCGCTCCCAGCTCGGCCAGGAGGGCCGTCTTCTCCGGCAGCGGCGTGATCTGGAAGGCCTCCGGGCTGGGGGCGAGAACCGCCGCCGGCGGCGGAGCGAAGGTTACGACCCCCGTCAGGGCGCCCCCGCGCGAGGCGGCTCCCCGAGCCTGATCCAGCAGCGCCTGGTGCCCGAGGTGCACGCCGTCGAACACGCCGATCGCCACGACACTCCGTGGTCTCATCGCCTCTCTCCAGGCTAGATCACCCGTACGAGCTGGAGCTCGAGGGCGTCATACCAGGGCCGTCCGTCCAGCCCGCTCGTCGGCACTGCCTTGGCCAGGGCCAGCAGTTCCTCCGAGGCGCTCACCAGGCGGCCCAGCGTTCCGGCAGTCGGGGGTTCCTCCATCTGAAGGACGCCCCACGGCGGTGCGTGCCCGCGCCTCAGCTTCGCCGCCCAGAAGGGTGGCACCTTCCACGCCGGCAGGTGCTGGATCGCGCCGGCCATCGAGAAGGACCGTTGCACCAGATCGTCCACGCTGAGCTCATCGCTCAGGTGAATCGCGTCCGAGACGCGAAACGAACCGACCGCGGTCCGACAGAGCTCATCGACACACGCGCCGGCCCCGAGCGCGCGCCCGTAGTCCTCCACCAGGGTCCGCACGTAGGTCCCGCGGGCGCACTCGACGCGGAAGCGGATCCGAGGCCCGCTAACCTCCGCGATCGCGAACGAGGCCACGTGGACCGTGCGCGGCTTGCGCTCCACCGTGATGCCGCGGCGCGCGAGCTCGTAGAGCCGGCGCCCCTGATGCTTGAGTGCCGACACCATCGGGGGCACCTGCTCGATGTCGCCCTCGAACGGGTTCGTCGCCGCCTCCAGCGCCTCGCGCGGCGGGACGGGCAGATCCCATTCCTGCTCGACCGCCCCGCTGCTGTCACCGGTATTCGTCTTCACGCCGAAACGCATCCAGCCCTCGTAGGTCTTGGGAAGATCCATCAACACGTTGGAGAGCTTGGTCGCGCGGCCCACGCAGCAGAGCAGGACCCCCGTGGCGAACGGATCGAGCGTGCCGGTGTGGCCGACCTTGCGGAAGTTCAGGATGCGGCGCACGCGCTGCACGGCACCGTGACTGGTCCAGGGGCTCTCCTTGAAGACGTTGAGGACGAACCCCTGACCCTCGAAGCGGCTCCCGCGCGTCACCCCTCACCCTCGCTGTCCTCGGGAGGCGCGGGCGGAATCTCCGTTTCCCTCAGGATGTCCATGATGCGCTGCCCGTGCTCCAGGGAATGATCCAGTTTGAACTGCAGTTCCGGGACCTGGCGCAGGCGCACGCGCCGTCCGAGAAGACCGCGCACGTGCGCCGTCGCCCGCTGCACCACCCGCAGCGTGATCTCCTGGGTCTTCTCATCGCCGAAGACCGAGACGAACACCTTCGCGTGCCCCAGGTCGGGACTCATCTCCACGCGCGTGACGGTCACCCACCCCATGCGCGGATCGTTCATGTCCCGCTGGAGGATCTCACTCAGCTCGTGATGAACCTGCTCGGCCACGCGGGCACGTCTGACAGGCTGGGCCACTGACCACCTCCCGGAGATCCGTCAACCGTTCGCATCCTCACCCTTGGGCGGTTGCCGGACGCCGCCGAACAACTCGTCGTCCTCTTCGATCTCGTCCCATGCGCTTGCCGGCTCCCGGTCTCCGGGCACGGCCAGCGAATGGTCGCGGGGCGCCCCGGGGGCACCCTCGAAAGGCTCCACGCGCGTCTCCCAGATCGTGACGTAGCAGCGATCTTCCTGCTCGACGAGCCGGCGCATCGCACCCAGCCCCGACTCCAGCGCTCCCGGGCTTGTCCCGACCAGCGCCACCGCCAGCGTCGCGCGCTGATGCAAGTCCTGGTGCGCCACCTCGGCAACGGAGGCGTGAAAGCGCACACGCAGCCGCTCGCGGATGCGATTCACCACGGAGCGCTTGCCCTTCAGCGAGCGCCCCTGCGGTATGTGAATCTCGAATCGGCAGAGGGCAAAGAACATCAGGATCGTGCGACCGGTGGGTTAGTCCTTCTCGCGTGCCACTTCCTCGATCACGTAAGCCTCGATCAGGTCGCCCACCTGGATATCGTCGTTGCCTTCCAGGCCCATTCCGCAGTCGTATCCGGAGGTGACTTCCTTGACGTCGTCCTTGAAACGCTTGAGCGTCCCGATCTTTCCGGACCAGAGGACATCCTCGTTGCGGATGAGGCGCGCCAGGACCTGGCGCGTGACCGTTCCCGCCACGACGTGGCAACCCGCCACGGTGCCGACCTTGGGCAGCGTGAAGACCTGGCGTACCTCGGCCGTCCCGAGGACGCGTTCCTCCTTCTGCGGCTTGAGCAGACCCGCCTTGGCGGCCTTGATATCGTCGATCGCCTCGTAGATGACTTTGTAGAGGCGAACCTCAACCTCTTCTTTCTGCGCGAGCTGCGTGGCCCGCGGATCGGGGCGGACATGGAAGCCGACGATCATGGAGCCCGATGCGGTTGCCAAGATCACATCCGACTCGTTGATGCGTCCCACGCCGCCGTGGATCACGACGACGTTCACCTGCTCGTCGCTGAGCTTCTCCATCGAATCGCGCAGCACCTCGACCGAACCCTGCACGTCGGCCTTGATGATCACACACAGGTCGATGCGCTCCTGCTCCTTCAGCCGGATGTGCAGCTCCCCGAGGCGGAACCGATGCGAGGCCAGGCGCATGCGCTTCTCGCGGGCGATCTGGGAGCGCTCCCCGGAGATCGTGCGCGCCACGGCATCCGACTTGACCACCGAGAAGCTGTCGCCGACCTGGGGCACGTCGGCCCAGCCCAGCACCTCGACCGGTGTCGAGGGACCCGCGGTCTCCAGGGGATCCATGCGTTCGTTGACCATCGCACGGACCTTGCCGTGGCCGGTGCCGCAGATGAAGGCGTCGCCGAGCTTGAGCGTTCCCGACTGGATCAGCACCGTCGCGAGGATGCCCCGTCCGGGGTCCTTCTTGGCCTCGATGATGGTCCCCTTCGCGCTGCGGTCCTTGACCGCCTGCAGCTCCCGCAGCTCGGCGACGAGCAGGATCATGTCGAGGAGCTTGTCGACGTTCTGGCCGAACTTGGCGGAGATCTCCACCGCGACGACGTCACCGCCCCAGTCCTCGACCTGCAGGCCCTGCTCGGAGAGCTGCTGCTTGATCTTCTCGGGATCGGCCTGCGGCAGATCGATCTTATTGATGGCCACGATGATGGGCTTGCGCGCCGCACGCGCGTGGTTGATCGCCTCGATCGTCTGCTCGTTGACGCGGTCATCCGCCGCAACGACGAGCACAACGATGTCGGTGACGTCCGCTCCGCGCGCGCGCATCGACGTGAACGCCTGATGCCCCGGCGTGTCGAGGAAGGTCACCTGCCGCCCGTCGGGCATGCGCGCCTGGTAGGCGCCGATGTGCTGCGTGATCCCGCCCGCCTCGCCCGAGATGACGTCCGTCTTTCGAATGTGGTCGAGCAGTTTCGTCTTGCCGTGGTCCACGTGGCCCATGATCGTCACGATCGCCGGACGCGACTCCTCGTCGAGGTCGGCGGTCTCGATCTCCTCCTGCTCGATCATCTCCTCGCCGAATTCCTTGATGAATTCGACCTCGAGATCAAACTCGTCGACGACGGCCTCGATCGTGTCGCGATCCAGCCGCCGATTGATATTGGCGACCACACCCAAACGCAGACAGGTCGTGATCACCTCGTTGGGGCGCGCGCCGATCGTCGCCGCGAGCTCCGAGACGGTGGCGAATTCATTGATCCGTACCTTCGTATCCTCGACCTCGACCTCGGTGCCGTCAGCGCGGCGCACGCGACGCTTCTTCCGCGTTCGCGAACCCTCGAGGGAGGCCATGGTGCGGCGCACGCTGTCGAGCGTCTCGCGCTCTTCTTCCGCGCGCCTTCTTTTTTTCTTCTTGC
Organism: Candidatus Eiseniibacteriota bacterium; assembly: GCA_030601305.1. Taxonomy (GTDB): domain Bacteria; phylum Eisenbacteria; class RBG-16-71-46; order CAIMUX01; family WJJG01; genus JAUVTV01. The sequence goes on along the minus strand of JAUVTV010000010.1, from coordinate 1,022 downwards.
CCTTGCGCCCGATCGGCCGGCGGTCCGCCGGTCGTCCTCCCCGTGCGGGAGGTCCCCCAGGGCCACGCGACGGTGCACCTGGCCGATAGGTTCGCGTGACATCGACGGCCGCGGGGCGGTCGGAGCGGGCCGGCCTGCGGTCGGTCGCTTTGGACTCACTCCGCGTGGTGGGCACCACGGGCCCCACCCGTCGTGCCAGAGGCGGTGGGGACGGGGCCGCTGTCGCGCCCGAGTCGACCGCCGCCGTCCCGACCTCGGGAGCCTTGGGCAGCGGGGAGATGCTCCAGATCTGTGCCGGTTCGGGCACCGGTGGCGCCTCGGGCTTCCCCCGCTGTGCCACGCTGGAAGCGATTTCCGCAGGCTCCTGACCGGGCCGTGGGCGGGTCGCGACCGGTGTCCCGCCCTTCCGCTTCGCGCCAGCGACGCGGCCGCGGACTTCCTCGGCCACGGAGGTGTCGACCGAGCTGGTGTGGCTGGTCACCGGCGTGCCCACTTCCTCCAAGAGGGTGAACAGGACCTCATTCGTGATCCGGAGCTCACGCGCCAGCTGGTAGACACGAACCTTTCTCATCTTCTTGGGCAAGCCGATCCTCTCCCCTGACATACGCCGCTAGCTGGTACCCTCGCCGTTCCCTGCTTTGCTCTTGTCAGGATCTTCCTCATCCTGCGTTTCGGTTGCGGTGACCTCTTTCTCCTCCACCTCGGGAGCTGCGGGGGCCGCATCGGTATCGGCTGTGGACCCCTCACCCTCAGCCGGGGCGGCCTCACCCTCAGCCGGGGCGGCCTCACCCTCAGCCGGGGCGGCCTCACCCTCAGCCGGGGCTCCCTCTGCATCCACCGCGCTGGCGGCTTCGGCGGCCGCCTGGCGCTGCGCATCCCACTGCTCCAGGATCTGGGCCCCGATCGTCACCAGCTTGCTCGCGGTTTTCTCGCCGATCCCCTGGATCTCCATCAGCTCCTCGACCGGCGTCTCGAGAACATCCTGAAGGGTCTCCTTGCCTGCCCGGATCAGGCGCTCCACG
>JAUVTV010000176.1 GCA_030601305.1 Candidatus Eiseniibacteriota bacterium | reverse complement strand
CCTGCAGCGCAATCTCACCCCGCACGAGATCCTCTCCCAGATCATGATCGTTCGCGACCGCATCCTCTCGCTGGGCGGCTCGGGGCACTTCAACCTGGTCTTCATGGGGATGGGCGAGCCGCTCGCCAACTACGCCCATCTCGTCCACAGCATCCGGGTGCTGAACGAGGACCACGGCATGGCCGTCGGGCGCCGGCGGATGACGGTCAGCACGGTGGGCTTGGTGCCGCAGATCCGCGAGCTGGCGAAAGAGAAGGTGACGACGAGGCTCGCCCTCTCGTTGAACGCCACCACGAACGAGGTGCGCTCGCGCCTCATGCCGATCAACGACCGGTATCCGATCGAGGACGTCGTGCCCGCGGTGGGTGCGTATGGGCGCGTGACGGGCAATCGGGTGACCCTGGAGTACATCCTCATCCAAGGCGTCAACGACAGGATCGCGGATGCGCGCCGCCTGGGTCGCCTGGCGCGGGAAAGCGGCTGTCAGATCAACCTCATCCTCTTCAATCCCCACCCCCTCACGGAGCTGAAACCATCGACGGGTGCGCAGGCGAAGCGATTCCACGACACGCTGTTGCCCATCGCGCCCGCGGTCACGCTTCGGGAGAGCAAGGGTGGCGACATCCTGGCAGCCTGCGGGCAGCTGTCCACGGCTTACGACACCCGATAGTCCGGCAGATCAGCTAGTCTGGCGGATTCTCACCCCGGGGATGTCCCCTTCCCGGATGAGTCTGCGTCCTATCGGGCTGCGTAGAGACGGTCCTTGGGTGCCGTGGACAGCAGATCGTGGAAGAGGCGGCGCAGTCCGGGCCGGCTCGAAGGAGGCGCCGCCGACGGCACCCACGCGGGACAGATCCCCCGGGCCGGCTCCGTTCCGAAGAGGAGGCGGAAGTCCTCGGCGAAGAGCTCGTGCGGGCGGTCCGGTGGCGGTGCCGAAGCCGAGTAGCGCGCTTCGTCGGTGACACCGCGGATGCGGCGATAGCGCCGCCACCCCTCGCGGTCCCCGTCCGGCAGCAAGCGCCGGTGGAGCAGGTGCCCCACCTCGTGGAAGACGACGAAGTGCACGACCTCGCGCGTGGCGGGGCGCACCGTCGGCGACAGGTAGATCGCCACCCCGTCGCACGAAGAGCGCGGCAGGTTCTCCCGCGGGAGGGGAAGGATGTAGATCCGGCAGGCGACGAGCGCAGGGATTCGCGGGTCGAGTGCTTCGAGGGCCTCCCGCACCCAGATCACCGGCAGGGGCCAGAACTGTTCGCGCTCGGCGTTGCGGACGTCCGCGACCCCGGTGCCAGTCCGCAGGGTCCAGAGAGCCCCGCGGGCATCCGTGAAGCAGAGACCGGCGGCATCCTGCGCGCACGCGGAGAGGATCTCGCCGGGGCCGATGATCCGCCAGGCGGCCGTACCCGTCCGCTGCGACGCGTAGACGCCGTCTTGCGCGGTGGCGCCCCCCGCCGCAGTTGCCAGAATCAAGAGCAGCCACCCCGCCGGGGCGACCCAATCGAAGGCCGAACGCATGGCGTGTTCCTCATCTGGTGTCGGTGCCGCTTGAGAGATCGCAAGGAACATGCCGGTGGGTACTTTGGGCGCCGGACGTGGGTCGGGCGAGGGGCGGATGCTCCAGCGAGAACGGACGCTGGCCCTCTGCCGGACATCCCGGGCACGGATCGAGTGCAGGAGCAGTTGCACGGCGGTTGGGGCCGCTGGGCAGGCAGAGTGCACGGTGACAGACGGGCCTGACACGAAGACATGCCGCCGCCCGACCGGATGGCATCAGGGGGAGGTCCTAGGACCTCCCCCGCATTGGCCGGTATGAGGGTCTAGCAGCCTGTAGCCACCGGCGGGGCGCAGGGTGGTCGTCTCCCGAAGCGCGAGAGCAGGAACGCGCCCCATCCGAGCGAAATGGCCAGATTGATCACGACGAAGCTCAGCAACATGAAGACCCGCGACGCCAGGCTGCCGATCCCCAGGATCGCCATGATGAGCCCGACGAGACCGGGCAACGAGAGAAGCAGGTGTCCCAAGAAGAAGGACTTGCCCAGATTGCGGGTCGGGTAGGCCGGTGCCGCACCGGGCTCCGTGTCCAGGGCGGGCACCGGTGCTGGCCCCCCCATCACCGTAAGACCGAGCAGTGCCGCCGTGACGAGGTAGCCCGGAATCGGCAAGATGAGGAGAAGCAGGACGAGGACCGGCACCAGCGGGATCCCCACGACGATGGCGACGAGGACGATGGCGAGCACGAGCAAGAGCGGCACGATCACGATCGTGTAGACGATCCCGCCGCCGACGCCTGCCAACAGTGATTCCCATCCGCGGGACTTGAGCGTTGCGACCGAGATCCCGGTCCGCGACAGGCTGAGGCGCAGCAGGATCCACCCGATGAATCCGACGAAGATGAGGTGCGCCAGGAAGCTGAGCCATCCGATTCCCGCGAACCCGAGACTGGGACCGAACGAGGGAATGAACGAGATCTCGACCCGCTCCCCGATGACCGCGTTGTGACCTTGCCGGACACGCCCCCCCACGGTCACGGCTTCCCCCTGGACCACGCCACCCGAATCCACGCGGATGTTGCCACCGCCGATCGCGACGGCTGTACCCATGATCGCGCCCTGCGGCTCCACCTGGATGTGCCCCCCGATGGTCACCACATCACCCTGCACGATGCCGCGGATCGTGGCCGATCCGAAGATGCACACCACGTCGCCGGGCACCACCTGCCCGGCCGAGACGACCACGTCGCTGCCGATGGCCACGCGGTCATCAGCGTCCGACATCGGCTCTTGCCACCGGCCCGGGAGCCGCCTGTCCGTTGCGGCTTCCTCGTCGTCCTCCCAGTCACCCGAGTCATCCCGCGAGATGATCTCGAACTGCTGCGTCCGACTTCCCTCGTGGACGTAGATGCGAATGCCGCTCTCGCCGCCCTCGATGGTGACCTTGACCGAGTCACCCTTCTCCGAGGTGTCCGTGTCGTCTCCGATCACCACGAGCTTCTGATCCGCCACCGCCGCTCCAGCGGCAAGCGCGATGACACCCAGGGCGCTGAGCGCCCACAGCCAACGGCGATGGGGACCTCGGTGTTCCCGGCTACGACACATGACTGAGTCTCCTCTCGCCTCGCGGGAAGAGCGCCCTCCAGCAGAGGAGGCTCCCCAGAAGCAGTGCTGCCGCGTAGATCAACAGGATCTGAAGCCCGAAGCCCGACAGGGGATTCGCCACCTGTCGCACGATGCCCCACAGGGCGAGCACCGTCGGTTGCAGCAGTCCGGCGACATCCCCGAGGAGCTGGATCAGATACCACAGGTCGCGGGCGGTGTCCTGCAACGCCAACAGGTCGCGGGAGAGCGCGCGGCCGGCGAATCCCGCGATCCGGGCAACCCAACCCCACAGGGCCGCGCCGAGCGCCACGGCAAATGCGGATGCGAACAGGAAGGCCAGCGAACGACGCAACGCCACCGTTGTCACGCTGTCCCGATGGCGACGGAAGGTGAGCCGCTCCGCGCGCACCGCGACCATGACAGAATCGGGCAGGTCCGCGGGCATGACCGGCTCGGGCATCGAGGGAAGCGCGGCAAACAGCTGCCGGTACGCCGCGAAATCCCTCGCACACGAGGGGCAGGCCTTGATGTGCGCCCCCAACTCGGCGGCAGGCTTGGGCGCGAGATCCCCGCTGAGGAGATCCTGTAGCTGCCTCTGGCGATCCTTGCAGCCCACTCTGGTCACCCTCTTCTCTACGCCCTCTCCGCGTCACCGGCGAGACCTTCTCGCCGATCAACCCTCCGCCGCCTCGAAGGACGCAAGAGGCGGCACCGAGGTTTCACAATCCCAGCACTTCGGGGCTAAACCCAGCCATCAGCAGCCGGTCCTTGAGTTGATGGTGGGCTCTGTGGAGTCGAGCCTTCACCGTACCTAGCGGTATTCCAAGCACTTGCGAGATCTCCTCGTAGCGGAGCTGCTCCGTGTAGCGCAGCTCCACC
>JAUVTV010000106.1 GCA_030601305.1 Candidatus Eiseniibacteriota bacterium | reverse complement strand
CGAACGGACTGCTGCGCACCGCAATCCGCTGTGACGATCCGGTGATCTTCTTCGAGCACAAACACCTCTATCGCCAGACCTACAACAAGTCGGCGTATCCCGGCCCCGATTTCATGATCCCCTTCGGCAAGGCGAAGGTGGTGCGGGAGGGCAGCGACGTCACCGTGATCACCTACGGCGCCGTCGTGCAGCGCTCGATCGTCGCGGCCAAAGAGCTCGAGGAGAGCGAAGGGATCAGCGTGGAGGTGATCGACCTGCGGTCGCTGAATCCGGTGGACTGGGAGACGATCGCCGAGTCGGTCCGGAAGACGAGCAAGGTGCTCGTGGCGTACGAGGACTCGCTCTCGTGGGGATACGGGGCGGAGTTGGCTGCCAGGATAGGTGACGAGCTCTTTGCCTGGCTGGACGCGCCGGTCAGGCGGCTGGCGTCGACCGACACCTTCGTGGCGTACGCACCAGAGCTGGAGAATGTGATCCTGCCGCAGGCGGCGGACGTGAGGGCCGCCGTCAAGGAGCTGGCTGCCTTCTAGCGCTTGCCGAGCGCCTCCTTGATCTCCGCCGCGGCGTCGATCGCGGCATCCATGTCTATGCGCAGTGCGCTTGCCTGCTGCGTGGCCGATGTCAGGTCGCCCAGGACCTGTTCCACGCCCGCCGACCTGAGGCGCAGCAAGTCGAAGCGAACGTTCTGGATCGCGATGACGCACGACTCGAACTGCGACTCGACCTTGCCGCGGCGCTTGACCAGCTCCCCCAGTGCAATGCGCTGACGCTTGAGGAGATCCACCCTGCGCTCGGTTTCGGAGCTGGGCGCCGCTGCCTCCATCTCCTCGATCCGCTGATCGAGCCGAGCGAGCGATGCATCGTCCACGTCACGATCCATCGCGGCGAGCGTACGGGCCAGCTCGACGGCCCGCTCCGTGAGCGCGTTCACCGTAGGTACGACCTCGGGCAGCATCGCGCGCTCCCCCTCCGGGAGGCGCTCGACCAGCCTGACGATCGCCGTGTGGTCGCGACGCATCTGCTCGATCTGTACCGCGAGCTTGCCGTACTCGCCGGTAGTGGGCTCGGCGGCCATGGCCGGAGGCAAGGCGGCCACGGCCTGCGCCTTGCCTGGCACCGGGAGCGCATCAGGGGCGGGCGGGCGGTTGAGCACGTCCCGCATGCTGTAGCCCGACGACCACAGCTTGCCGTACTGGGACGCGAGCCCGATTCCCCAACCGATTGCCGGGAAGAGGAACCACGGGGTCTCGATGCCCGTCACGACGTTGAGCAGCAGCAGCCCGCCGTTCACAGACACATAGGATGCGAAGTTGGCCCGGAACTTCCGCACCATCCCGGGCTCCCCGGATGGCGTGGACGGCTTCGGCTTTTCCTCCTTGCGGTGCTGCAGCGCCCGGGCCCGCTCATGGCGCCCACGCCGCGAGGGCCGACCCCGCTCCCCCTCGCTGAACCACTCCCACCACTCGGAGTCCTTGGCGCGGTTCCTGTCGCGCGACGCCGACGGACGCTCCGAGGGCCGCGACGGCCGACCCGGCCTGCGGGCCGGAGGGCGGGCCCGGTACGGAGCCGAGGAGCGCGACTCCAGGGCGCGGCGCAGCGCGTCGGTGGTGGGCCAGCGGTTCTCCGGTTCCTTGTCGAGACAGCGCATCACCGACGTTGCCAGATCTTCGGGACAGTCCGAGCGCAGCTCGCGGACATCCTTGGGGACCTCGGTCACCTGCTTGAGGAGGATTCCTGCCACCGTGGGCGCCTTGAAGGGCAGCTCGCCGGTGAGCATCTCGTACGCCACGACGCCCAGCGAGTAGATGTCGCTGCGGGCGTCGATGTCCTTCTCGCCGGCCGCCTGCTCCGGGCTCATGTAGGCTGGCGTCCCGATGGCTACGCCCGTGCCGGTGAGCGAACCACCGTCCACGTCGGTCAGGGCCTTGGCAATGCCGAAGTCCGTGACGACCACGCGGCGGCGGGTGCCCTCGAGCAGGATGTTGTCAGGCTTGATGTCCCGGTGCACAACGCTCATCGCGTGTGCGAGGCCCAGCGCGTCGGCGGTTTCCGCCATTATGCGGCGGGCTTCTTCGGCCGGGAGTCGGTCCCGGCGCCTCAACCGGGCCGCCACGGACTCGCCGTCGACATAGGCCATCACGAAGTACACGAGACCGCCGGACTCCCCGACTGCGTGGATCGGCACTATGTGTGGGTGCGACAGGCGGGCGGCCGTTTGCGCCTCGCGCACGAAGCGCTTGCGGATCTCATCCCGGAAGGCCAAGTCGGGCGGGAGGACCTTTATGGCGACGCGGCGCTTGAGCTTGAGGTCGCGAGCACTATATACGAGCCCCATGCCGCCGCGGCCGATCTCCCCTTCGATCTCGTAGGAATCGGCTAGCGCATCGGCAAGTCGCGCCGCGACGGACCGTACGTTGGGATCTTCCATGTAGCATATGCTCCGGACCGGGGGTAGATTAACGTGACCCTTACCCCCAGGCAACCTGAATAGTGCGCCTTCCGAGCACACGATGCGTTGGGTAACCGACGATGCCGGACGCCGGTGGTCCGTCGAGCGGGTGGGCCGAACCTCGGGCATGATCCCGACCAAGAAGGACAAGCGGGTGTTCCCGGAGCCGTCCGATATCATTCGCTTCGAATGTCCATCGGACGAGACTGAGCCCGCACGCGAGATTACCGTACGGGCCGGGCTTGTGGAGCAACTCGCCGAATCAGAACTCAAGGCCCTCCTCAACGTCGCCCCACGCGCCCCCTGATCGTTTATCGTGACGGGTCCCAACCCTCGGCCAGATTGGCAGCCGGGGGGTCCTGGGTGGTGCCGTTGGCAGGAACTCTGTGCCTGAAAGGGGTGTTCCACCGGTTGGACGCCGGGTTTTCGGGCCCTGTCAGTGGCACGGACCCTGCTTCAGCGAGGCGGCATGAGCGACGACGAGCCCACCAACCCCTCGACCGGAGGGGAGACAGATATGCCTGAGAACAGCACGACTCGGATGCGTGTGCCGGTCCTTCCGCTGCGCGAGACCGTGATGTTCCCCGGGGTCACGGCGCCGATCGGCGCCGGGCGGCCGGGCACGTTGCGGGCCATCGAGGCGGCGCTGCGCGAGGAGGAGCACCTCATCTTCGCGGTTGCCCAGCGCCAGAACGTGGACGATGCCCAGCCCGAGGTGCTCTACACCACGGGCACGCTTGCCCGCATCGGGCAGGTACAGCGCGGCATTGGAGGCGTTCAGCTCCTGCTGCAGGGCGAGTACCGCGCCACAGTGCTGCAGTTCTCGCAGGCCGACGGCTACATCGAAGCCGTGATTCAGGAGGCCCCCGACCTTCCCCCGCTCGACCCCGAAGACGCGGCGTTCGTCGCGCTGCACAAGGAGGTGCGCGAAAGGGCGGCCGAGCTCGGAGTGAAGACTGGGCTGCCGCAGGATGTCGTGGAGCAGGTTCTCGAGGGAGTCGAGGATCCGGGGAGGTTCGCCGACCTGGTTGCGGGCTACATGGACATCTCGGCGGCCGAGCGCCAGGCGCTGCTCGAGACACGAGGCGTGGCGGAGCGGCTGCGCCGCGTACTGATTCACGTGCAGCGGCAGCTGGAGCTGGCGGACGCACAGGAGGAGATCAAGTCCAAGGTCCAGGAAGAGATCGGCGAGCGGCAGCGCGAGATGTTCCTGCGCGAGCAGATGAAGGCGATACAGAAGGAGCTGGGCGACGACGATTCCCAGGAAGTGGACGAGCTGCGTGAGCGGATCGCGAAGCTCGAGCTGCCGGAGGAGGCGCGCAAGGAAGTCGACCGCGAGCTGCGGCGACTGGAGCGGACGGCCAAGGACTCGATGGAGGCCCAGGTCATCCGCACGTTCCTGGAGACCGTGGCGGAGTTGCCCTGGAACGTGCGCAGCCAGGATCACCTCGATCTCGATGGAGCGGCACGGATTCTGGACGAGGACCACTTCGGACTGCAGGACGTGAAGGACCGCGTGCTTGAGTTCCTGGCGGTGCGGTCGCTCCTCGACCAGCGGGACAAGCGTGATACGGGCGAGTTCATCGGGAACGTGGACGACCGACGCGGCAAGGGCTCCATCCTGCTGTTCATAGGACCGCCGGGCGTCGGCAAGACCTCGATCGCGAAGTCGATAGCACGAGCCATCGACCGCAGTTACGTGCGCATTTCGCTCGGTGGCGCGCGCGACGAGGCCGACATCCGCGGTCACCGCCGCACCTACGTGGGCGCGATGCCGGGGCGCATCATCGAGGGGATGAAGCGCGCCGGGGCGAAGAACCCGGTCTTCTTACTGGACGAAGTGGACAAGCTGGGCGTCTCGTTCCAGGGAGATCCCGCGGCCGCGCTGCTTGAGGTGCTGGACCCCGCGCAGAACGACTCGTTTACCGACCACTACCTCGGCGTGCCGTTCGACCTGTCCGAAGTGCTGTTCATCGCGACGGCCAACTACAGGCAGAACATTCCCGGCCCGTTGCTGGACCGCATGGAAGAAGTCGAGTTCAGCGGCTATACCGAGCGCGAGAAGCTGGCGATCGCCAAGCGGTTCCTGGTCCCGCGGCAGCTCACAGAGGCGGGGCTGAAGAAGGGTGAGCTGTTGCTGGATGACGACGCGGTGCGCGAGGTGATAACCGGGTACACGCGTGAGGCTGGTGTGCGCCAGCTCGAGCGGGAGATCGGGAAGATGGCGCGCAAGGTCGCGCGCAAGATCGCGTCCGGTGAAGTGGAGGCCATGGAGCTGACCAAGGAGGGAGTGGACGATCTACTCGGTCAGCCGAAGGTCCATCCTGAGCAGGCCTCCAAGGAGGACGAGGTCGGGGTCGCGACGGGGATGTTCTACACGCCGGTGGGCGGCGACATCATGTTCGTCGAGGTGTCGGTGATGAAGGGGCGAGATCAGCTTCTGCTCACGGGACAGCTGGGCGACGTGATGAAGGAGTCGGCGCAGGCCGCGCTCACCTACGCCAAGTCGCACGCCGAGGAGCTGGGCATCAAGGAGGACATCACCGCAAAGGACGTGCACATTCACGTCCCGGCGGGAGCGATTCCCAAGGACGGCCCGTCGGCTGGCGTAACAATGGCTGCAGCGTTGGTGAGCGCGCTGGCGAATACGCCGGTGCGTCACGACATCGCCATGACCGGGGAGATCACGCTTTCGGGGCGTGTGCTGCCGATCGGCGGACTGAAGGAGAAGGTGCTGGGGGCATGTCGGGCGGGGATCACCAACATCATCCTGCCCAAGGACAACCTCGCCGACCTGCAGGAGCTGAACGAGGAGGAGCGGCGCAACCTCACCGTGTACCCGGTGGAGCGCCTGAGCGAGGCGCTCGATATCGCGTTGGGCCGCTCGGAGGGAACGCCTGCCAAGCTGGAGAAGTTGGAGCCCGAGTTCGTTCCCGGCTAACGGCTACCAGGACAGCGACCGGACCAGCAGGTCGCTCACACTCGAGATCCAGTCAGCCCGGCTGAGTTCCGCCGGGCTTTCTGTCAGCGCCCCTTCCAGTGCCAGGTAACCGACGATCAGAACCGCGGCCTGCTTCGCGGCCACTGTCGGATCCACGTCATCGCGAAAGTACCCGAGTCCCTGCCCCCGCGAGATGACGCGTGCGAGCTCCGTGGTTATCTCGCGGATCGGACGGTCGGCGGCCTCGCTGACGGCGTCGAACGCGCCACGGACCACGAGCCGCATCAGGTGTGGTGAGCCGACCAGAGCCTCGAACACCGCCTTGAGACTGGATCTGAGGCTTTCGGTCGCGCTGAACTCGATCGAGGTCCCGCTGGTCACGGCGACCCGTAGCTCCTCCGCGGCGGCGTCCAGAACTCCCTGGTAGAGCCCCGCCTTGGATCCGAAGTAGTAGAAGAGGAGCTGCTTGTTGACCCCCGCCTGCTTCGCGATTCGCTCGGTTCGGGCGCCGGCGTAGCCGTGCTCCGCGAACTCGGCGGTCGCGGCGTCGGCTACGAGCTTGCGGGAATTGCGGCTGGCCCCTGGCTCACTCACGGTCAACCATTTGGTTGAGAACCAGGGAATACTCGGTATTCCAAGCGGTTACGTCAAGAGGCCTGGTGTGTGAGGGCAGCCAGCGAGGCGCTCACGATGCCCCGCACCAGCGGATCGGAGGTCCAATATCCGGTGAGCCCGGCGTCCCCGAAGCGCCCCAACAGGGCTGCTTCTGGTGCCAGGAGCAGGATGACCTCCGCCCCGAAGTGCTGCTCCAGCGATTCGGCCTCAACGGATCCGGCGATCGGGAGCGGCAGCTTGGCGGGAGGCTCCCCCACGACCCACAGTGCCGTCGGCACCCCGTCGGAGTCTCGTTTGCGCCAGATCGGAAGCAACGCGGTCACCAGGGTGCCGGGGGCCAGAAAGCTCACGGGTCCCGGTTCGCGAGCTGCGGTCCTCAGAACCAGTTCCTGGAGCTGCCGCTCGCCGGAAAACGGCACGATGGCGGAGGCGCCCGAGGCTGCGCGCTCCTGCACCTGGCGCTCGAGCAGGTCCAGTTTCTCGGCCTCCCGCGCCGCGATCCTGGCCAGAATGGCCTCGGGGCCGACCGCCCGGAAGACCTGAGGCGTGCTCCCGGCCGCTGTGGCCGCGCCCTTGGCCACCAGTCCGTTCAGCGCCTGGTAAGCGTTTGCCCGGGCTAAACTTAGCTCTTTTGCGACGGCGTAGCCTGAGGATGGCCCGCGGTCCAAGAGGGCTGAGTAGGTGGCACTCTCGGTCGGGGTGAAGCCAAAGGGCGTGAAATCGATGGACATATAGTAGTAGTCTGGACTACTACTATATTGGGGTGGTCCTCTGCAGCGCGCAACCCCGTATACGCTGGATCAAACGAACTCGAGGTCCCAGCCCGCCAGCTTGGCGATGTGAGCCAACCGGAACGTGACGTCCGCCTTGCGCCGCTCCAGGGTCCTTCCGTCCAGCTCCAGCGGGAATGCGAAATCGGCCAGCCGGGAGCTGCTCTTGGGAAGCGCCCTCAGGTTCCGGGGATTCCACACGCCGTCGGCGTCGCAGTCCCTGAGCAAGCGACCCAGAATGCGCTGGGCCGTTGACGACTGCTCCAGAATCCGCATGCGGACGAGGAGCTCGATCCAGTGCAGCGCGAAGGGAAGGTCTTTCGGGTTGCCGTTGCTCTCGGCCCGCAGCGGATCGCCCAGGACCTGCACGGTGGGCTTGATGACCTTGCGCCCGACCTTGATGACGTAGCTCCGCTTTGTCTCCGGCTCGGAGAGGTAGGCGGCCAGCCGCTCCACGAAGCCCGCTCGCTCCCGCTGCAGGTTTGGCATGTACGCCACGATCGCCACCGAGTGGACGGTGGGTGGATATGCGTCGGGATCCAGGATGTTGCGCGAGGCCTTGCGCCTGATGGCTTTCTGGGCAAGCTCGCTGCGCAGGAACTGTGACATGCGCGTTGTGATCTTGTGGGCCGCACCTCGAACGCGGGGATCCTCCGCCAGGCCGGCCTGCGCGAGCGCAGCAGTGGCGCCCTCCCGCATCATGTCCCGGGACCAGATAGCCAGGTCGGGATTGGTCTTCGTCGCCTTCTGGTGCTCGAAGAGCAGCGCCGGATCCTCGTCGCGCGAGAGCAGCCGGAAGAACATTCGCTCGGAGAGGCGGAATACTCGCTCGCTCTGCGGGAGACCCAACTCCAGCAAGCGACGGTATTGCGGCACTGTACCGACATCTTTGATACCCTGCGCCTTGTTGGCTGCGAGGCCCAACATGTTGCCGGCCCAGGCCCCGTTCGCCTTCTGCTTCTTGATGATCTGCGTAACTCCTTTGTACTGAAGGAGTTCGGCTCGAAGAAGGTCGAGGTCGGCGGGCGTAGCCGCTCCCTGCGGCAGAATCTCGGTGACGGTCCGCCACCTGATGGGGGCGCAGGCGTTCTCGCGGAGCCAGCTGACCGGTACGCGGTGACTCGAGGGCAGTTCCAGCGGATTGGCTCCTGGCCGGGGCAATAGGGGCGGAAAAATCGGGCGGGAACATACCGCAACTGCCGCCCATCCACC
>JAUVTV010000119.1 GCA_030601305.1 Candidatus Eiseniibacteriota bacterium | reverse complement strand
AGAAGAAGCCCATCTCGGTCAACGTGGCCGACGTGACGCGTGACCGGCTGGTGCATTCGGTGCTCGCCGAGGGTCGCCTGCGCGCCCGCAAGCAGACCGAGATCAAGACCGAGCTGAGCGGCAAGCTCGACCGGTTGCTCGTGGACGAGGGCGAAGCGGTTCGCGCAGGTCAGCTCATCGCCGTTCTCGACCAGCGCGAGTATCTTGCCGCGCTCGGGGAGGCCCGCGCCCGTCACCTGACGGCCCTGTCGGAGCTCGCGGTCAACCTGGAGCTGAAGCAATCCGGCGAGGTCGATCAGTCCGCCCTGGCCGACTACCAGGTGCGCGTGAACAAACTGCGCGACGACTTCAAGAGCGGCCGCGTGGACCACGAGGAGTTCGCCGCCCGCAGCCTGGAGCTGGAGCTGAGCGCGCTCAAGGAAGGCGCCTTCCGGCGTGACGTGCTGGAAGCGCGCACCGGGTTCGCCGAAGCGCGGGCCGCCGAAGAACGCGCGCTGCTGAACCTCGAGCGCACCGAGATCATCGCCCCGTTCGACGGCACGATCACGGGCCTCGATGTCGTGCGCGGTGAACGCGTCGCCGCGGGGCAGATCCTCTGCCGCCTGATCAACACGCGCGACCTCGAGGCCGAGGTCTACGTTCTGGAGTCCGATCTGGGCAATCTGCAGGTCGACTATCCGGCGCTGCTCACCATCACGGCCGTGGAGCAGACGCTCCCGGTGCGCGTGAACGTGGTGAGCCCCGACGTGGACGTGATCAGCCGCACGTGCCGCGTCCTGTTCCGCTTCCAAAACGACTCGCGGTGCATTCGCCCCGGGATGTTCGTCCGCGCCGAGATCGCGACCGAGATGATCGAGGGCTGTCTGCTGGTGCCCAAGGAGGCGGTGCTCGTGCGCGACAAGCGCGACCTGGTGTTCAAGGTCGACGAGGATAACCGGGCGATCTGGATCTACGTCGATACGGGCCTGCGGAACGAGCACTACGTGGAGATCACCGGCGTCGCGGCGGGACAGACCCTCGACGCCGGGGATCGCGTGGTCGTTTCCGATCACCTCACCCTCGCTCATGAGGCCGCCGTCAAGGTGCGCAAGACGGTGACGCCCGACGACCCGTGGCGCGCACACTTCGCGTCCGAGGAGGGCTAGCTCGCCATGGTCCGTGCTGCCGTTCGCCGGCCCGTGGCAACATCGATGGTCTGCCTCGGGCTGATGCTCATTGGCGCCGTCTCCCTCACCCGCATCCCCGTCGACCTCCTCCCCGAGATCAACTACCCCCGCCTGACCGTCGTCACCCAGTACGCCGACGTGCAGGCCGAGGACGTCGAGCGGCTGGTGACGATGCCGCTTGAGGCCGCGGTGACGTCGCTGCCGAAGGTGAGGCGCGTCGAGTCGCGATCGCGCGAAGGGCTTTCCACGATCACCGTCGAGTACGAGTGGGGCACGGACATGGAGTTCGCCGCGCTCCACCTGCGCGAGGGGCTCGACCGCGTGGCGTTCCGCACCGACTACCCCGAGGAGGCCGAGCGGCCGCTCATCCTCCGCTGGGATCCCACGTCGCGACCGGTCAGCATCATGGTCGTCCGCGGCGAGAAACCACTGCGCGAGATCACCGAGTTCGCCATCGAGGTGGCCAAACCGGCCCTGGAGCAGATCCACGGCGTCTCGCAGGCGGACGTCGTCGGCGGGCTGGAGCGCGAGATCCGCGTGGAGCCGGATCCGGAGATGCTCCGCGTCTACAACATCTCGATGGAGCAAATCGCGGCTGCCCTGCGAAGCTCCAACATCTCGTTTCCCGGGGGCCGTGTGCGTCAAGGGCCGCTGCACTTGTCGCTCCGGATCATCGGGGAATTCGAGAATCTCGGCGAGATCGAGGAGACGGCGATCGGGCGCGAGGGGCTCTCGCCGATCCGCCTGGGTGACATCGCCACGGTGATCGACGATGTCAAGGAGCCCGAGGGCGCGACGCTCCTCCACGGAGACGAGGTCGTCTCGATCCTCCTGTACAAGGAAGTCGGTGCGAACACGGTCAGCGTCTCCGAAGAGGTTGATGTCGTGCTGGAGGTGCTGCGCGAGCAGTACACCGACTTCTCCGCCGAGTTCGTCTACCGCGACGCCGAGTTCATCCGCGCGAGCTTCTCGGGACTCCTGCAGAGCCTCCTCTTCGGTGCGCTTCTCGCCTTCATCGTGCTGTTCATGTTCTTGGGCGACTTGCGCAGCCCGATCGTCGTCGGGATCGCCATTCCCGCCTCGATCATGACGACCTTCGCGTTTCTCTACCTCACCGGCGTCAAACTCAACCTGATGTCACTGGGAGGGCTCTCGCTGGCCGCGGGTATGCTGGTGGACAACGCCATCGTCGTGCTCGAGAACATCACGCGCCACATTCAGGAGAAACGCGGAGGCGGTGGCACCGACCGCGAGATGGTGCGCGCCAACGCGATCACCGGAACGCGCGAGGTCAGCGCGGCCGTCATGGCGTCGACCCTCACCACGGTGGCGGTCTTCTTCCCGGTCGTCTACGTCTCGGGCGTGGCCGGCGAGTTCTTCCGCGATCAGGCGCTCACGGTGACCTTCTCGCTGCTCATCTCGGGTGCGACCGCGCTGCTTCTCCAGCCGACGCTTTCGGCGCGCATCCTGGGAGCGCGGATGCCTGAGCCACGCGGGCTCTTCCGTCTGTTCTCGAGCGGCCTCAAGGGCTTCTACAACGTGTATCACCGGGTGCTGATCCACGCGCTTGACCGCAAGGCGGTATGGATGGCGGGTCTCATCGTCTTCCTGGTCGGGGCGGCGATCGTGGGCTGGGCGCTGCCGCGCAGCTTCCTGCCCGAGCGCAGTACCGGGGACCTTTCGCTCGCGATCGAGCTGCCCGCGGGAACGCCACTCGAAGAGACCCAGGAGATGGCGCGGCGTCTCGCCGAGGAGATCGAGACGCTGCCGCAGGTCGCAACGGTCTTCTCGCAGGTCGGGACGACCGAGCGCACGCTCGCCGCGGTGAAGGAGTTCACCGGGAGCCAGACCGCGAGTCTCCGGATCATCCTGAAGTCGGGGCAGGCAGGGCGCAGGGAATCCGAGGCGCTGGAGGATCACGTCGCGGACTACCTCGCGACGTTCCCGTCGGTTCTCTACGCCTTCCGCGAGGAGGGCATCGGACTGCGCGAGATCCTGGGCACCGGCGGCGCCCCGTTCATGCTGGGCATCATGGCCGAGGATGCCGAGGACGCGGTGGTGGCGGCGGACCTGGTGTTGGCCGCGCTGGCAGACGTTCGCGGGCTCGTCGATCTGAAGGCCGACCGCGTGCTGGGCACGCCGATTCTCGCGATGCGCATCGATCGCGAGGAGGCCGTGCGCAGCAACCTCGATCCCGAATTCCTCGCCCGTGAGCTGCGGAACCGCATCCAGGGCGTCGTGGCCACCACGTTCAACGAGGCCGAGCAGCGCATCGACATCGCCGTGCGCTTCTCCGAGGACGAGCGCAAGAACCTCGCGGCCGTGCTGGCGGCGCCCGTCGAGGTGAGTCCCGGGCGGATGGTGCGCCTCGGGCACTTCGTCGACGTTGTCGAGGAGGTGCCGGTGCGCGAGCTGGTGCGGCGCGACCAGCGGCGGATGGTGACGATCACGGGCGACGTGCGCGGCCGGCGGGCCGATCACGTGCGGGCCGAGGTACGTGACATCATCGCCACGCTGGATCTGCCGCCCGACGTCCGCTTCGCCGAGGGCGGCGAGCAGGAGGAGATCAGCGAGAGCTTCCGCGAGCTGGGCTACGCGCTCCTTCTGGCGGTGCTCATCGTCTACATGATCCTCGCGGGGATGTTCGAGTCGTTCCTCGATCCGTTGCTCATCGCGGCCGTCCTGCCGCTCGGTGTCGCCGGTGCGGCGCTCACGCTGAGTGTGTTCGGCCAGTCGGTGAACATCCTCTCGCTCATCGGACTTGTGGCGCTGATCGGAATCAGCGTGAACGACGCCATCATCAAGATCGATACGATCCGCAGGCTGCGGCGTAAGGGCATGGCGCTGCGCGAGGCGGTGCTCGAGGGCACGCGCCTGCGCTTCCGCCCGATCCTGATGACCTCGGTGACGACGGTCGTGGGCATGACGCCGATGGCCATCGGCCTCGGCTCGGGCGAGCAGCTCCAGCGCCCGCTGGCGCTCACCATCATCGGGGGCTTGACGCTCGCGACGCTGCTGACCCTCATCTACACGCCGCTCTTCTACGAGTGGGTGCACGCGAGACGCGCGCGCAAACAGCCATGACCGAGCAGCTACTCAGACGGCCGGTCGCAACGTGGGTGCTCTTCGCGGCCACGATCGTGTTGGGCGTCTACGCGATGCCCAAGCTGCGCGTGGAGTCCATGCCCGAGGTCGAGCTGCCCACGCTCACGGTGCGCACCACCTGGAGCGGGGCCTCGCCGTCGGCCGTGCATCGCTCGATCACCGTGCCCATGGAAGAGGTCGCGCGGCGGGTGCACGGGATCGAGGAGGTCGTCGCGCGCAGCTACCCGGGCTTCTCGCAGGTCGAGATCTCCTTCCGCCGCGACGTCAACATCGAGTTCGCCCGCCTGGAGCTGGCCGAGCAAATCGGCGCCATCCGCCGCGACCTGCCGATGAATGCGCGCCCGCCCGAGATCCGGGGCGATGTGCCCGAAGAGTTCCAGACCGCGGACTTCTTCACCGTCTCGCTCATCTCGCCGCTGGATCCAAACGACCTTCGCGAGAAGGCCGAAGCGTGGATCGTGCCGCAGGTGATGGGCGTGGAAGGCGTGGCGAGCGCCGAGATCCGCGGGGGCGCGAACCGGATCCTGCACATCGTGCTCGATCGCGAGAAACTCTGGCTGCACCAGCTCTCCGCGGATGCCGTCCTGCGGCGCGTGCTCACCCTGGACGATATCACCGCGGGCGGCGTGGTCCGCACCGGTCCCACGGAAGCGCTGGTCAGCATCCGCGACAAGTCGACGGTCCCCAATCTCGAGAAGCTGGTCGTCGGGCGCCGCGGCGAGCGGCTGATCCGCCTGCGCGAGCTGGGAGAGGTGCGCTGGGACCACGAGGATCCCACGTATCTCGTGCGCATCAACGGACAGAACATGGTGCTCCTGTCCGTCGAGAAGCGCCGTGGGAGCAACGCGGTGTCGGTCAGCCGCCGGATCCGCGCGATGCTGCCGGAGCTCGAAGCATCCCTGCCGTTCGAGGTGACCTTCGAGATCGACGAAGATCAGGGCGGCGAGCTGGAGAAGAAGCTCCGCGAGCTCATTTTCCGCTCGCTGCTCATCTTAGGAGTGCTGCTGCTTCTGCTGCTGCTCTCGATGCGCAGCCTGCGCCTGGCCGCCACGGTGGTTGCCTCGATCCTGCTCGCGGTGCTGATCAGCCTCAGCCTTTTCTACTTCCTGGGGATCTCGGTCAACTTCATCACGATCAGCGGCCTCACGGTGTGCTTTGGCATGATCCTCGACAACAGCATCCTCGTGCTCGACAGCGTGCATCGCAGGATCTCGCTCTCGGTGGGCGCCGTCTCGTAGGGGTGGCAGCAGAGGCTCCCATCGCTCCAGGCGCGGCAGGGGCTGGTGGCGGGCGCGAACGAAGTGGCGTTCCCCATTCTCGCGACCACGCTCACGACGATGGTCGCGTTCCTCTCGTTCGTGTTCCTCTCCGGACGGCTGTCGCTCTACTACGCGCCGCTCGCGGTTGCGGTGGCAACGGCGATGGGCGCCTCGATTCTGGTTGCGCTGGGATGGATGCCCGTCGCGCTGCGGTCGGTGTGGATGGGCAGGCTGAAGGGCGAGGGGACAGAGGATGCCGTCATGGCTGCGGCGCCCTCGTCGATCAGCGCCGACACGCAGCCCAACGCCTTCGAAAAACTCATCGGCTGGACGCTGCGGCTGTGGTGGCTCGTGATCCTGCTTTCCTTCACGTTCCTCGCGGGCGGCTGGTTCATCTACAAGGAGAAGCTCGACAAGGGCGGCTTCTGGCGCGTACCCGAGAGAGAGACGCTTGTCATGTTCATCAGCCTGCCGGAGGGCACGGACATCCTCGAGACCTACGGCACGATGCGGCGCTTCGAAGACGAGCTGCTGCCCGTCCCCGAGGGTGTGCATCTCAAGACGCAGGTCTGGCGCAACAACGGACGCCTGCGGTGCCGCTTCGAAGACGACATGCTCTTCAGCGAGTACCCGCTGCTTTACCGGAACAGCCTGATCGATCTCGCTGAGAAGATGGCCGGCATGGGCATCTTCATCCGCGGGTTCGACGACCAGGCCTACGTGAAGGGGTTCTTCGGCGGACAACGGCTGAACTCGACGATCCGCGTGACCGGCTACAACTCGAAGATGCTGGATGACATGTGCGACGGGATCCTGAAGCAGGTGAAGCGCAACCGGCGCGCGCGCCACGGTCGCGTGCTGAACGACATGCGCTACATGTACTCGCCGCAGGATGAGACGATCATCACCGTCGATCGCGCCACGCTGCGCGACTACGACGTCACGGTGGTCGAGGTGATCGCTTTCCTGCGCCGCCTGATCGGGATGGACTACCCGACGGGGATGATCGTCGACGGCGAGGCCGAGCGCGTGAAACTCAGCTACGAGGATTCCGAGGACATCGAGTTCCGCGACGTGGCCGATCAGATTCTGCACACCCAGTCGGGCAAGAGCGTGCGTCTGGGAGACATTCTCACGCTGGAGACCGTGCCGCTCGCCGGGACGATCACGCGCGAGGATCAACGCTACGCGCGTTACGTGAGCTGGGAGTACGTTGGGACCGAGTCCATGCGCAACCGCTACATCAAGCGGATCCTAGATCGCGTGGAGCTGCCCTATGGCTACGAGGCCGACGAGCCCGGGCAGACCTTCCTCACCGAGGAGGAGGAAGGGGAACTCACGCTCATGCTGATCCTCGCGATGGCGTTCATCTTCATGATCCTGGCGGGCTTGTTCGAGAGTCTTACGCTGCCGTTCCTCGTGCTGTTGTCGGTGCCGATGTCGCTGGTAGGCGTGTTCGCCATCTTCTGGCTGACAGATTCGACGTTCGATTCGTCTGCGCGGATCGGCCTCATCCTGCTGTTCGGGATCGTGGTCAACAACGCGATCCTCCTGGTTGCGCGAT
>JAUVTV010000150.1 GCA_030601305.1 Candidatus Eiseniibacteriota bacterium | reverse complement strand
CTCCTTCACACCCTGTGCGGCATCCATCGGCAGATGACCGGCGAGGTCCGCATTGCCGGGCGCTCGCTCGCGGCGTTCTCCCCGCGCGAGCTCGCCCGCCGCGTGGCCCTCGTTCCCCAGATGACGGACGTCGCCTTCGAGGTCACGGTCGACGAGACCGTCTCGCTTGGGCGCTATCCGTGGATGGGTCCCATCGCGCCGCCCACGCGCGAGGACCGTGAGGCGGTGGAGGCGGCCCTGGACGCGATGGACTTGGCTTCCCTTCGCGACCGGCCGCTGCAGACGCTGAGCGGCGGCGAGCGGCAACGGGTGGTTCTCGCCCGCGCGCTGGCCCAGGGGACCGAGATCCTGTTTCTCGACGAGCCGGTCGCGAGCCTCGACCTCAAGTACCAGCAGGAAACCTACCGGCGGCTTCGGGCCCTGGCATCGGACCGGGGCCTGTGCGTGCTGGTGGCCGACCACCATCTGAATCTCGTCGCAGCTGCTTGCGACCGGGTCCTCGTCCTGCGTGACGGACGGCTCTGGGGGGATGGGGCTCCGGCCGAGATCATCTCAGAAGAGATGATCTGGCAAGTATTTGGCGCCCGGATGCGGGTACAAACCGGGCCCCGGGGGACCCCGCAGTGCCTCTGGGATGTCTCGGCCCCGTGACGCCAAGTGCGGGGGCGCACCCCTCAAGAGACGCATGGCTCGCCGTAAGCTTACACTCGTATACGCCCATTCCTGAGAGCGCGTAAAGACACGAAAAACAGCCCATGGCGGGTTGCACGAATCCGGGACGCGGGCTAGTATGCCGCGAGTTTCGTCGGCCGCTGTCAAGGTGTGCAACGGCCGCGCCCAATCCGGTCATGGCAGGGATGCGAGGGCGGCAGATGGGTTGCGCCCGCCGAAGGGAATCGGGGCTTGGTTCCTCCACGTCGTTCGTGGTGGTCGGCGAGGCGTCCCACCTGGGTGATCCCTGTCGCGGCAGATTCCACATGGAGGAAAAAGGTTATGGAGCGCTTGGCTAAGCTGCGTCTTTACGGCGTAACCGCCTTGCTGGTGACTGCCATCGTTGTGCTACTTCCGGTAGCGAGCTCGGCGGGATCAGTGGATAGTAAGGTGGATGTGAAAATCTGGGGCCGTGCGAAGTTCGACATGCAGTGGGACACGGGCCAGATGGCCACCGAGTTGGCATCGTATCTCGTGGACGACTCGACCCACGTCCTCAACTTTAACCCTCGGGACACGCGCTTCGGTATATCGGGCGGTATTGCCGAAGGAGATTGGAAGGCCAAGGCCGTGCTCGAGATCGACTTCTGGGGCGCGAGCGCGGGCGACAACCTCCTCCCGCGCTTGCGGCTGGGCTACGCGAACATGGCCCACAAGTCAGGATTCTCGATGCGCGGTGGCCAGGACTGGATTCCCATCCTCCAGCAGAACCCGGCGACGATCGAGTTCGGGATCCTGTCCTGGGGCGGTAATCTCTGGTGGCGTGTGCCGCAGCTCACCTTCCGGTACGACACGCAGGGCGACACCAAGCTGCAGTTCCTGCTGAGCTTCATGAAGCATCGCCTGCGCTATGACAGCGCGGTCCCGTATCGCCCCGAAGAGAAGATGCCGTGGATCCTCGGCCGCATCGCCTGGAAGGACTTCCTGAAGGACGGGGGCGAGCTCGCCATTAGTGGTGGCTTCCGCACGGTCAGCTTCGACATTGGCGACAACAAGACCCAGGACTTCTCGCCCTACATCGGCGGTTTCGAGTTCAACCTGCCGTTTGCCGAGAAGAAGGTGATCCTGAAGGGTGAGGCTTATGTCAGCGGCGGTGCCGCGGACGAGTACCTCCACTACGGATTCAACTACAACTACGCCCATCCCGACGAGGACGACCCGACCAAGGGAAAGGTGATCTCGAGCACGGGTGGATTCGCCAGCCTGACCTGGAACATCAATCCGACATGGGTCATCGACGTAGGTGCCGGCACGGACAATCCGAAGGACGAGGACCTGAAGGTCTCGGATGATTACGTCCTCCCCGTCCGGTACGCCCGGAACACCGTCATTTTCGGAAACCTGAAGATGAAGATGAACAAGCACTGCGGAATCGGGTTCGAGGTCATGAGTTTCGACACGGAGCACTTCGAGCAGGTGGACATCCCGCCCGACACCTACGGCGACCTGAACAAGACCTACAACCTCACGGGTCAGCGGTTCACGCTCTCGACCTGGTTTGTCTTCTAGGTAGAGGGCTCCGTCTCGCGGCCCGGATGACTTCTGCCACGGGCTGCTAAGGTTCTTTCCGGCACGCCCTCACCTCGCAGGGCGTGCCGCCTGCCCGAGCAGGCTGCAGCCACTGCTGTGTGGCCCGGCCCGGGAGGGGGTGCACCCCCCTCTTGCGGTCCGGCGCCCGGCGGCAGTGGCTGTTCTTTCCTCGAGATGCATCGTCGGGATAGACTCGGGCCATGCGCGCAAAGCTCCTCATCGGCCGCCATGCTCGCTTGCCTGCGAGGCTCCTCCTTCTCGCCATCCTGCTGGGGAGCGGACCGGCGGGCGCATCCTCCCAGCCGCCGCGGAGATTCGAAGATCCCCTCTGCCACGTCGTGGAATGGCGGACGCCGCCTGAGCGGATCGTCTCTCTCTCCCCCAGCTTGACGGAGATCCTCTTCGCGATCGGGTGTGACACAACACAAGTGGTCGGCGCGACCCGGTTCTGCAACTTCCCCCCGGAGGCGCGCGACGTGCCCCGGGTTGGCGGGATCGTGGACCCCAGCCTGGAAGCCGTGCTCCTGCGCAAACCCGATCTCGTGCTCGTCACGCGCGGAAACCCGCTGGAGTTCATCGAGTCCTTGGTGCGATTGGGCATCCCGGTTTACGGTGTCGAGACGCGCGGGCGGCTGGCCAGGATTCTGGCGACGATCGCTGAGGTCGGCGCGGTGACCGGCCGCGAGACGCACGCCCGCCGGCTCATCGAGCGCCTGCAGGCGACGCTCCAGGACGTACGGCAGCGCACGGCCACACTGGCGCCGGAGCGGCGTCCGCGGGTCTTCTTCGGCGAGCTGGAGGGCGCCCACTGGACGGCCGGGCCGGGGTCCTACGTGCACGGGCTCATCGAGGCTGCCGGCGGTGAGAACATCGGGTCCGTGGCACCGTCGGCGTGGAGCCCGCTTTCGCTGGAGACGATCATCGAGCGGGACCCGGAGGTGTATTGGGGCACCTTCGGGGAAGAGGGCGAGGCGGCCGCGAGAGAGCGCGTGCTCAGCACGCTGCGGAACGCCGCCGCATGGTCGCAGACGAGCCTCGGACGCCGGCCGCGGCTCTTCCTGGCGCATGCGGACGTGCTCCAAAGGCCGGGACCCCGGGTGATCGAGCTGCTGCCGGAGCTCGCCCGCTACCTGCACCCTGAACTCTGGTCACGGGACGGACAATGAGATCGGACACCGCCCGGAAGCTGTGGATACCTGCCCTGGGCATCCTTCTGCTCGTCTCCGCGCTTCTCTCCCTGGGGATGGGGAGCGCCGAGGTCGGTCTGGGCGACGCGTTTCGCGTGATCGGGGAGCAGCTTTCGGGCGGCGGTGACGCCGGGCAATCCGATCCACACACCACCATCGTGCTCAACATCCGCCTGCCGAGGACACTCCTCGCCATCCTGGTGGGTGCGCTGCTCGCGATGTCGGGCGCCGTCATGCAGGCCTTCTTTCGCAACGTCATGGCGGGGCCCTACCTCGTGGGCGTGAGCTCGGGAGCGGCCCTGGGCGCCGTCCTCGCCATGCTCTTCGGCTGGGGATTCCACCTGGGCGCGTTCTCCACGGTCCCGCTGAGCGCCTTCGTCTTCGCCCTCGCCGTGGTCGCGCTCGTTTACGCGCTCAACCGGCGGGGTGGGAAGCTGCAGACCGAGGGGCTGCTCCTCAGCGGCATCGCGATCGCGGCGGCCATCTCCTCGGTGGTCGCGCTCCTCATGCTCATGAGCGACCGCTCCCTTCATCAGGTGCTCTTCTGGCTCCTGGGGAGCCTCGCGTCGGCGCGCTGGGACCACGTCGAGATGCTTTTGCCCTATGCCGTGGTCGGCGGCGCGGTGACGTTCTGGCTGGCTCGAGATCTGGATCTCCTGCTCTGGGGCGACGTGACGGGCGCATCTCTCGGCGTGCACATCGATCGGACGCGCACCGCGCTTCTTGCCGCCTCCTCGCTGATGACCGCCGGGGCGGTCGCGTTCTCCGGCGTGATCGGCTTCGTGGGCCTCATGGTGCCCCACATGGCGCGCTTCCTCGTCGGCGTGCCGCACCGCCGCCTGCTTCCCGCAGCGGCCCTATCCGGCGGACTCCTCCTCCTCTGGGCGGACATCTTCGCGCGCACTGTCTGGGCGCCCACGGAGCTTCCGCTCGGCGCCATCACCGCCATTGTGGGCGCCCCCTTCCTGGTCTACCTTTGTACAAGACGCCGGAGGTCAACGCTTTAGCCCGGAGTTCTCGTCATGGCTCGTCACGAGGCAGCGCCGACAGATACGCTGCCGCAGTAGAAGCGTGGTGAGAACTCCGGGCCAGCCGGGGAGAGGATCTTGGCAACGCTCAAGATCGCATTCGTCGGGACGCACGGGGTGGGCAAAACCACGCTGTGCTACGAGCTCGCCGCGTGGATGAAGAAGCGCGAGGCGCGCGTCGACATGGTGCGCGAGGTCGCGCGCCGCTGTCCCCTGCCGATCAACCGCGAGACGACGCTCGATGCCCAGAGCTGGATCCTCCACACGCAGATCGCCGAGGAGATCCACCTCGCCGCGGAGCAAGACGTCGTCATCTGCGACCGCAGCGTGCTGGACAACTACGCCTACCTCGTTCACCGGGTGACGCCGCCGCCGGCGCTGGACGCGCTGATCGGGCAGTGGATGCGCACCTACACCCATCTCTTCAAGGTCCCCATCGTCGATGCCCCGACCTTCGACGGCACGCGCGACATGGGCCGCGCCTTCCGGGAGGGGATCGATCGGGAGGTGGAGCAGCTCTTGGAGCGCTTCCGGATCGAGGTGCACCGGCTGGAGCCCGGGGAGCGGGCCCGGTGGGTCGAACGGGTGGCGGAGGTGGTGGGGGCGCTCCCGAAGCCGCCTCAGATGGGGCTCTTCGTGCCGGAATCCGAGTCCGGGTAGATCATCACGGCCACGAGAAAACCTGCTGCAAGACGAAGTGCGTCCGATCGTCCTTGTCCTCGTCCGGGCCCTTCTCGTAGGAGAACATCTGCACCTCGACCTGCGTCCGCGTCTTCTTCGACCAGTAGTAGACGATGCCGGGCGTCGTCTTCGTGGTGGTGTCGTTGTCCTGGTCGGTGTTCGGGTCCCAGACGCTGTACCCGAAGTGGATGCCGAATCCCTTCGTGAT
>JAUVTV010000075.1 GCA_030601305.1 Candidatus Eiseniibacteriota bacterium | reverse complement strand
CCACCCGGGCCGGCGGCGCCTCGGCGCTCTTCGCCGGCGAGATCAGGCTCAAGGGCAAGAATCACCTGGCCTACTCCTTTCTGACCCGCCAGAAATTCGACGTGCTCATCGAAGAGCGGGCGGACCTCTCCGACAGTTTGGCCCAACCGCTCGACCTGCTGACGGCGAGTATCGACCTTGACGAGTCCATGAGTGAGTATTGGATAGGTCTCACTTGGGCGCGGCCGCTCACGGACCGGCTCGGTGTCGGTGTTTCGGGCTACGTCCTGACCCGCAGCCAGCGTTCTCGCCGGCAGTCCCTGGTTCAGGCAGGGGCTGACACCGCCGCCGGCGTGGCGTTTCAGCGCGAGAACTTCAACTACAGCTACTGGGGGCTGATCGCCAAGGTCGGGGTCGGCGGCGATCTCGGCGCGTGGTCGGTGGGGTTGACCGTCACGACACCCAACCTGAAAGTGCTCGGGAAGGGCGCGACCACCTACGACGAAAGCGTGGTCTCGGACGACCTGAACGCGGAGGATTCCCGTCCGTCCTATGTCGTGTCGGACTACCAGGACAACCTCCCCGCCACGTACAACTCTCCCTGGGCGATTGGAGCGGGCGGCGCCTACAGCTGGAGGGCGACCACGATTCACCTTGCCGCCGAGTGGTTCGCGCCGGTGGATGGGTACCGGGTTCTCGACCCCGCGCCCATCGTCGTTTCGGATTCGGTGGCGGTCCGGACCATGGACGTGGTCGACAAGCGCGATGCGGTGCTCAACGTCGGCGTCGGCGTCGAGCATCGCTTCAACCCCGACCTGCATGGCTACGCCAGCTTCCGGACGGACTTCAACAGCGTCGCGGATGGCGCCGAGGTGTGGGTGCCGGTGTCGACCTGGGACATCTACCACATAGGCACGGGGGTCACCTTCAGCTTTGTGGGCGCCGAGTTCACCCTGGGGGGCATCTACGCCTTCGGTAGGGACACAGGGGAGCGTCAGTGGGACCTGATTCCGGGCGATGACGATCGCACGCCCCTCTCCCGGGAAATGGAAGCGCGCTTTGCGCGCCTGACGGCCATCTTCGGCTTCTCGATCGGCCTCTAGTTGCTGCCGCAGGCGTTCCCGTGGGAATCACCGCAGAACCCGCCCGATCATCTGATCCAGGTGACGCGCCGCGTCAGCGTTCGTCCGTTCACATGGAGCCGCGCGAAGTGGCATCCCGACGTTGAAGACGCCGAGCCGAGCAACTCGCCCAGCGGCACCCGATGGATGCCGGCCGGCAGCGCATCGAGGTGGCGCCGCCCCAGGCACCGGCCGCTGACATCCAAGAGCTCGAGCACGCCGCCCAGCGTGTGCCCTTCGATCTGCAGGTAGAGCACCGGATCGGGGCCCGGCTGCCCGTACAGGCGGAGCGCGACACGGCTCGTGCCCGGGCGCGTGTCCGACTCGGCGTTCGTGACGTCGCTCGGATCCATCGTACGGGTGAAGTAGATGTTGTCGTAGTAGGCGCTCGTCCGGCCGTCGTTCCAGAAGAGGTAGGCGTTGCCCCAAGCATCCGCGAGGAGATCGGAGGTCCAGGCGACGTACGGCTGCACGCTGTAGGGGATGTCGTTCACGCGCGGGCAGGGCTCGAGCCACGTGTCCCCGTTGTCCTCCGAGCAGGAGTAGTAGAGGTCGATGTTGAACTGGAAGGGGATGTTCCAGATCCAGCAGACGTGGATCCTCCCGTCGCCACCGGCGCGAATGTGCGGCTCGTACTGGTTTCCGGTGAAGCTGTCGTTGATCTTGACGTTCGGCGTGAAGGAGACGCCGTCGGCGCTGCGGCTGGTGAAGATGTCGCAGTCGTACTGCCCGTGCCGGTTGTCGTACCACACGACGTGGAAGAAGCCCTGGCCGCAGTCCAGGTCCGGGTAGTCGACCGAGCTTGCGGCAGAATCGTTGATCTGCACGGCGGATGACCAGGAGTCTCCGAGATCGGTGCTGCGGCAGAAGATGATCGTCTGGCCGGCGGTCGACATGACGGCCCCCACCTGACCCAGCACCGCGTTGTATGCGAGACACGGCGCGGCGCCGTCGTAGGGGCAGGAGATGTTGGTGATGATCTCCGGAGCGCTCCAGGTCGTGCCGCCGTCGTCGGAGCAAACCACCACCGGCCGGCCGTTCGGATAGCTGACCTCCTGCCAGAACGAGACCAGAATGCGGTTCTCGGCCACCACCAACGAGGGCCGGTAGTAGTCTTGCGCCGGATCGATCGGATGGACCACCGTGCTGGGCGACCAGGTGTTGCCGCCGTCGGTCGAGCGCGAGAAGCGCACCTCGTAGTTGTAGGGCGCGAACTTCATCTCGCACCAGACGACGAGCAACGTCCCGTCGTCGAGAACCCCGATGGCCGGGAAGACGACCGCGTTGGGCTCGGTGTCGTTGATCTGCACCGCCGGGTCCAGCCAGGTCAGGCCGCCGTTCGACGAACGCGTGAACATGACCAGTTCCGGATTGTAGTGCGTGGCTCGCTCGCAGTAGGAGGCGCACAGCATGTCACCGGGTCCCCAGACGACGGCCGGCTCACGATGCTCGGGGTGGATGTCGTCGTCGACCCGAACACTGGGCGGGAAGTCGGTGCGCTCGCCGTCCGGCGGATCGATCTCGCGGAGGATCCTCGGGATCCGCTGGAGGGTGCCCGACGGACCGAATGGGGCGGGTTCCGGCGTTCCCGCGGTGACACAGGTCCAAGTTCCCCCGGTGCGGTGCCCCGGGCGGCAAATGGCGCTGCTAGGATGCGAGGCGTGGGCAGCGACTGCGATGGCAGCCAGCACAGGAATGCACATCAGGGAAAGGCGCTTCATCGCGGCCTCCTACGGTTGCGCGGATCAGACGTCGATGCCACCTACGAGTCTACTCCATGCCCGGTAGATAAGGCGAGTCGATCGGTGCTGTCAAGAACGCCGAGGCCGGATCACCGCGGTGACCCGGCCTTCACGTGGGCGCGGGGGCTAGCCTCTGATAGCGGGAGCTCAGGCGAGTGCGCGGGGTGCACCCAGCGCGCCCGGCGAGAGCGCTCGTCGAGATGCTCTAGCCTCAGGTTGTCTTCCCGTATCCGCCCCCGGGCCCGCAACTCATACCGATAGCTTGCAGTTCGTGGCAGAAGTCATCCGGGCGGTGAGCGGGTCTTTCGCCCGGTCGATCCAGTCACGTGAGCTTCCCAATACAATGATAGCGAATTCCACACGGTAGGGGAACGGTTTATACAGATCCAGAACCGCTTCACTGTACAAGTGCACACATGGACCGGGAGAGGGCGGGAATGCAGCGGTGTGGCACCCGAGAGCTAACCCTAAAGGGCCAACAGCCCGGCTGACCTCTGCCACCGGCGGCTAGGCGTCCGCTTTGGCCTCGGCGTCCTTCTTCGTCTTGGCCGCCGCCTTGGCGGCCGCCTTGGCCGCCTTCTCACGCTCGCGCTCCTCCACCTGCTCGTGCGGATCGAGGATCTTGGTTCCCACGAGGCGCAGGCAGACCGTGGGGCACTTGATGATGGCGGCCTCCTGGTCACCGGTCTGTTTGTACGTCTCGGGAGTGTAGTCGATCGTGCAGAGATCGTTCTTCACCGCGAACGTCTCGGGGCGGGCGCGGGCGCAGAGACCGCAGGCGATGCAGCCCACCTTGCAGCTCGCGCGCGTCGCCTTGGCCGCATCGCGCGAGCTGCAGGCCACGACGACGAGGGGATCGTCGATCATGGACTTCAGCGTAATGATGCCGCGCGGACAAGCGCCCACACAGTTGCCGCAGCCGGTGCAGGCCACGTAGTCGACGATGGGCAGACCATCGACGATCTCGATCGCATCGAACGGGCAGGCGTCCGCGCAGTCGCCCAGACCCAGGCACCCGTACGTGCAGGCCTGGACGCCGGCGACGAGGTTCATGCCCAGACAGGTCGAATCGCCGCGATACTCGGTGCGTCCCTGGCGCTCGTCGCAGTGCGCGCCGCAGTGGATCACCGCACGCTTGGGAGCCTCCGCGGATGCTTCGATGCCCATGATATCCGCGATTTGCTGCAGCGCTTCTTCGCCGAGTACCACGCACGCGGCCGGCGGCGCCTCTTCGGATGCCACCGCTTCGGCGAACTGGTCGCAACCCGGATAGTTGCAGCCGCCGCAGTTGGCGCCCGGCAGCGCCTCGCGGACCGCGGTGACGCGCGGATCGACCTCCACCTGCAGCCGGTGGTGGGCGATGGTGAGCATGATGGTGAAGACGAGCCCGATCACCAGCAGGGTCAGCGGCGTGCTGATCAGGTAGCTGGCGAACTCGAGAGCGAGAGGTGCCATGTTCTTCCCCCGTGCGCTAGCGCACCATCCCCGAGAAACCCATGAAGGCAAGCGTCAGG
The DNA here is from genome assembly GCA_030601305.1 of Candidatus Eiseniibacteriota bacterium. GTDB lineage: Bacteria > Eisenbacteria > RBG-16-71-46 > CAIMUX01 > WJJG01 > JAUVTV01. Next base: position 6,651 of record JAUVTV010000075.1, on the reverse strand, counting down.
ATGCCGGCGGTGACCAGTGTGATCCCGGCGCCCTCCAGGGCGCGCGGTACATCGGCCAGCTCGAGCTGCTCGCGGATGCCGGCCATGATGCAGATCGCGAGCGTGAAGCCGAGACCGCCGCCGAATCCGGCGACGACCGCCTCCATGAAGTTGTAACCCCACAGATCGATGAAGAGACACGTCCCCAGGATGGCGCAGTTGGTCGTGATCAGGGGAAGAAAGATGCCGAAGCTCTGGTAGAGCGCCTTGTAGAACTTCCGGAGATACATCTCGACGAGCTGCACCATGCTCGCGATGACCAGGATGAAGGCGATGTACTTGGTGAACTCGAGGTTCAGCGGTACGAGCACCAGGTTGTTGATGATCCAGGTCATCGTCGCCGAGAGGGTCAGCACGAAGGTCACCGCGAGACCCATCCCGAAGGCCATGTCGGTCTTCTTCGACACGCCCAGGTAGGGGCAGATGCCGAGAAACTTCATGAAGACCAGGTTGTTGACCAGCGCGATCGACAGGAAGATGACAATCAGACTCACGACGTGTCTCCTTCCCTACGCCGCTTGCGGCGGCTTCTGCCGGCGACGCTGCAGGTGGACGATGACTGCCAGCATGAGGCCCAACGTGATGAACGCCCCCGCGGGCAGCTTCATGATCGTCCACGGGACCCACCAGGTGGGCAGCACGCGGAAGTCGAACCAGGTCCCGCCGCCCAGGATCTCGCGGATCGTGGCCAGCATCACCAGCGCAATGGTGAAGCCGAAGCCGATCCCGAAACCGTCCATGACCGCCGTGAACAGCGGCTTCTTCGAAGCGCACGCCTCCGCGCGCGCGATGATCATGCAGTTGACGATGATGAGCGGCACGAAGGGCCCCAGCACCTCGCTCATGTCGGGCAGGAACGCCTTCAGGAAGAGATCGGCGATCGTGACGAAAACCGCAATCGTCAGCGTGAACATGAGGATCCGCAGGTGGGGAGTGAGCGCGTGGCGCATGATGCTGACCAGCGTGTTGGCGCAGACGACCACGAAGGTGGCCGCCAGCCCCATGGTCAAGGCCGGTTTCACCGCCGCCGTCACCGCGAGGGTGGGGCACATTCCGAGGAGCGCGCGGAAGACCGGGTTCTCGGCCCACAGGTTCTTGACGAATCCGGTCAGCGCCTCGCTGGTCGTGGCCCGTGCAGACATGAACCGATTCCTCTCTCGCGTCTAGGTTCCCTCGGCCGGCGCCTTGGCTCCCCGGGCCATCTCCTGCACCGGGGTGCGGATCGTTTCCACCCGGCGATTGATGATCGTCGTGACGGACACCGAGGTGATCGTCGCCCCGGTGATGGAGACGATCTCGGGATCGTCGGTCTTGGTGCGGTCCCCGGCCTTGATCACGCTCAGCGGGGGATCGACCGGGGCCCCCACGAACTGGCTCTTGAAGATGGCCGAGTCGCGAATCGCATCCCCGAAGCCCGGTGTCTCCGCGGCGAACAGCACGGCGATCCCGCGGTAGCGCTCGAACGCGGGGTCGACACCGACGAGCAGCTCGATGCGGTCCTGGAACCCGGTGCCCTCGGCGTGGAAGACGAAGCCCACGGGTTCGCCGGCGGTGCTGAACCCCGCGTAGACCACCGCGGGTTCGGTGACCTCACCCGCCGCGACCTGCAGCGTGTCGGCGCGAATGGAGTCGGCGTCGGCGAGAATCGAGCGGATGCCGCGGTTCAGTTTGGCGATGCGGTTTGCCTCGATGCGCGGCTGCCAGCTCGTGTAGACGGTCGCGAGCAGCAGGCCGAACACGAAGGCGCACAGCAGAACCAGCCACGAGAGCTTGAGGAAGTTACGCATCGGACCGTGCCTCCAGCCCCAGAGGGCGAACCCGCGTCCAGCGGTCAAGGAAGGGCGAGATCGCGTTCATCAGCAGAATCGCGTACATGAACCCCTCGGGATAGCCGCCGACGATGCGGATGAGCATGGTCAGGAGCCCCACGCCGAGACCGAAGATGAAGCGCCCCTTCGCCGCCAGCGGACAGGTCACCGGATCGGTGGCGATGATGAAGGCGCCGAAGAGCATCGCGCCGCCCAAGAGGTGGATGAGCGGATTGGGCACACTTCCCGGACTGATCAGCCACGCCGGAACCGCAAACGCGAGCGCGCCGACCAGCACGCCGGCGGGGATGTGCCACGTGATCGTGCGGCGCAGGAGCATCCAGACGCCGCCGAGGAGGATGGCCACCGCGGAGGTTTCCCCCAGCGAGCCGCCGATGTTGCCGAGGAAGAGGTCCGGCGTGAGCGCGGCCAGCTCCTGGATCTTCGCGGGGTCGCCGCCGGCCTCCAGGATCTCCTTGGCAAGACCCAACGGGGTGGCTTGAGTGACGGCTTCGATACCGATTCGTTGCATGGTCCCGGGTTCGGTCCACGTGGTCATCATCGTGCCGAAGCAGGCGGTCAGGAACGTTCGCCCCACCATGGCCGGGTTGAAGACGTTGCACCCCAGGCCACCGAAGACCATCTTGCCGATGCCGGTGGAGACCGCCCCGCCGAGGAACGCGAAGTAGAAGGGGAACTCCGGCGGCAGGCAGAACGCGAGGATCACGCCGGTGACCACCGCGCTCAGATCGCGCAGGCTCTGCTCGCGGTTCATCATGCGGTTGCCCAGCGCCTCGGCCGCCATGGCACCGGCCACCGAGGAGACGAGCAGCACGACCGTGAGGTCCCGGAATAGCAGCAGCGCCGCGACGGTTGCCGGCGCGAGGGCGATGAGCACGTCGAGCATCACGCGCGGCGTGGTCAGCTCGCCGCTCACGTGGGGCGAACTCTCGACGACGAAGAGCCGAGGCCCTTTCTTCTCCTCCGCAGCCATCGAACGCGACCTCCCCCTCTAGCCCGGAATTCTCACCACGCCTCTACTGCGGCAGCGTATCTGCCGGCGCTGGCTACGTCATGCTCGGTCGGCGATCCTCGCCGTACCTATGGGTACGGCTGCAGTCGCCTCGGTCGCATTCCTTGCCATCACCGACATCTCCTCTGCCTCGCGACGAGCCGTGGTGAGAACTCCGGGCTAGCGCTTCTGCTGGGCCTGGCGGGCCAACAGCTTCCCGGTGCGAATGTGCTGCACCAGCGGAATCTGGCTCGGGCAGACGTAGCTGCACGAGCCGCACTCGACGCAGGCGAGCACATGGGCGCCCGCAGCCTCCTCGGCGCGCCGCCGCTGGCCGAGGCGTGCGAGCAGTGCCGGCATCAATCCCGAAGGACAGATATCCACGCAACGGCCGCAGCGTATGCAGGGCAGTACGCGATGGGCCTTGGTCTGCGCGCGCTCGAGGAGCGTCACGCCACTCATGCCCTTCATGACCGGCAGGTTCAGATTGGCGGCGGTGGGACCCATCATCGGACCGCCCAGCACGACCTTGGTCACCGCCTCGCTCGCGCCCCCGCGCTGCTCGATCAGGAACGATAGCGGCGTGCCGACCGGCACGAGCAGATTGCCGGGGTTCGCAATACCCGGTCCCGTGACGGTGAGCACGCGTTCGATGAGGGGCCGCTCGTAGGCCACGGCCGCGGCGACCGCCGCCGCCGTGCCGACGTTGAGAATCGCGACGCCAATGTCGGGCGGGAACCCGCCCACTGGAACGGCGCGCCCGGTCACCGCCGGGATCAGGCTGCGCTCGCCGCCCTGGGGATACTTGGTACGCAGCTCACAGACCTCGATTCCCTCCGGGACGTTTGCCGCGCGGAGTGTCTCGCGCAAGCGGGCGGCGGCGTCGGGCTTGTTGTCCTCGATCGCAATCGCGCCGCGCGAGGCGCCCGTCGCCTTCATGGCCAGGCGCAGTCCGGCGATCACCGCCGCAGGTTGCTCCAGCATGACCCGGTAGTCGGCGGTCAGATAGGGTTCACACTCGCTGCCGTTGAGGAGCACGATGTCGGTGGGTTTGCGCTCGTTGCGCGTCAGCTTGATGAACGTGGGGAAGGCCGCGCCACCGAGGCCCACGACGCCCGCGTTCTTGACGCGCTCGACAATCTGCTCGGGCGCGAAGGGGCCGATGTCGAGGTCCGCGGAAATCGTCTGCGCCTCTTCCCGGCGGATGATCTCCGCGGTCTTCTCCGCGTCGGTCTTGATGAGCAGCGCGGTCACCATGCGCCCGCTTTGATGGGGCCTGGGGGCGACGTCTGTGACGGTTCCGGAGACGGGGGCGTGGACCGGGGCCGAGACGAACCCGCCCGCCTCGGCGACGAGCTGGCCGCGCTCGACCGCGGCCTTCTTCTCGACGATCGGCTTCGCCGGCGCGCCGGCGTGCATCGCCACCGGCAAGATGATCTCGGGAGGGAGCGGCACCCGCTCGATCGCCTTTTCCTCGGCGATGCCCTTGTGCTCCGGCGGGTGGACACCGCCCCGGAAGGTGAACCTGCGACCCTCTAGCGCCTCGGGGATCGGCTTTGCAGAGACCATGGTCGTGCGTCCTCGTTCTCGGGAACTGCGCGGCCGCGAGATCGGTCAACACGCCGGGTCGCGCGGAACAGCGAAGCCCTAGGATCACCCAGTCCCTTTGTCGCAGTCAAGAACGAGAACGGGAGGGAGGACTCAGCCGTCCACCTATTCACTGGCCTAATACTAGCCATCGCGCGGTCCCTCACCGTCGAGACCCGCCCGGTGACGCACGATCCACCCCTCCATCATGTAGATGACATCCTCGGCGATGTTGGTGGCGTAGTCGGCGATTCGCTCCAGGTATCGGCACGTGGAGAGGTAGTTCAGCAGGATGTCGGTGTTGTCGGGGTTCTCGCGGATCGCCGCGGTGGTCTTCCGATAGGTGTCGCGGTGAATCGCATCGACCTCGTCGTCCATGGTGAGCACCCGCTGCGCCTTGGCGACGTCCTTCTCCATCAGGCTGTCCAGGCTGAGACGCACCATCTCCAGGGTCTTCGTGCTCAGGGTGCGGTAGTCGTAGGGTGTCCGGATCGTGGGATGCTCGCAGATCACGCGGGCGCGCTTCGCGATGTTGACCGCCAAGTCGCCGATGCGCTCCAGGTCGTTGTTGATCTTGAGCACGGCCACCACGTAACGCAGGTCGGTCGCCACCGGCTGGTGCAGCGCGAGCGTCTTGAGGCACTCCTCCTCGACCTCCACCTCCATCTGGTCGATTTCGAGGTCGGCCTCCTGAACCTCGTCGGCTGCCGCGGCATCGCGCGCGTCGATCGCCGCGATCGCCTTCTGCACCCTCTTCTCGACCAACGCGCCCAGAGACAGGATCATCCGCTTGAGCGTCTCGATCTCTCGCATCAAGTGCATGGACATGAGAACATTTCCTATCCGAAACGACCGGTGATGTAGTCTTCGGTCTGTTTCTCTGTGGGCTTGGTGAAGAGGCTCTCCGTCAAGCCGAATTCAACGAGGATACCTTCATAGAGGAAGGCGGTGAAATCGGAAACGCGGGCGGCCTGCTGCATATTGTGGGTGACGATGGAAATCGTGTACTGGCCGCGCAGCTCGCCGATGAGATCCTCGATGTGCGTGGTCGATTTGGGGTCGAGAGCCGAGGTGGGTTCGTCCATCAGGAGCACGTCGGGATCGACCGCCAGGGCGCGGGCGATGCATAAACGTTGCTGTTGTCCGCCCGAGAGGCCCAGCGCGTTGTCCCCCAGCCGATCCTTGACCTCGGCCCAGAGAGCGGCGCGAATCAGACTGCGCTCGACGATCTCGCTCAACTGGCTGCGCTTGCGGATGCCCAGGATGCGCGGCCCATAGGCCACGTTGTCGAAGATCGACTTCGGAAACGGATTCGGCTTCTGAAAGACCATTCCCACGCGTTGCCGAAGCGAGGCGACATCCACATTGCGTCCGTAGACATCCTGTCCATCGAAGAGGAGCTGGCCGCCCACACGACATCCCGGGATCAGATCGTTCATGCGGTTGATGGCGCGTAGGAGGGTGCTCTTGCCGCATCCGCTGGGGCCGATGATCGCCGTCACATGCGCCCGCGGGATGTTCAGCGTGACCTTCTTCACGGCCTCGTTGCTGCCGTAGAAGACGGAGAAGTCGCGCGCCACGATGTGCGCCGACTTCTCCGGCGCATCCGGTTGGACGTCCACGTTGCGCTTGGGTATCTGCAGGTCGAGCCGCGGTGACCGTGTGGTGGTCATACGCCTACCCCCTCAGTTTCCTTGCGACCCGGGCGCGCAAGAGAATCGCCGTCGTGTTGAGCAGCAACACGATCAGCACCAGCGTGAAGACCATGCCGAACTGCACGTGTCGGATCTCGTCCACCGCCTCGTGCTCGGTGGCCAGGTTGTAGACGTTCCACGGCAGCGCGGGTGTCGGTTGGGAGAGCACCTCCCAGAACTTGGCTTTGAACAGGTTAAGCGGCTGGCCCACGCTGACCGCCGCGGTGAAGATGATCGGCGCGGTCTCACCGGCCGCGCGGCCCATGCTGATGACCGTGCCGGTGAGGATGCCGGGCAACGCGGCGGGGAGGATGACGGTGACGATGGCGCGCCACTTGCTGGCGCCCAAGCTGAGGGCGGCCTCCTTGTAGGTCACGGGCACCGCGCGCAGCGCCTCCTCGGAGGCGCGGATCACGGTGGGCAACACGAGGCAGCCCAGGGTCAGCGACCCGGCCAGGACGCTCTTGCCGGGCGTGAGATGCAGCGCCAGGGCTGAGGTCTACGCCAGTCA
>JAUVTV010000045.1 GCA_030601305.1 Candidatus Eiseniibacteriota bacterium | reverse complement strand
GTCCTGGGCGGGCCGAGGACTTGGACGGGTTCGAGGATCACGACGGCTGCCCGGAGCTGGACAATGACGGCGACGGGATTCTCGATGAGGACGACAAGTGCCCGAATGCCGCGGAGACTTTCAACGGCTACGAGGATGATGACGGCTGCCCGGACGAGATACCCGGGCAAATGGCTCGCGTGAACATCAACTTCAAGCTCGGCACGGCGGAGATCAGCGGCGCCGATCCGTACTTGGTCCTGTCGCAGATCGTTGAGTTCATGAAGAACAACCCGGACGTGCGCGTGCGGCTCCTTGGCCACACCGACAACACCGGACCGCTGGAGCTGAACAACCGGCTTTCGCTGGAGCGCGCGGATTCGGTCAAGACGTGGGTGGTCGAGCACGGCGTTGCCGCGAACCGACTCGTCACCGAGGGCAAGGGCCCGGCGGTGCCGGTCGCGACGAACGACACGCCAGAGGGTCGCCAGCGCAATCGTCGCATCGAGTTCGAGATCATTCGCAGCCAGTAGAGCACGCGCAAACCCGCGGCCGCGAGGCCGTCCCGTAGCGCGCTCGTGCGGATGATCGCTTAGGTACCTCCAAGAGGGGGCGTCGCAGGTTTCCTGCGGCGCCCCCTTTGTGGCATCATACGAGGGGAACGGCGGAGGGGTCGGTGTCGTATAATGGAGTGGGCGGGAGGTCTTCACGATGGACGAGGACGAACAGGGCAGCGGGAACGGCGAGGGCCGCGTCGAATGGGTGGATCTGTACCCGGTTTACGATGCCATGGACGAGCCCGCCGCTATCCACGTCCGGGCGATGCTCTGCAGTGCCGGCCTGGACGCCCGTATTCGGTCCGCACAGATCCCGTGCTTCGATGGGGCCTTTGCGTGCGCGGTCGGCTACTGGGGCCAGGTCCTCGTCCCGAGGCCTGAGGTGATCACGGCGAAGGCGATTCTGGAGGCCCTCGAGCGAGAGGGAGCCCTCGGTTCAGAGGAGGACCCAGGGGGATGCTAGGTTTCCTATTCCGGATGGTGCTTCTCGGGCTGGGAGCGCTGATGGCAGCGAGCTTCCTGGGAAGCCTGGGGCGCCTTTTCAGTGGCGAGACCCGCAAGGGGCACGCCCGGAGGAACGAGGAATCGCCGCAGGCGGGCCACGGGCGTTTCGGCATCGCCGAGGAAGACGTCGTGGATGTAAGCTGCCGAGACGTGGATCGGGACTGATCACGGAGGCGGGTTTCCCTGGACTTCGTCGCGGGTCGCCAGGCATAATGGAGGGCGGTCAAGGGACATACAGATTCTCCTTCGGGGCAGGGTGAAAATCCCGACCGGCGGTGAAAGCCCGCGAGCTCCCCCGGGAGCCGATTCCGTGGAATTCGGAAGCCGACAGTTAGAGTCTGGATGGGAGAAGGAGGTTCGCGAGCGCGCCTGCGATGGGCGGCGGTCAGGGGGCCGCCAGCGATCGCGGGGCGCTTGCGGCGGTGCCACGCTTCTTCTCCCAGCGAAGGGCGTGGCGTTTTTTGTGCCTCCGAGTGTCTTTGGGCTTCGGGGGACGGGCACAGGAACCATGGACCGGGCCGATCGGCGATACATGCATCTGGCACTCGGACTCGCCCGCGCGGGAATGGGGCGCACACATCCCAACCCACGGGTGGGTGCCGTTGCCGTTCGCGATGGACGCGTGGTGGGGCTGGGCGCCCACCTGCGCCATGGGGCCGCGCACGCGGAGGTGCTGCTCATCGAGACCACCGATGCGGCGCGTCTGCGGGGGGCCACCCTCTACGTCTCACTCGAGCCGTGTGTCCACCGGGGCAAGGTGGGCGCTTGCGCCCCGCGGGTTCTCGCGGCGGGCTTCCGTCGCGTGGTCGTCGCCATGCGGGATCCCAACCCTACGGTCTTCGGGCGGGGCCTGGCGGCCCTCGAGCGCGGGGGGCTGGAGGTCGAATGCGGGGTCTGCGCGGGCGAGGCGGCGGAGCTCAACGCACCCTTCATCTGGCTGCAGCGCCTGAGGCGCGCGCATCTGCGCCTCAAAGTGGCTGGCAGCCTGGACGGCCGGCTGGCCGCGCCCGACGGCTCCAGCCGCTGGATCAGCGGCCCCAGGGCCCGGGAACAGGTGCATCGGTGGCGAGCGAGCTGTGACGCGATCCTCGTGGGCCGTGGGACCTTCGTGACAGACCGTCCGCGCCTCACCGCACGTCCCGCCGGCGATCCGCTCTGCAGGCTCCGGAGACGCCTGCATGGGGCGCCGCCGTGGCCCCACCAACCGGCTCGCGTCGTTGTCGATTCTCGGGCGCGAGTGGGAACCGAGCGGGATCTGATCGCCCACATGAGCGGTGCCGGTGGACGCTGGATCGTGGCCTGCGGGGACCGCGCCCCGGCGAGGTCCCTTCAGCGCCTGCGGTCGGCCGGAATCGCCTGCTGGGTCATCCCGGCGACCAGGGGCGGTTCGGGGGTCGATCTGAGCCGGCTGGCCGAGCGGTTGGCGGAAGAAGGGCTGTTGGACATCTTGGTGGAGGGAGGGGCCGCGCTGGCCACGGAACTGCTGCGCTCGCATCTGGTGGATCGGATGCACACCTTCGTTGCCCCCCTGCTGCTCGGGGGGCCGCACACGTGGGCGCGTGACATCGGCGTCGCGGCCCTGGCGGAGGCTCCGCGCTTGGCATCGCCGCGCCTACGCAGGTTGGGAGACGACATCCTCTGCGACGGATTCCTGCCGGCGGCGGCGGCGCTCGTGGAGGAGGCCGCTGCAGCGGGCGGTGGGGCCCGTAGCGAGGCACGAGCGCAATAGATGGGGGAGGGGGGGCGTTGTTCACTGGATTGGTCGCCGAAGTAGCCGTCATCGAGCGCGTTGCGTCCTTCTCGGGCGGCCGGCGTTTTCACGTCTCGGCTTCCTGTGCGCCCGATCTGCAGCGGGGCGAATCGGTCGCTCTGAACGGCGTCTGTCTTACGGTCGAGGGCGAGGGACTCGGCGGGAGGAGTTTTGCCGTCTCGGCGGTGGAGGAGAGCCTGCAGCGAACGACGGCCGGCCGCTGGCGCGACGGGTCGCGGGTCCATCTCGAGCGCGCGCTCGCTGTCGGCGACCGTTTCGGCGGACACATCGTCCAGGGGCATGTCGATGGCGTTGCGCGGGTCATGCGCTGTGGGCGCGCGGGAAGATCCTTCGTCCTCGCCGTGCAGCTTCCCCCTGAGCTGCGCCGCTACGTCGTGGCGAAGGGATCGCTCGCGATCGATGGTGTGAGCCTCACCGTGGCGAGCCTGAAGGAGACGATTCTCCAGGTGGCGATCATCCCGGAGACCTTGGAGCGGACCCTGTTCGGTTCCTACCGGCCGGGAGACGCGGTCAATATCGAGGTCGACGTCGTGGGCAAGTACGTCGAGACCCTGCTCAAGGGTCGCTAGTCGTGCGTTGTTGAGGAGGAGATCCGTGAATTCAACAAATCATGAGCGCGTCGGGGGCCAGGCGCCGTTCGATCCGGTGGCCGACGCCATCGCCGCGATCCGCGCCGGCGAGATGGTCATCGTGGTCGACGACGAATCGCGCGAGAACGAGGGTGACCTGATTGGCGCCGCCGCGCAGGTGACGCCGCAGATGATCAACTTCATGGCCACGCACGGGCGCGGACTCATCTGCGTCTCTCTCACCGAGGAGCGCCTGCAGGAACTCGACCTGCCGCCCATGGTGGCCCGCAACACCGCGCGGATGCAGACGCCGTTTGCGGTGACCGTGGACGCGATTGCCGGAACGACCACGGGGACCTCCGCGTTCGACCGTAGCGCGACGGTGAAAGCGCTGATCGATCCGCACACCCAGCCGTCCGATCTCGCGAGACCCGGTCACATCTTCCCGTTGCGCGCAGCGCCCGGGGGCGTATTGCGCCGGGCGGGGCACACCGAGGGGAGCCTGGATCTCGCCCGTCTCGCGGGCTTGCCTCCCGCGGGTGTGCTGTGCGAGATCCTCGCTTCTGATGGCTCGATGGCGCGCCTGCCGGAGCTGCGCCGCATTGCCAGAGAATTCGACCTGCGCATCATCTCGGTCGCCGACCTGATCGCCTATCGGCGCCGAAACGAGTCACTGATCCGGCACGTGGGCGAGGCGCACTTCCCCACCCAGTTCGGCGTCTTTCGCCTGCACGCCTACGAGAGCGAGGTGGACGACGCCCAGCACGTGGCCCTGGTGATGGGGGCGATCGATTCCGACAAGCCCGTTCTCGTGCGCGTGCACTCCGAGTGCCTCACCGGAGACGCGCTCTTCAGCCTGCGCTGCGATTGCGGACAACAGCTGCGTCTCGCGATGGAGCGACTGGCCCAGGAGGGCGGCGTCCTGCTCTACATGCGACAAGAGGGACGCGGGATCGGGCTGGCCAACAAGGTCCGCGCCTATTGCCTCCAGGATCAGGGGCTCGACACGGTGGAGGCCAATCTGGAACTCGGCTTTGGCGTCGACGAGCGCGATTACGGCATCGGCGCGCAGATTCTGGCGCACCTGGGCTGTCGCACGATCCGCATCCTGACCAACAACCCGGCGAAGCGCGTGGGGCTCGAGGGACACGGGCTGCATATCGCCGAGCGGCTCCCGCTCGTCGCCGAGCCGACAGCCTACAACCAGCGTTACCTGGATACCAAACGCGAGAAGATGGGGCACCTCTTCGAGCCCGATGCAGCGGCCAGCCCGCCGAGTGTGCACTGAGGCCGGGGTTCCGAGTACTCACGACGGACGCAAGATAGGAGGGGAGATGGTTCGCGAATACTTGCCACCACTGGACGCCAAGGGCCTCAAGGTCTGCGTCGTCGCCAGCCGCTACAGCAAGATGGTCACCGAACGATTGCTGGGCGGTGCGCTCGAGTGTCTGCAACAGCACGGCTGTCCCGACACGGACGTCGATGTCTTTTGGGTGCCGGGATCGTTCGAGCTGCCGCTCGTCGCCCGTCATCGCGCCGCCAGCAAGTCCTACGATCTCGTACTCGCGCTGGGGTGCATCATCCGCGGCGCAACGTCGCACTTCGACTATATCGCCAAGGAGGTCTCCCGCGGGGTGGCCCAGGTGGGCTGGGAGACCGGCGTGCCAGCCATCTTCGGCGTGATCACCGCCGAGAGCATGGACCAGGCCATCGAGCGCAGTGGCATCAAGGGTGGCGGCCGCGGGTGGGAAGCCGCCCAGGCGGGCATCGAGATGGTCCACCTCCTGCGCACGGGCCAGCGCGCGGGAGGCTGATGCGCAGGCCGGAAGGAGACGTGGTGCGGACCGACCCCAAGGAGCGCCGGGCGGGGAGACCAAAGGCGCGCGAGATCGTCATGCGCGTGCTCTACGAGTGCAGCGTGTCCGGTGACGATGCGCGCGCGACTCTCGAGCTCGCCTTCGGTCGCTTCCGTTTCACCGAGGATGGGCGGGCCTACGCCGAGAGACTCATGGAGGAGTGCCTGCGCCACCGGCGGAAGATCACGAACACGCTGACGGGCGCGCTCGAGAACTGGGCGCTCTCACGCGTGGCACTCATCGAGCAGGCCATCCTGGTTCTGGCTGCCGCCGAGCTTCTCTTCGTGAAAGAGACGCCGGCGCGGGTTTGTCTCGACGAGGCGCTCCGTCTCGCGCACCGCTACGGAGACGATGCGACGCCGGGCTTCGTCAATGGTGTCCTCGATTCGGTCGCGCATCGGGCGCGCAAGGCAGAGCTGAGCGCCTAGCTCGAATTCCACACCGGTTCTTCTGCGGGGGGGAGGTCCGTAGGGCTGCGCCGCGCGTTCTCGCAGCGAGCCCGTAGGGCGAGCGAGGACAGCCGCGCGGCGTGCCCTATGGACTCCCCCCCCGAGAGAGGGCGAGAAACCTGAGCTAGTCATCCAGCATCTCCATGTTGCGCCGAATCGCGGCGCGCATCCGCGGATCGCGGGTGAGCTCGAGCGCGCGCGCAAAGCGGGCGCGAGCCTCCTGGGGACGGCCCCGAATGGCGAGCACCACCCCGTGGTTGACCAGCGTGCCAACGGTCTCGAATCCCAAGGACTCGGCGACCGTGTAGTGCCGCATTGCGTCCTCCAGACTCCCGGATTCCCGCAGCAGATTCCCCAGGTTGGCATGGGCTTCCGCCATCTGGGGCCGATGCGCCAGAAGCTGGGCATATCGCGCGCGGGCCTCTTCGTTCCGGCCTTCCTGCTGGGCGAGGAAGGCGAGTCGGAAGGCCGCGCGACTCTCGCTCTGATCCAGCGCGTGGGCTCTCTCCAGATGGGCGCGCGCCTCGGCCAGCGTCGCTGCGGCTGAGGCGGCCTCCCCGGCTTGCCGCGCGTCTTCGGACCGGTACCACAGGGCCTCCCCGGCAAGTGCCAGGGCCGCGGCGCTCGCGTCATCCAACTCCAGCACCCGTGCGGCCCACCGCGCCGCTTCCTCACGGCGGCCGGCCTGCCACTCGAGGCGCCCCAACCTGAGGAGCACGGGGACCGCACTGGGCGCCGCGCGGATCTCGGCCGTGAGGATCTCTCGCGCGACATCGACCCGGCCTCTTCGCGCGAGCAGCTCCGCATGGGCACAGCGCGCCTCGTGATCGTCCGGAACCTCCTCCAGGCGCTCCGTGATGAGCGCTTCCGCCTCCTCGAGCCGCCCCAGGTTCAGGCAGGCCCACGCGCGGTTGACGCGCAGGTGCGCATCGTCGGGCGTGCGCTCCATGAGCTGGCCGAAGACTTCGTAGGCCCGCTCCCAGTGGCCCATCTTGAGGTACAGGGTTCCCATGGCCTGCCAGGCGCGGGGATTCTCCGGATCGAGCGCGAGCGCCTGCTCGAGAAGGGCCGCCGCTTCGAGCGGCTTGCGATCGGTGAGCACGTAGGCGTTGTAGATCATCTGATGGACGTGAATGAGATCCTTGGGGTCCTTCTCGACCCCCGCGCTGCTCGGGCTGGGATGGCCGGCGAGGTAGCCGAGACTGCGCAGGCGCGCAATCGTCTCGGCATCGGGGCGCAAGCTTACGAGCGGCTCCTCCCCCTGCGCCACGAAGTGGTCGAGCCAGGCCGCCAGGCGCGCGCGCACCCCTGCCTCGCGGTCGCAGACGTTGTGTCGCTCGCGCGGATCGCGCCGCAGGTCGTAGAGCTCCGGCTGCGGTGCGCGGATGTAGGCCCAGTCCGCCGTGCGCACCCCCCGCAGCTCGCTCCAGCCGTGCTCCAGAGACGGAGCCAGCGACTCGATGTACACCACGCGGGGTCCGGTTCCCCTGCCAGATACGAGCGGCAGCAGGCTCGACCCGCTGGCTGGCAACGCGGTGCGGGCGAGACCGAGGCCGTTCACCAGCGTGGGGGCGAGATCGCGAAGTCCCACGACCTCCTCCCGCCGTACGCCGCGCAGTTTCTCCGGAGGCAGACCGCGCCAGGTCTGCGGGGCGACCAGGATACAGGGCACCTCCTGCGTGGCTCCGTAGATCAGTATGCTGTGCGTCGCCTCGCCGTGCTCGCCCAGCGATTCCCCGTGATCGGCGACGGCCAGGACCCAAGTCGTCTCGCACAGCCCCAGCTTGCCGAGCGATGCGAGCAGGCGACCGACCTCGGCGTCCATGAAAGCGACCTCGCCATCGTACGGGTCGGGGTGGCGTCCGCGGTACGGTTCCGGCGGGTCATAGGGGGCGTGGGGATCGAAGTAGTGTGCCCAGAGAAAGAAGGGGCCCGCGGCGTTCGTCTCCAGCCACGCAATGGCCCTGTCCGTGACCGCATCGGCCCGGCGCGCGGTGAGCTCCCATTCCAGCGCTTGCGACCCTGGCGCGAAATCGTCGTCGTACGTGTCGAAGCCCTGGCCCAGTCCGAAGCGGGCCTCGAGGGGAAAGGCGCCAATGATCGCTCCGGTGGCGTATCCGGCCTCGTGCAGGACCTCCGCCAGGCTGACCCGGGCGTCGTCCAGAACGAAGGTGCCGTTGTTGCGCACGCCGTGGCTCTGGGGGTCAAGGCCCGTGAGTAACGTCGCATGGGCCGGGAGGGTGATCGGCACCGGGGAGATCGCGCGCTCGAAGAGGATGCCGCTCGCGGCGAGTGAATCGAGATGCGGGGTCAGGTCTCCCGAGCCGCCATAGAACCCCAGACGGTCTCGGCGCGTTGTATCCAGGGTAAGGAGCAGCAGATTCCAGCGCCCGTCCTGGTTGGCCACCTCGAGCCAGGACCCGGCAGGCCCGGCCGGTTCGGGGATCCGCGTGGCGGGATCCGGGCTGCATCCCAGGAATACGAGCAGAGCGGCGGCCGCCATGAGCGGCCACGTCTCGAACTGCCGGCGCGCCCGGGATCTGCCATCCCCGATGTGGGGTAGGAGGCCGCGGGAGGCATTCGTCCGGGCGAGAAGTTGCGTGCTCACGTGACGGAGAGTGCAATGGATCGGGCCCGAGGGGAAGCGCGAGGTTGCGCGGGGAGCTCTCCCCCGCGGTCGGGCGCGCTCCCCCTGGGCACTCGTTGACGCCCACGGGGTGCTGTGCTAGCCTGCTGCAAAATGTGCACTTACGGAGGAATCCCGCGCCATGCGCGCGTCAACGCCCGCTCATTGGGATCGATACTGGAAGGAACACACCCAGGTCGAGGAGACCTACTCGAATGACGACCGCATACTCTCGCAGGTGGCGCACCTCTCGCTCGATGGCGCGCGAGTCCTCGAGGTCGGTGCCGGAAGCGGGCGGGACAGCATCGAGATGGGACATCGCGGCGCCCGCATCTTTCTCCTGGACTACGTGATGAGTTCGTTCGCGGTGATCCGCGCCCAGGCGGAGGCGGCCGGGGTTCCGGTCAGTTGCGTCTGCGCCGACGGTGAGCGGATGCCGTTTCGTGAGGAGGCCTTCGATCTGGTCTTCCACCAGGGTCTGCTGGAACACTTCCGTGATCCCCTGCCGCTGCTGCGCGAGAACTTCCGCGTCACGCGGCGGGGCGGACACTGCCTGATCGACGTGCCCCAGCGATACCACATCTACACGATCGCCAAGCACTGCATGATCGCGGTCGGCAAGTGGTTTGCCGGCTGGGAGACGGAGTTCTCTCCCGGCGAGCTGAGCGGCCTCGTCCGCTCGGTGGGATTCGAGGTGCGCACGATTGGCGGCGACTGGATGGTGCCCGGATTGGGGTATCGCTCTCTTCGCTATCTTCTTCGCAAGATGCGCATTACGCTGTTGCCTGCATATCCTCGGGAGCTGCCGGTCGTCGGTCCGGCGATGCGCCGGCTGCGGGAGCGGCTGCGGCACACCACGGTGGGGGCCTACACGTTCGCCATGGTCAGTGTGCTCTGCTGGCGGCCCGGATCGGGTGCCCGGGGCGGGGAGGGATCGTGACGTGCGCCAAGCGACACTTCGCGGTGGTGAGCTACCGCGACATTCGCCACCCGGAGTTCGGTGGGGCCGAGGTGATCATCTATGAGATCTTCCGCCGCCTCGTCGCGCAGGGCCACCGCGTGAGCTTTGTCACCGGGCACTGGCCGGGCGCGCCGCGCGAGGAGACCATCGACGGCATGCAGATCCGCCGCGGGGGCAACCAGTACACCTTCAACTTCCTCGCGCCGCGCATGCTGGGGGACTTGCTCAAGCACCAATCCGTGGACCTGGTGGTCGAGGACATCAACAAGATCCCGTTCTTCAGCCCCTTGTTCCAGAAACGGGCCCCGGTCCTTGGGGTCGTGCCGCACCTCTTCGGCACCACCGTGTTTCAGCAGGCGCCCTTCCCGCTGGCGATGTACGTCTACGGCTACGAGCTGTTCATCCCGGCGGTCTACCGCAATTGCCGCTTCTCGGTGCTGTCGAACACGACGCGGGACGATCTCGTCCGCCGGGGCGTGCGGGAGAACCGGATCCGCGTCATCCGCGCCGGGATCGATCACGACTACTATCGAGCGCCCGAGCGGAAGGGAGGCGTACCGTCTCCGGTCGTCCTTTACCTGGGGCGCTTGAAGAAGTACAAGAGGATCGATCTCGTGATCGAGGCGCTGCCCCGGATTCTGGAGCGCGTGCCGCGCGCGGAGTATTGGATCGCCGGTGACGGCGACTACCGGCGCGAGCTCGAGGCGCTTGCCGCCGACCGTGGGCTTGCCCGTCACGTGCGCTTTCTGGGTTTCCAGTCGGGGGCCGAGAAGCTCGAGACGCTGCGGAAGACGCGCGTCGTCGTTTACACCTCGCCCAAGGAGGGCTGGGGCCTGTCGGTGATCGAGGCGGGCGCCATGGGGATCCCGTGCGTGGCGAGCAACTCCCCGGGGCTGCGCGAATCCGTATGCCATGAAGACACCGGGTTGCTCGTCGAGCACGGAGACGTGCCCGCCCTGGCGAACGCCGTGACACGTCTGCTCGAGGAGGATGACCTCTGGTCGCGCATGGGTGAACGCGGCATCGAGTGGGCGGCGGAGTACAACTGGGATCGGTCGGCGGCGGAGACCCTGGCGCTGGCGGAGGAGGCCATCGCAGAATGGAAGCGTCACAGATGATACGGCGTTTTCCTTACCTCACGAGTCCCGTCTTCTGGGGCGGGGTCTTCGTCGTTCTGGTCAGCCAGATCGTCTATATCCTGACACTCACGGTGAGCTGTCCTTTCTGGGACAGCGGCGAGTTCATCGCGACATCCTATACCCTGGGCATCCCGCATCCCCCGGGAACGCCGCTCTACGTGCTGATCGGCCGGCTGTTCACGCTGCTTCCCATCAGCCAGGTCTCGGCGCGCGTGAACTACCTGTCGGCGTTTGCCGCGTCGCTGGCCGTGCTCTTCACGTACCTCGTGATCGTCCGGCTGGTGCAGCGCTGGCACAGGCGGCCGGAGAACCGGGTGGATCAGCTGATCGCCGTCGGCGCCGGGGTGACGGGCGCGTTCTTCACCGCGTTTGGTCGCACCTTCTGGGACAACGCGATCGAGGCGGAGGTCTACTCGCTGAGCTGCTTCGTGATGACCTTCTGTATCTGGCTGGCGCTCAAGTGGCAGGACTCCGGGGAGGAGGGACATCGCAATCACAACCTCCTCCTCCTGATCGGCTACCTGCTCTTCGTCACGATCGGGATCCACATGGGCACCTTCCTCGTGGCGCCGCCGATTTTCCTCTTCATCCTGCTCATCTCGTGGCGCGCGGTCGCCAACCGCGCGACGCTCACCACGCTGGCCCTCCTGGTGGGGGCCGTGGCGCTCTTCTACGTGCTGCGCGCGATGGCGATCCCCGCGGGCACCACGCTGGCGCTCTCGACGATCGCCTTCGCGGTGGCCGTCGCGTATCGCTGGGGCGTGCGGGGCAAGCGGAATCTGGCGTTCTGGCTGGTCGCCCTGGCCCTCCTGGGCCTCTCGGTCCAGCTCTTCCTCATCGTGCGCGCCAACCTGGATCCGATGATCAACGAGGCGGATCCCAACAACTGGAAGGACCTCTGGCTGGTTCTCTCGCGCGATCAGTACAAGCCGCCCAATCCGTTCGTCCTCCGCCAAGCGCCGTTCGACATCCAGTTCACGAAGCACTTCTGGCGCTACTGGCACGATCAATACCATCTGGGCCTGCCCCAGGCGTGGCTGGCCATGGGGCTGCCGTTCTTCATCGGGCTCATCGGCGCCGTGGGACAGGCGCTGCGCGATCGCAAGGGCTTTCTCTTCGTCCTCTCGCTGGTCCTGATCACCACGCTCTTCCTCGTCTTCTACCTGAACTTCAAGGAGAGGGAGGTGCGCGATCGCGACTACTTCTTCGTCTCCGGATACCAGTTCTTCACCCTCTGGGTCGGGCTGGGGACGGCGGCGATCGCCCACTGGCTGCGGGGCGAACCGAAGGTGGAAGAGGGAGTCGTCCTCGAGCCGCCCGGCGGCAGGCTGTTCGGCGTCGGCAGCGTGCTGATCTTCTGTCTGCTGTCGCTGCTGCTCATCCGGCACGGCTGGCACCAGCACGATCGCAGCGATTTCTACGTGGCCCGTGACTACGCCTACAACATGCTCGCGCCGCTCGAGGAGAACGCGATCATCTTCACGAACGGCGACAACGACACCTTCCCCCTCTGGTACGTCCAGGAGGTCGAGGGTGTTCGGCGCGATGTGCGCGTCGTCAACCTGAGCTTGCTGAACACGCACTGGTATATCCGGCAGCTTCGCGACTATGAACCCAAGGTGCGCGTATCGCTGCGCGACGACGAGATCGACCGGCTGCACGGCTTCTACACCCCCGACGGCGACATCGTGCTGGTGAAAGACATCATGGTCCAGTACATCCTCGCCGACAACGCCCTGGAGCGGCCCATCTATCTTGCGGTGACGGTGCCCGATCAGATGGATTTGGAGAAGTTCCTGGTGATGGAGGGCCTGGCCTTCCGCATCACGCCGGAGGAAGGCGAGCCCGAGCGTGTCGACGTGGAGAAGACCTGGAAAAACCTGACGGAGGTCTTCAAGTACCGCGGCCTGCTGGACGATGAGGGCTACTTCGACACGACGGTCTACAAGGACAAGAACGCCCGCAAGCTCGTGCAGAACTACGTGGCCGCCTACGTGCGTATCGCCCATAACCACCTGCGCGAGGGGCGGGACGACGATGCGCTGGATGCGCTCGAGCGCGCGCGGAGGATGAACCCCTCGTTCCCCGGCGTGCTCTACACGCAGGGCTACCTGTGGCTCGAGCACGAGCGGTACACGGAGGCCTCCGGCGCCTTCCGCGAGCTGATCCGCCTGGGGGACCGGACGCCCGAGGTCTACCGCTTCCTGGGCGCCTCGCTCGAGGCGCAGGACAGCTTCGCGGAGGCCGGCCGCGTCTACCGTGAAGCGATTCAAGCCAACCCGGAGAACTTCGATTCCTACCGCATCCTGTTCACGCACCTGTGGGAACAGGGAAACCAGCCCGAGGCGATCCGGATCATCGAGGGCTGGCTGTCGCGCCATCCGGACGATGAGCTGACCCGCGAGGCGCTGCGCGAGCTTCTCGAGTCCCCGGTTCCAGGCGACTCGGCGGCGGGCGGCGGCGTGGGGATCATCGGGGGGCGCCGATGAGAACGGCGTTGGTCACCGGGGCTGCCGGGTTCATCGGATCCCACCTCTGCGCTCGCCTGCTGCGCGAGGGCTGGCAGACCCGCGGTCTGGACAGCTTCGATCCGTACTACGAGCGGCGCCTCAAGGAGCGCAATCTGGCGCCGCTGTTGGCCCACGAGCGCTTCGCCTTCCACGAGGCGGATCTGAACCGGGCCCGGCTGGCCCCGCTGCTCGATGGCGCGGACGTGGTCTTCCACCTCGCCGCGCGGGCCGGTGTCCGCAGCAGCTGGGGGGCGGATTTCGACAGCTATGTGGACGCCAACATCCGCGCAACGCAGCGTCTGCTCGAGGCGCTGAGCGGCAGTCACACGATCTCACGACTGGTCTTTGCATCCAGCTCCTCGGTCTACGGCGAAGCAGCTGGCGGCCCTACGGGCGAGGATGCACCGCGGCGTCCCATTTCACCCTACGGGATGACCAAACTGGCTGCCGAGGGGCTCGTCTCGGCGTATCACGCGTCTTGCGGCGTTCCCACCGTCGCGCTGCGCTACTTCACCGTGTACGGACCCGGCCAGCGGCCCGACATGGCGTTCCACCGCTTCTGTCGGGCGCTGCTGCTCGGCGACGAGATCACGGTCTTCGGCGACGGCACGCAGACCCGCGACTTTACCTACGTGGACGATGTCGTCAGCGCCACGCTGCAGGCGGCCACGCAAGGGCCGTCCGGTGCGGTCTACAACATTGGCGGCGGCTCTCCCGCCGCCGTGCGCGAGGTGATCGAGATGCTCGCGCACCTGGCCGGCCGTCGCGCGCGGATCCGCTTCGGCGATCCGCAACGGGGCGATCCGCGCGCGACCGCCGCGGACACCCGCCGGGCCCGAGACGAGCTCGGCTTTCGCCCGAGGGTACCTCTCGAAGACGGGCTCGCGCAGATGGTCGCCTGGATGACCGAGCTGCTCGCGGAGGGGGGAGGGTCATGACGGCGCCGCATGTCTCCATTCTCGTCCCCGCCTACAATGAAGTCGAGAGCCTCGGGCCGTTGCACGACCACGTGACCCGCGTCATGCAGGCGCTCGCGCGGCCCTACGAGATCGTCGTGGTGGGCGACGGCTCCACCGATGGCACCCTGGAAGAACTCGAGCGTTTGGTTGCCGGCGACGACCACCTGCGCGTGATCAGCCTGCGGCGCAATTGCGGCAAGTCGGCCGCCCTCACGGTCGGCTTCCGCGAGGTGCGTGGCGAATACGTGATCACGATGGACGGCGATCTTCAGGACGACCCCGACGAGATTCCGGGGCTCTTGGAGAAGCTGGAGGAGGGCTACGATCTCGTCTCCGGCTGGAAGCGCCGCCGACACGATCCGATCAGCAAGCGCTTCCCCTCGCGGGTCTTCAACTTCGTGACCGCGCGCGTCTCGGGCTTGCGGCTCCACGATTTCAACTGCGGCATCAAGGCCTACCGCCGCGAGGTGGTCCGGTCGCTGCGCATCTACGGCGATCTGTATCGCTTCATCCCCGTGCTGGCCGACCGGCTCGGGTTTCGCGTGGGAGAGAAGGAAGTGCGTCACCACCCGCGGCGCTTCGGGCGCAGCAAGTACGGGGCGGCGCGCTTCATCAACGGTTTCCTCGACCTGCTCACCGTCATGTTCCTGGGCCGATCACGCCGGAGCCCGTTGCACGTCTTCGGTCGGATCGGGGGTTTCCTGCTCACCGTGGGGCTGGCCATCTGCATCTACATGCTCGGCATCTGGCTGGTGGAGTCGGCGCTGCGCGTGAGGCCGATGCTGATCGGCGGTGTCATCCTGGTGATCTTGGGGATTCAGTTCATTTCGATGGGACTTCTTGCGGAGATGGTCGCGAGCACGCATCGCGAGGACGAGGACTACGCTATCCGCCGGCGGCTCCCCTGAGACGCGCGGCAAAGGAGGTTCTGCGGTGAGAGTCTTGATCACGGGAGGCGCCGGTTTCATCGGCTCGCATCTCTGCGATCACTTCTTGGGCCAGGGCCACGAGGTGATCTGCATGGACAACCTGCTGACCGGCTCCATCAGCAATATCGCGCACATCCGGGACCGGCGCTTCACCTTCATCGAGTACGACGTCACGAACTACATCTACATCGACGGTCCCTTGGACTACGTGCTCCACTTCGCCTCGCCGGCCAGCCCGATTGACTACCTGCGCCTGCCGATCCACACGCTGAAGGTCGGGGCCATCGGGAGCCATCGGGCGCTGGGCCTCTCGAAGGCCAAGGGCGCCCGATTCCTCCTGGCGTCCACCTCCGAGGTCTACGGCGATCCGCTGGTGCATCCGCAACCGGAGGGGTACTGGGGCAACGTGAGCCCGACGGGGCTGCGCGGCGTCTACGACGAGGCCAAGCGCTTCGCGGAAGCGCTCACCATGGCCTACCACCGCTATCACGGGATCGATACGCGCATCGTCCGCATCTTCAACACGTTCGGACCGCGCATGCGGCGTGACGACGGCCGGGCGGTGCCCGTTTTCATCAACCAGGCGCTGCAGAACGAGGACCTGACGATCTTCGGCGACGGCACGCAGACGCGCAGCTTCGGCTACATCACGGATCTCATCCGGGGCCTGGATGCCCTGCTGAGATCGGACTACAACGAACCGGTCAACATCGGCAATCCGCACGAGATGACCCTGTTGGAGATGGCCGAGTCGATCGTGCGTCTGACGAAGAGCCAGAGCAAGATGGTGTTTCAGAAGCTGCCCGAGGACGATCCAAAGGTTCGTCAGCCGGACATCCGCCTGGCGCGCAAGGAACTGAACTGGGAGCCAGAGGTTGATGTGGAAACGGCGCTGCGGCTGACGATCGACTGGTTTCGCAAAACAGCTTGAGTCCGTATCGCGCACCTCGGCATTGGAGGAGTGATCAGGCGGCGATGACCGAGCACCAACCTCAGAAGGGCG
>JAUVTV010000050.1 GCA_030601305.1 Candidatus Eiseniibacteriota bacterium | reverse complement strand
CGCTTCTGTTGCTCAAGCTGCTGGGGCTCGTGATGCGCGGCGTCTGGTTTGCGTTCCGCGGCCTCGTTTTTCTGGTCGCCTCGGCCGCGAGCTGGCTCGGAAGGCTGGTGATGCGCGGGGCGCGGGCGGCCCCGGGCCGGCTGTTCGCGAGAAGCCGTGTGGGTGAGCCGCCCGATGCGCTCGCGCGGGAGGCGGACCCCACCGGACGGTTCGGGGACGAGCGCGCCGCGGAGCCGATCGAGATCGTCGCGTCGCCCGATCCCGCCGCGCTGCCGGGAGCCCGCGTCGCCGCCGGGCGGGCGCGCTCCGCGGAGGAGGGCCGGGCCAAGCGCCGCGGCAGCGCCGACGTGCCGACACCCAAGAAGAACGCGCTCGCGCGCGTGCCGCTCGATCTCCTCGAGGGGCTTCCCGGCACAACGAGCGCCGTCTCTTCCGGCGAGATCAACCACAACGCGCAACTCCTCAAGGAAACCCTGCTCAGCTTCGGCATCGAGGGCGAGGTGAGCGAGGTCCACCCCGGGCCGGTGATCACACGCTACGAGTTCACGCCGGGAGTCGGGGTGACCATCAGCCAGATCGTCAGTCGCCAGGACGATCTTGCCCTCGCGCTGCGCGCGCCGCGGGTGCGTCTGCTCGCGCCGATTCCCGGCAAGGCGGCGGTCGGCGTCGAGATCCCCAACCGCGAACCGGCGCTCATCTCCTTCAGGGAGGTGGTCGCCACGCGCGAGTTCCTGGATTCCCCGCATCCGCTGCCCATCGCGCTGGGCAAGGATGTCGCCGGCCGCCCGTTCCATGCGTCGCTGGAGATGATGCCCCATCTGCTCGTCGCGGGGACGACCGGGTCGGGGAAGAGCGTCTGCCTCAACACGTTGATCGTCTCGCTCCTCATGCACTGCACGCCGGAGCGGCTGCGCCTGCTGATGATCGATCCCAAGATGCTCGAGCTGACCACCTACAACGACATCCCGCATCTGGCCCGACCGGTGGTCACCGACAATCGTGAGGCGGCACGGGCACTGCGCTGGCTCACGAAGGAGATGGAACGGCGCTACCGCGTGCTCGCCGGCGTGGGGGAGCGCAGCATCCGGGCCGACCAGCAACGCCGCGCGGCGGGCACCGATCCCGAACCGCGTGCCCCGATGCCGTACATCGCGGGCGTCAGCGACGAGCTGGCCGACCTGATGATCTCGAACCAGGCGGAGATCGAGCTGCCCATCGCGCGCCTGGCACAGATGGCGCGCGCGGTCGGGATCCATCTCGTTCTCGCCACGCAACGCCCCTCGGTCGATGTGATCACCGGCGTGATCAAGGCCAACTTCCCGGCGCGGATCGCCTTTCAGGTGGCCTCGCGCACCGATTCGCGCACCGTGCTCGACATGAACGGCGCCGAATCGCTCCTCGGACGCGGCGACATGCTCTTCATCCCGCCCGGCAAGGCTCAGGCGCACCGCATCCACGGGGCGTTCCTGAGCGACGGCGAGATCGAAAGGGTGGTCGATTACCTGCGGCAGTTCCCGGCGGTCGAGCCGCTCGAGACGGAAGCTTCGGAGGAAGAGGGCTTCGCGGACCGCGGCGGCGTCGAGGATCCTCTCTTCCACGAGGCGTTGCGCGTCGTCGTCGCCGGTCAGCAGGGATCGACCTCCATGTTGCAGCGACGCCTCCGCGTGGGCTACACGCGCGCGGGACGGTTGATGGACATGCTCGAGCGGGAGGGGATCGTCGGGCCGCCGGACGGCAGCCGGGCCCGCGACGTGCTCGTGCCGCCCGACCACCTGGAGCACAGCAGGACAGAAGCCGGCGGCGGTTCCCGTCGCTAGTTCGGGGAGGGGCATCTTGAGGTCACGCGGGCAGCTGAGACGCGCGCATCGAGCGCGCTTCCTCTTCCTCTGCGCCGCCGTCGGGTTCGCGATGACGGCGGCGGTGCCGGTGCCCCGCGGGGAAGACGCGGCCCCCGAACGCATGCGCGCCGCGCCCCTGATCGAGGAGCTCTTTCGACGCTTTCGCTCCTCCGCCGCGTTCGAGGCCGAGTTCGTCCAGGTGAACGAGTGGATCGTGTTCGGAGAGGCCGACACCGCCTTCGGGCGCATGACCTTGGCCGATGAGCATCGCTTCGATCTCACCTACACGCTGCCTGCGGGCCACCGCGTGGGGTGCGACGGGCACCGTGTTTGGACCTTCGTTCCCGAGGAGAAACAGGTGCTCCGCGCGGTTTGGGGACACACCACCGGATGGGGGGATCAGTTCTGGGAGGGCCTCCGCCAGGGGGCCGATTCCCTGGCGGTCCTGCACCGCACGGAGAGGGGGCGCGAACTGGCCCGCATCCATCTTGGCGCGCGGCCCGGCTGGGGGCTGCGCAGCCTCACGATGGAGATCGATCTCGCCGACGGCCTGCCGGCCGGCTATGCCTACCTGGACGAGGAGGGCAACCGCGTGAGCTTCACGTTCCTCGATGTGCAGTTCCCGTCCGCGCTGCCCGAAGACCGCTTCCGGTACGCCATCCCCGACGGCTACGAGCTGCTCGATGTCGACTGAACCCCGCGTCTGTCTGATCAGTCTTGGCTGTCCAAAGAACCAGGTCGACAGCGAAACCTTGCTGGCTCACCTGGAAGCGGAGGGGTTCACGCTGGAGCACGATCCGCAGCGCGCGGAGATCCTCGTCATCAACACCTGCGCCTTCATCGAAGATGCGCAGCGCGAATCGATCGAGGAGGTCCTTCGTGCGGCGGCGCGCAAGACGGCGGGAACGCACCGGTTCGTCGTCGTGGCCGGTTGTCTGGCGGAACGCCACGGGCGGGCACTGCTGCGCGAAATCCCCGAGCTGGACGCCCTCGTGGGGCCGGGGCAGCTCTCCCGACTCGCCTCCACGCTGCGCGCCCTCCTGGCCGGAGAGACCGGCCGCGTGCACATCGGCGAGTTCGAACCCCCCGACCGGCTGGCGGGGCGCGTGCGGATGGGATCTCCGCAGAGCGCCTACGTGAAGATCGCCGAGGGGTGCCGGCACCGCTGCGCCTTTTGCCTCATCCCGCGTCTGCGCGGGCCCCTTCGCAGCCGGGACCCGGAGGCCGTGGTGCGCGAGGTCGAGCAGCTGGCGGCCGAGGGTGTCCGCGAGGTCGTGCTGGTGGCTCAGGACTCGACTTCCTACGGACGCGATCTCGGCGCGGGGGTGAACTTGAGCCAGCTCCTGCGCCGGCTCGCTGATTGCGCGGGACCCGATTGGATTCGTGTGTTGTACACCTATCCGGACGGCTGGTCCGATTCGCTGATCACGGTGTTCGCCGAGGGGGGACCGCTGGTGGCGTATGTGGACGTGCCGATTCAGCACGTTGCCGACGGCGTCCTGGCCGCCATGGGCCGGGGCCGTGGGGGCGTGCGCATTCGGCGTCTCGTCGAGCGCCTGCGTTCGCGCATTCCGGGGGTCATCCTGCGCACGACGGTCATGACCGGGCACCCGGGAGAGGGACCGCGGGAGTTTGCGGAACTGCTGATGTTCCTGCGGGAATTTCCCTTTGACCGCCTTGGAGCGTTTGCCTACAGTCCCGAAGATGGAACGCGCTCGGCCTCGCTGCGGGGCGCTAATACGCGCGCCGAGGCCGAGTTGCGGAGAGATGAGGTTCTGGCGCTTCAGAGGGACATCGCACGTACGCTCCAGGTGCGCCGCAAGGGAACGGAGACGGACGTGCTCGTCGAAGGAGTCCAGCCGCAGAAGGGTTTCGCGGTGGGTCGCAGCTACGGGGAGGCCCCCGAGATCGATGGGGTCGTCTACTTGAAGGCTGTGCCCCGCCCGCCTCGGGGGCAATTGCCCGAGCCGGGTGACCTTGTGGCCGCAAGAATCGTCGGAACGGGTGCGTATGACCTGGTGGCCGTTCCCCGGGGACCGCTCCCGGCCGACACCGCTCCGCCTCACGCGGGAGCATCCGGCGGAGCCTGGGAGGGAGGTCTGTGAGAGGGTCCACGCGGCATCGTCGCCCCGGCTTGCCCGCCGGCCGTGCGTTCTTGGGATCTCTCGCGGTGGCCCTGCTGGCATGTTCCTCCGCAGCGCAGGAACACGAAGACCATCTCACGCTCGTCGAGCGACTGGGCGGCGAGGTGGCCCGCGAGATCGTCGAGCAACTCGACCTCCCGACCGGCAGCGACATCCATCTCGTACCCGAAACCGACCATCGGGCGAACTGGCTCTTCGAGCTCCTCTTGGCCAAGGAACTCCGCCATCGGGGCTACGCGGTGCAGCGCCCCACCCTTCAGTCGGTCTCGAGTCCCGTGGCGCGCCCGCCGGTACCGACCGGCGCAGTCGGCGGGGAGAAGGCCGCCCCGCCGGTGCAACCGACCGGTGGATCCGAACCGGTAGAGACCGGGATCCGCGACCCGGATGCCGAGGACGACGACATCTTCGCGGAGGATCGGGAGCCGTCGGAGGAGGATAAGGAGGAGGCCGGGCGCGAAGGGTCGGATGACGAAGCCCCCGGAGAACTCGGAGACCGTGAAGAGGATGCGGATCAGGCCGCTGACGGTGATGCCCAGCCGGCGGATGGGGATGCCGCCGCCGGAGGCCCGGCAACGCAACCGGCGACCGGCGAGTTGCCGGCGGCCGCAGCGGAAGTCACGCTGCCGGAATCCGGCGAGGTGCTGATGTACCGCATCGTGGAGTTCGGCGTCTCCTATCCGTGGGCCAAGCGGAGCTGGCTGATCGGACCCCGCAGCTACGGGCGCATCGCGAGCGTCCGCGTGCGCGCGACGCATGTCTCGGAACCCGGGCATCGCGTCGCAGACGTGGCCGAGAGCGATCGCGTGAGCTTCGACGAGTTTCCCGGGTGGGTGCGCCCGTACCTCGAGGGACAGGGCTATCCTTTCCCGATCATGCAGCCGCCGACGACCTCGGTGCATCGGATCATCGAACCGGTCTTGGTGGCGGCCATCGTTGCCGGCTTGGTCTACCTCTTCTACGAGAACCAGAAATAGCAGCCCTGGGAACGGTCGGAAGCATGCGCGCGGTGTGTCTCGGCATCGAAAGGACGCGGAGGATCCGCGCATCGGCCGCCTTGGCCTGCGGGGCGCTCATGGCGGTGTGCAGCCTGCTGATTTCCTGCTCCTCCTCGCCCTCACCGGTGGCGGCCCCCGGTGCACGGGGCGATTTCCAGCGCGGACGCGAGGCCTACGAGAAGGGGCGCCACCTGCGGGCGATCGAGCTGCTCGAGGACTTCGAGCGGCGGCACCCTGGGAGCCAGTACGTGGACGACGCCCTCCACTACCTGGGGAAGGCGCACCAGGCCCGCGGCGAGCACATCCTCGCCCGCCAGGCGTTTCTCGAGCTACTGGACGCGTTTCCGCAGAGCACCTACTCCGAAGATGCCTGGTTCGAGCTGGCCTACTCCTGGTACTTGAGCATGCGCAGCCCGCCCCTCGACTCCGAGCCGGCCGAGGAGGCCATCCGCACCCTGCGCAGCTACCTGCGCCGTTTCCCGGAGGGATCGCACCGCCGGGAAGCCGAGGAAGCGATCGACGTTGCGCTGCGAACGCTGGCCGAGAAGGACTACCTGAACGGCCGTACGTACTTCCGCCTCGGCCGCCCGGGCGCGGCGCGGCGCTATTTCCAGAAATCGCTGGATCGCTGGCGCGAAGCCCCGACCACGGCGCAGGCGTGGGACGGCGTCGGGCGTACCTACGAGAAGGAGAAACGCTGGGAGGAGGCGCGCGAGGCCTACGCCGACCTGCTCGCGCACTTGGGCGAGGACCCGGGGCGTTTCAAGGACGGGAAGGCAATCCGGCGGCGCGCTCGCCGCAAGCTGGATTCGCTTCCCCGGTAGGGAGGGGCATCGTGAAGCTGGGTGTGCTGGGAGGAACGTTCGATCCCCCGCACGTGGGGCACCTGGTGCTGGCCGATCAGTGTGCGTCGGCTCTCGACCTGCAACGTGTGCTGTTCGTTCCGGCCTTCCTGCCGCCGCACAAGTTGGACTCGCCGCTGACGCCCTTCGACCACCGTCTGCGCATGGTGGAACTCGCGATCGAAGGAGATGCCCGCTTGGGCGCTTCCGCCATGGAACGCGACCGCGACACCGTTTCCTACACGGTCGACACCCTCGCCGCGCTGCACGCCGAGCAGAAGCCGGAGGCGCTCTGGCTCCTCTTGGGTGAGGACAGCCTGGTGGACTTGTGCACGTGGAAGGACCCGGAGCGAATCGTCGCGCTCTGCCACCTCGCCGTCTACCGGCGCGAGATGGCCGGCCGCAATCCGGTGGGCGCGGTGCCCGACTGGGTCATGGCCGCGGCGCGCTTCGTCGAGGGGCCGTTGATCGATGTCTCCTCCACGCAGATTCGAGAGCGCGTCGCCCGCGGCGGCAGCGTGCGTCACCTGATTCCCGCGCCCGTCCTCGAACTGATCGAGCACGAAGGTCTCTATCGAGAGCCACGAACGGGACGACGATGACCGCAGCATCCGGCCAAGGGGATGAGCGCAAGATGCGCCGCGTCTATCTGGTCGACGGGTCGGGGCTCATCTTCCGCGCGTACTTCGCCCTTCTGCGGCGCCCTCTGACGACCTCGCGGGGCCATCACGTGGGGGCGCTCTTCGGGTTCATCAGCACGCTGCTGGCCCTCCTGCGCAACGAGGGCGCGCGACACCTCGCCGTGGCGTTCGACAGCGAGGGCCCCACCTTCCGCCACGAGCGCTATCCGTCGTATAAGGCGAACCGTCCGGAGACTCCCCCGGAGCTGGTGGAGCAGTTCCCGCTCGTGCAACGAGGGGTGGAGGCGATGGGCATCTGTTCCTTGCAAGTGGAGGGCGTGGAAGCCGACGACCTGATCGGATCGCTGGCCACCCAGGGTGCCCGGGCCGGGTGGGAGATCGTGATCGTCTCCGCCGACAAGGACTTCTCGCAGCTCATCGGGTCGCAGATCGCGCAGTACGTCCCGGCCCGCGGACGCGAGCCCGCGCGCTGGATCCGTCCGGAGGACGTGGTCGAGAAGTGGGGCGTCTCTCCCGAGCAGTTCGTCGACTTTCTGGCACTCTCCGGCGACAGCTCGGACAACATACCGGGCGTCCGAGGTATCGGACCGAAGACGGCCGCCCTCCTGCTGCAGGCGCACGACGACCTCGATGCGATCTACGCGCACCTTGCGGAGGTGACGCCGGTCGGAACACGCACGAAGCTGGAGGCCGGCCGCGACGACGCGCTCCTCAGCCGGGAGCTGGTGCGGCTGCGGACCGATCTGCTCGAGTTCGACCCGGATCGGTTGCGGGTTCCCAAGGTCACGGAGCGCGAGGAGCTGCGCACCTTCCTGGAGGAGCACGAGCTCCACAGCCTGGTCACGAGGATCTTTGCGCCGCGTGCTGCACCCCGGCAGGGTTCGCTCTTGGACGCGCCGGCAGCCGGTGCCGCCGGCGACGCCGAGCCTCCCGTCACGACGGGCGGGCGCGTGGAGATCGCGGACGGTTGGGATGCGCACTACGTCACGCTGACCGATCTCGAGGCGCTGGACCGCGCACTCTCCTCCTTTCCTCGCGAGCGGGGAGACGAGACGTTCTTCGCGCTCGACACCCAGACCGGCGATCTGGATTGGCGCACCACCCCCTTGGTGGGCATCAGCTTTGGCTGGGAACCCGGGCGCGCCTGGTACGTGCCGATCGGGCACGACGCCGGCGGGAACCTGCCCTTGGATGGGGTCGTGCGCCGGCTGGAACCGCTGCTCGCGGATCCCACGCTGGTCAAAGCGGGGCACAACCTCAAGTTCGACCTCCACGTTCTCAGGCGGCATGGCTTCGAGGTGACGGGGCCGCTGCGGGATACCCGGGTTGCTTCTTACCTCCGCGATCCCGATGCGCGCCACAAGCTGGACGCGGTTTCCGCGGAGCTCCTCGGTCACTGCAAGGTTCCCATTGAAAGCCTCATCGGCGAGGGGAAGAACCGACGTTCGATGGCGGCGGTGGAGATCGCGCAGGCTGGACCGTACGCCTGTGAGGATGCGGATGCGGTCGTGCGCCTCAAACCACGGCTGGAGCGCCTCCTTCGCGATGTGAGCGCGTCAGAGCTCTACCGGGACGTGGAGATGCCGCTCCTGCCGGTGCTGGCCGCCATGGAATCCGCCGGGATCAAGCTTGATGTGGCGCTCCTCGAGGCGATGGGCACGACGCTCGCGGCCGAGATGGAGCGGCAGGTGCACGAGATCCGCAAGCTGGCCGGCGAGGAGTTCAATGTCAATTCGCCGAAGCAGCTTCAGGTCATCCTCTTCGAGAAGCTGAAACTCACGCCGACGCGCCGCACGAAGACCGGTTACTCGACCGGCCGGGAGGTGCTCGAGGAGCTGTCCACCCTGCATCCCCTGCCGCGGAAGATCCTCGACTACCGTCAGGTGACGAAGCTGCGCAGCACGTACGTGGAGGCGCTGCCCCGCATGGTCGACGCCGGCACGGGGCGCGTGCACGCGAGCTTCCATCAGACCGTGACCGCCACCGGGCGCCTCAGCTCGTCGGATCCCAATCTGCAGAACATCCCCATTCGCACCCCGCTGGGGCGCGAGATCCGCAAGGCCTTCGTCGCACCGCGCGGTTTCCGGCTGCTGTCGGCGGACTACTCACAGATCGAGTTGCGTCTCCTGGCCCACCTCTCCGGGGACGAGTACCTGCGGCAGGCATTCCGCCAGGGGGCCGATATCCATCGGGCGACCGCATCTCGCGTCTTCGGGGTGGAGGAGGTGGCGGTCGATCCGGCCATGCGGGCGCGGGCCAAGGTCGTCAACTTCGGCGTTCTGTACGGCATGGGCGCGCAGCGTCTGGCGCGGGAGCAGGGCATTGCGGTCAAGGAGGCTTCGCGCTTCATCGCCGAGTACTTCGAGAAGCTGCCCGGGGTGAAGGCCTACGTCGATCGCTGTGTCGCCCAGGCCCGATCGCGCGGCTACGCCGAGACGATCCTCGGGCGCCGGCGCTACCTGCCCGATCTTCAATCGTCGCGCCACCAGGCCCGCGCCGCCGCCGAACGCATGGCGGTCAACACGCCGGTCCAGGGCTCCGCCGCCGATTTGATCAAGCTCGCCATGGTGCGCCTACACGCACTGCTGGGCGCATCCAGGTCGCGCACCCGGCTGCTCCTCCAGGTTCACGACGAGCTAGTCTTCGAGGTGCCCGCAGGTGAGGTGGACGCGCTCACCCGCGACGTCCAGCGTGAGATGAGCTCGGTCCTCGAACTCGAGGTGCCACTGGTCGTCGCGACCGGCGCCGGGCGCACGTGGTACGACGCCCATGCCTAGAAGAAGAACGAGAGGTCTGCCCCTCGCGGTCTGCGTGACCGGCGGCATCGGGTCGGGCAAGTCCCATCTCTGCCGCATCCTCAAGCGGCGGGCGGGTGTGGTGCACGTCGACGCGGACCGCATCGTCCGCGGGCTCTTGGCGCAGAACTTGGAGCTGCGGCGCGAGATCGTCGCGCGCTTCGGCCGCGGGCTGCTCGACGAACACGGACGCCTCGACCGGGGGCGCCTGGCGCGCCGGGTCTTCACGCACGCCCGGGAGCTCGCCCGTCTCGAGCGAATTCTCCATCCGATCGTGCGCGAACGACTTGCGCGGCGGGTGCGATCCTTGAAGCGGCGTGGCGGGACTGCTATCGTCCTCGTCGAGATTCCACTGCTTGTCGAAGCGGGCGTGCCCGACTGGTGCGACCTCGTCGTGGTCGTCGAGGCCTCGGAGAGGACCCGGTTCGCGCGCCTCACGCAGCGCGGCCTGCGGCCGGCGGATATCCGGCGACGCATGGCGCGCCAGGCGAGTGACGCCGAGCGGCGCCACATCGCCCGGATCGTCCTCGCCAATGACGGGGACCTGGCGGCGCTCGAGAGGCGCGCCGGCCAGCTGTTGAAGCGCTTGATGACCCGTGTGGGTGGGGGTGAGTGACAGGATGAATCCGGAGACCGATCGAATCTTGCGCGCCTGTGACGAGAAGGTGACCCACTTGCGGGGGTTCCTTTGACTTGGACCGCCAGGAGGCCGAGCTGGCGGCCCTCGAAAAGAGCATCGCGGCCCCCGGATTCTGGGACAAGCCCGAGGAAGCCGCTCGTGTGATGGGCGAGCTCAGCACCCTGAAGCACACGGTGGCGGACTGGGCCGCACTGCGAGAGCGCACCGACGATCTGCGCGATCTCGTGTCGCTCGCCCGCGAAGAGAGCGACGAGGCGTTTGAAGAGGAGCAGCTGGTCGCGCTGCGCGCTCTCCGCGAAGAACTCGAGCGTTTCGAGCTGCGGACCTACCTGGGCGGTGAGCACGATCGCTGCGATGCCATCGTGTCCATTCACCCCGGCGCGGGAGGGACCGAGTCGCAGGACTGGGCCCTCATGTTGCACCGCATGTATCTCCGCTGGCTCGAGCACAACGGTTTCGAGGCCCGCGTGCTCGACTTGCAGGAAGGGGACGAGGCGGGCATCAAGGATGCCACGATCGAGGTGCGCGGCCCCTTCGCCTACGGCTACCTGAGCGCAGAGATCGGTGTGCACCGCCTGGTGCGCATTTCGCCCTTCGATTTCAACCAGCGACGTCACACCTCGTTTGCCTCGGTGTTCGTCTACCCCGAGGTGGAGGATCTCGGCGAGATCGAGATTCGCGACGACGAGCTGCGCATCGATCGCTATCGGGCAAGCGGCGCAGGCGGTCAGCACGTCAACAAGACCGAGTCGGCGGTGCGCATCACGCATCTGCCGACCGGGATCGTCGTGCAATGTCAGGCCGAGCGCTCGCAGCACCGCAACCGCGAGATGGCGATGAAGGTGCTCTACGCGCGACTCCATCACCATCGGCAGCAGGAAGAGCTGAAGAAGACGCGAGCCCGCGAAGCCTCCAAGAAGGAGATCGCCTGGGGTTCGCAGATCCGCTCCTACGTGCTCCATCCCTACACGATGGTCAAGGATCACCGCACCGGCTTCGAGGTGGGCAACGCTCAAGGCGTGCTGGACGGTGACCTGAATGGTTTCATCGAAGCCTATCTGCGCATGCGGCGCACGGAATCGGCGGCCCCCTAGCCCGGCCTCCGCCGAGGCGGGGGCGCGCGCGCACCCGAGAGAGAGGAGTCAGCCGCACCATGAACAAGGCCATTTTCCGCGAGTACGACATCCGCGGGATCGCCGCGCGAGACCTCACTGACGAGGTTGCCTTCTCCGTGGGCCGGGCGCTGGGTACGCGCCTCGCGCGCGAGGGCGCGCGCACGCTGTGCATCGGCCGCGACGTCCGCGAGAGCTCGCCGCGTCTTGCGGAGCGGGTTTCCGAGGGGATCCTGGCGACGGGGATGGGTCTTCTGGATATCGGCGTGGTGCCGACCCCGGTACTCTACTACGCGATCCTCGAAACGGGGGCCGGCGGCGGTGTGGTGATCACTGGCAGCCACAACCCGATCGAATACAACGGTTTCAAGTTGTGCCGCGGCACCGCGCCCATCTGGGGCGACGAGATCCGCGACATGGCCGGTCAAATCGCCCGCGGCGATTTCGACGCGGGCCAAGGGTCCCGCGAAGAGCGCGACGTCCTGCCGCAGTACCGCCAGATGGTTCACGAGCGGTGCGCGCCGCAGCGCCCGCTGAAGATCGTGGTCGATGCCGGCAACGGAACCGGCGGCCTCATCGGTCCGCAAATCCTGGAGGATCTCGGCCACCAGGTGACGCGCCTCTACTGCGAGCCCGACGGCCGCTTCCCCAACCATCTGCCGGATCCGACGGTGCCCGAGTACATGCGCGATCTCACGGACAAGGTGCTCGGCGCGGGAGCCGATCTGGGCGTCGGCTTCGACGGCGATTCCGACCGCATCGGCCTGATCGACGAACGCGGACGCATGCTGTTTGGGGACCAGATCCTGGCGATCTACGCGCGCGATCTGCTCGCGAGGCTTCCGGGAGCCAAGATCCTGTTCGACGTCAAGTGCTCCCAGGCCTTGGAGGAGGAGATCCGCAAGCGGGGCGGCACGCCCGTGATGTGGAAGACCGGCCACTCGTTGCTCAAGGCGAAGATGAAGGCCGACGCCATCCCGCTGGCCGGCGAAATGTCGGGGCACATGTTCTTCGAAGAGGGCTACCTGGGCTTCGATGACGCCATCTACGGCGCCGCGCGCATGGCGGGCATCCTGGCTCGGGCGGGCGAGCCGCTGGGTGCGATGGTCGATGCGCTGCCGCAGTACGTCAACAGCCCCGAGGTGCGCATCAGGTGTAGCGACGAGGCCAAGTTCCGGGTCGTGAGCGAGGTCACCCGCCGGTTGGCCGAACGGCACGAGGTGATCACGATCGATGGTGTGCGCGCCGTGTTCGAAGACGGCTGGGGACTGCTGAGGGCGTCGAATACCCAGCCGGTCCTCGTGCTGCGTTTCGAGTCCCATACAGTGGAGGGACTGGAGCGCATCCGTAGCGCATTCCGAGACCTGCTCGCGGCCTATCCGGAGGTGGTCTGGGACGCGTAAGGCGCACTCTCGGCTTGACACTAGCGGGAGAGACGCCTAGCGTACTGAAAGATTTGCTTCCGTTCTCCGGCAGGCACTGCCGCCGGTGGGGGGGGGTATGGGGTGTCAGGAGGCTAGAGGGTGAAGGGCACTGGATTTGGGTCCCACGCACGCTTGATCTCCAAGACCAACCGCGGCGGTTGCCATCCGATTCGGACCTCTGCTCGGCACATGCGAGCCGGCCGGGCACTCGGCGTCCTCGTCGTGGCCCTCACGGCTCTCTGGGCGGGCTGCAGCGATGAGCTTCCCCCCCTGCCCGAGGAATCCAGCACGAACGTCATCACGGCCTTCTATCAGTCGCCCGAGGCGTTCGAGCGCAGTCTCATCCTGCTCGACGGCGTGCGCATCGATCAGGAGTGGGGGAGCGAGTTCTCCCCGGACCGGCCCTTCACGCAGATCCGGCTGTCCGCCGAGAACGGGTTCGGTAACCCCGGGTCGCCGATGTACGCGTCGATGAAGGCGGTCTACACCGACGACCACCTCTACCTGCTCGTCGAGTGGACCGATGATTTCCCGGACGTGTGGAAGGATGTCTTCATTTATGTCGGTCCCACATTGTCCGAGCCGATCTTGAGTTGCGCGGAGGTGGGAGGGGAGACGGTTTGTGACAGCCTGTATCGTCGCGGCTGTCAGGACAGCCTGGCGACCACCGCCTGGTGGTGGCAGGGCCTGGACGACGACAAGGTCGCCATCACCTTTGAAGTCGCTCCCACGTCGGGGGCCGCGGGTACGTACACGGATGTCGGCTGCCAGGTGGCGTGTCACCCCGGACCGGCCCCCTCCTTCGGGCCGCTCGCCAGCGGACGGCTGGATCTCTGGTACTGGCTCGCCGGTCGTACGAACCCCATCCGCAACATCTTCAACCCTGAAGTCCCCCCCGACGACCCGCCAGAAGGCTCGCCCGGCTATCTGGACGACATGTATATCGATCGCCAGGCAGGCATCCTCCCCGACGAGGGTTCGCCCGGCTATCGTCCCAACTTCGATCCCGGGTCCGGTCTGCCGAGGTACACCTATCGGCGGCGGGACGATGACTTCTCCGATCCCGCCGATCCGTCGAGCTGCCGCAATCGCTTTGGCGAGCTGTGTCGTCCCAACAACGGGGTCTCACCCGACTATCTGTGGCGTGAAAACCCCCGCGTGAATTACGCGAAGTTCGCGACGTGCGACACGCTGAACGAAACGATCGTCCCCGATCCGCGCCTTTGGGCCAACGGAGACATGGTCCCCGGGTACATGCTCACCTACCCGTCCGGAAGCCGCTCCGATGTTCGCGGCAAGGGCAACTGGGATGGGGAACAGCGCATTTGGACGCTCGAGGTCGCGCGCGTCCTGAACACCGGTGTGCCGCTGCAGGACGTGATCTTCGAACCCGAATCGGGGTCCCAATACTACTTCACACTCGCCATCTTCGACGCCTCGTCGAGCACCCACTGGGGCAGCGAACCCCAGATTCTCGTCTTCCAGCCGAAGACCCAAGGGGAAGAGGATGGCCAATAGGCTGGCCCGACCGGGGGGGCCAACAGGAGGTTGCCGGTGAGCATGCTTCCGCTGAG
This sequence comes from Candidatus Eiseniibacteriota bacterium, assembly GCA_030601305.1. Lineage (GTDB taxonomy): Bacteria > Eisenbacteria > RBG-16-71-46 > CAIMUX01 > WJJG01 > JAUVTV01. The sequence continues at coordinate 375 of JAUVTV010000050.1, read as the reverse complement.
GCGCAACCGATGCCAGGGAGCCGTTCGCGCTTTTCTGCTCTGCGGGGTGGCCGCTGCCGTCACCCTCTCTTCGGCCGGGGCATCCGTGATCCAGTGGGCCATGCAACGGGAGGGGATTTCCCCCAGCTTCATTGAGGACGCGCCGTCGGCACGATTGCTTGGTTTCGGGAACGTGGGCCTCGCCGTGCGTGACGAGGTCAACAAGATGAACACGCGCGACTTCGGCCTGAATGTGGCCGGGGTCCTCGATGACAGCGATCAGTGGACCGTCGAGTCGTGGATGGGGAATGCCGTCCTGGAGGGGAATTCGCCCTCGTTGAGCGCCGCGCGGCGCTTCGGCAGCGCCGGGCTCGAGGTGATCTACCGTTCCGAGAA
>JAUVTV010000163.1 GCA_030601305.1 Candidatus Eiseniibacteriota bacterium | reverse complement strand
AGTGGCGGCGTCAGCCGGTTCCAGAATCCCCACGTCAGAGGAATGTGAGCCAGGAAGACCGGCTCGGATTCGCGACACCAGGTGTCGTAGGAGTGGACGATCAGCACGCCCCGCGGAGGCGGGAAGCGTTCGAGATAGGTCTCCAGCAGCCAGGTGTCTTCGATGGCCGAGACGCCCCCGATCGTGCACAGGTTGACCGCATCGCCTCCCAATGCACGCGTCAACTCCGCCGGCACGATGCCCTGGTTGCCGCTCGAGTCGCCGAGCACCAGCCAGTCGACCGGCCCCGGCAGGTTCTGCAGGATCTCCCACTTCTTCTCGACCAGCCAGTAGCCCAGGTTGGCCGTGTGGCGATCGAGGTAGAGAAGCGCGACGAGGTTGACCAAGAGCACGACGATCAGGGTCCCCAGAACCGTGGCCAGCACGGCGCCTTTGCTGCTGGGGGCGATCACCTCGCGCGTCAGCCACCCTCGTGTCGACATGCCCACTCCTAGAATTGGAAGTAGATGAACTCCAGTGACTCGCGAACACCGAAGATGAGGATCCACACGAACAGGAACGCGTAGATCGGCACGCGAGCCGAAACCGGCAGCTTGGTCAGAACCAGCAGGTCGCGTGTCACGTACTGCCACACTTGCACGATGACGAGCGGCGCGGTGAAGAAGACGAGCGTGGCGAGAAAGCCGCTCGTGCTCGGCGACGTCGCCAGCGAGAGACTCCCCAGCATCTGCCCCATCTGGGCGACCGACGTCGAGCGGAAGATCAACCATCCGACGAGCGTGAGACACGACATGAGCAGCATCTTGGCCACCACCAACGCCACCGGATGCCGCCCGTTCCAGGGATCCTCGTCGCACGGGCGACGATCGAAGATCCGGTAGAGGATGAGGATCACGCCGTGAAACGCTCCCCAGATGACGAACGGCCAGGCGGCGCCGTGCCACAGGCCGCCCAGGAGCATGGTCACCAGCAGGTTGCACTGCGTGCGAAGCGCGCCGCCGCGGTTGCCCCCCAGCGGGATGTAGAGGTAGTCGCGCAGCCAGGACGAGAGCGAGATGTGCCAGCGGCGCCAGAAGTCGGAGGGACTGAGCGCGAAGTAGGGAAGGCGGAAGTTGACCATGAGTTCGAAGCCCATGAGGCGCGCGATGCCGCGGGCGATGTCGGAGTAGCCCGAAAAATCCCCGTAGATCTGTACCGAGAACGCGAGCACGGCGATGATCACATCCAATCCTGCGTACTCGCCGTGGGCGGCAAAGACCGTATCGGCGATCTTCCCAACGTTGTCGGCGATGACGACCTTCTTGAAGTAGCCCCACAGGACGAGATAGAGCCCTGCGTTGATCTGCTGGGCCGTGATGCGCCGCCGCTTCATCACCTGAGGCAGGAGATTGCGCGCGCGCTCGATGGGGCCGGCGACGAGCTGCGGGAAGAAGGCCACGAAGACGGCGAAGTCCAGCAGGTTGTCGGTCGGCTCGAGGCGGCGGCGGTAGACGTCGATCGTGTAGCTCATCGTCTGGAACGTGTAGAAGCTGATGCCGACGGGCAGGATGATGTTCAGCGTGATTGCATCCGCCTGGAAACCGAACGCGTGCATGACCTTCACGAACGAATCCGCGAAGAAGCCGAAGTACTTGAAGAACCCGAGGAGCGAAAGGTTGACGACCATCGAGGTCGCGAGCAGCAGCTTGCGGCGCCGGAACGCCTCCGGGCCTTCGCCTTGGCGCCCGAGCGCGCGGCCGATGATGAAGTCGGTCAGCGTGGAGATCGCAATCAGCGAAAGAAAGCGCCAGTCCCAGTAGCCGTAGAAGACGTAGCTTGCCACGAGGAGTAGCACGTTCTGCAGGCGGAGCCGCCTGGCGACGAGGAGGTACAGGCCGTAGACGACAATGAAGAAGCCGACGAAGACCAGCGAGTTGAAGAGCACGCGACCGTTTACCTCCGTGTCATCGCCGGTCTCCCTTGTCTCCCGCCCCCTGGGTCAGCGGCACATCATAACAGCTTGGCGAGCCGGGCGACCACCTCCGGGTAGGCCTTCAGTTCCTTGCGGCCCTGCCGCGTGAGGGCGTAGATGCCGCGATCGACCCGCTCGAACCAGCCGTAGTAGTTGTTGCTCAGAATCGAGAGGGTTTTCTCTCCCGTGCCCAAAGCGCGCAGGTCGCGGGGTGCCTGCGGCCCGAGTTGCCTCAGGAGATAGGCGATGCGAATGGCGTTCTCGCGGTAGCCGGTCATCAGCTTCCGGCCCGTGGAACCCCCTTCGTTGCCGTCGTACGATCGCGCGGATATCTCGCGCAGCACCGCGCGCTTTCGCCGCTTCAGCTTCTGCCGTTGGGCCGGCAGGGGATGGAAGACCACCTCGACGCACGCAGGCCGCACACCGAGGTCGACGACGATGAGGCCCAACGCGAGACGCCGCAGCAACCGCTGGGCATCCCGCCAGCGCCCGCGCGGATAGGCCTTGCTCGGCTGGGGGACTGCCACGTAGACCGAGTCGGTGATCCGCTGGCGTTCGGTGGCCTGGATGAGGAGATCGATGCTCAAGTGACGCTTCATCTCGATGACGAGGAGTTCGTCGCCGCGAGTGGCCGTGATGTCGCAGTGATCCACCTCGGCGCGCACGGTGTAGCCGAGGGAGGCGAGGTGCGCGCGGATCGGCGCGTACAGGTCGGTTTCGCGAAGCGTGCTCACGTGCGGCAACATAGGCACCCTCCCGCAATGGGTCAAGCGGCCGCGGGCTGGCAGGCCGGGGCGACATCGCACTGGCGGGCAGGCGGCGGCGCTAGCCACAGTTGGGCCGCGTGAGTTACTGTCGCAGATCATGAATCGTGTAGAGCGAATCGTCCGGGCATCCTGGTTCCCATACGTCACCCCCTTCGTGACCTTCGTGGCCCTGACCTACGTTGCGGGGCTGTGGCCGGGGGCGGCCCACCTCTGGTACGCGGCCAAGACAGTGGTGGTGGGGGCGATGCTGGTGGCCTTCCGTCGCCGCTACCCTGAGCTGGGGTGGGGGGGCTCAGTCGCCAATTGGGTGATCGGCCTGGTCGCCGGAACCCTCGCCCTGGTGATCTGGGTGGCTCCGGAAGATCTGCTGGCTCCCTTGATGTTGGGGGAATCCACGGGCTTTGATCCCCACGCCTTCGGCCTGACGGGAGGCGCGCTCGTGGGGGTGATCGCCGTGCGCCTCTTCGGGGCGAGCGTGGTGGTGCCGGTGATGGAGGAACTCTTCTGGCGCAGTTTCCTGATGCGCTTCCTGATCGACTCCAACTTCGAACGCGTGGCCCTCGGAACCTTCCGCCTGCTCTCGTTTGCGGTCGTGGTGGGTGCCTTCGGCATTGAGCACCATCGCTGGGTGGTGGGGGTCGCCGCCGGCCTCATCTACGGCGGACTGCTGGTATGGCGGCGAGATCTCTTCACCTGCATCCTGGCCCATGGGGTGACCAACCTGGGGCGCGGGCTCTACGTGCTCAAGACCCAGCAGTGGACCTTCTGGTAGCATCTGGGCCAGAGTTTCCGACTGGTAGCATCTCGGCCGGAGATCCCGCCGTACGGAGGTGCCCATGGCTCACCCGAAAACGCCGCACCAGTTGACGGCCCCGCACGCACGGATGCTGCTCGCCTGCGCGGCGATGCTCGCCATCTGCACCGCGTGCGCCGGAGATCCGCCGGCGGGCGTCACGGCCATCCTAGGTGCCTTCGACGCGGAGGTGGTGCTGCTCGAGGAAGCGATGGAGGGAAGGCGAACCGAGAACCACTTGGGCGTCGCCTTCACCACCGGCACGCTGGCCGGCCGCGACGTGGTCCTCGCGCGCACCGGGATCGGCAAGGTCAACGCGGCGGTCGCGACCGCGCTCCTCATCGAGCACTACGCGCCCCGCGAGGTGATCTTCACCGGCATCGCCGGCGGCCTCGACGACCGGCTCCTGCCGGGCGACATCGTGGTTGCCACCGCCGTTGTGCACCACGATTTCGTTGCCCTGACGCCCGACGGTCCGCAGGCGATGGCGACGCGCAATCCGTCCACGGGCGAGGCCAACCCGATTCGCTTCCCCACGGATGATCGCCTGCGCGCGCATGCGATCGCCGCCGCCGAGCGCGCGGCGCTGGTGACGATATCCACCAGCCAGGGGGAGCGGCGCCCGCAACTCGCCGAGGGGATCATCGCGAGCGGCGACAGCTTCGTCGCCTCGCAGCGTAAGCGCGCGGAGCTGCGCGAGCGCCTCTCGGCCGTCGCCGTCGAGATGGAGGGTTCGGCGGTGGCCCAAGTCTGCTACCAGACGAACACGCCGTTCATCGTCATCCGCAGTTTGAGCGACTCCGCCGACGATGCGGCGGCAGAGGATCTGGAGCGGTTCTACGAGGTGGCGGCGGCCAACTCCGCGGCGCTCGTTCACGCCATGCTGGAATTGATGGCCGCGGAGACTCGAGGGGCGCGCCGATGAGGTCCGCATCCGTCGTCTCGGCGTAGGGGGTGGGGGCCAGGGACTCCGGATGCCCCCAGCCCCCGCATCTATCCCGCTGGATCCCAGAACCCGCGACGAAGGCCTCGCCACGCAGGCGTGTCGCCC
>JAUVTV010000139.1 GCA_030601305.1 Candidatus Eiseniibacteriota bacterium | reverse complement strand
ACGGTGGCGCTGACCTTGAACTTCGAGATCGGTTAGCATCTATTGCAGTTCCGCCAGCAGCGTCCCCTTGGGAACCCGCTGGCCGACTTCTACGTGGATCGCTTTCACGCGCCCCGCGCACGGAGCCAGCAGAGCGTTCTGCATCTTCATCGCCTCGACGATGAGCAGCTGACGCCCGCGTTCGACCTCCTGTCCCGGCCGCACCAGCAGGCGCACGATGGTTCCGGGGATGCGCGCGCGTACCTCGCGCTGGTCGTGCAGAACGTACGGCTTGCGCCGGCGGAACTTGGGGGGTAGCTGGGTGCGGTACGTGGTGCCATCCACGCAGAGGTTGTCGCGTGCGTCGGTGGGTCGAGCCAGGTCGGCGGACAGCTTGTCGGGATCGTCAATCTGTCCGAGATCTTCTGCATCCATGCCGGTTCCTCTCTAGAATGGTGGCACACCGTGCTTGCGCTCGGGCCGCACCTCGCTCTTGCGCTGCGAGACCTCGAGGGCGTGAATCAGGTAATCACGCGTCTCTTCCGGCTGGATCACGGCATCGATGTGGCCATTGGCCGCCGCGATATACGGATTCGCAAACTTCTCTGAGTACTCGCGGATCTTCAGCTGGCGCATGGCCGCGGGATCGTCGGCCGCGGCGATTTCCTTTCGGAAGATGATGTTGGCCGCACCTTCCGAACCCATCACGGCGATCTCCGCCGACGGCCAGGCGAAGACGAAGTCGGCTCCCAGGTGCCGGGAGCACATGGCGATATAGCCGCCGCCATACGCCTTGCGCAGTATCACGGTCACCTTCGGCACGGTGGCTTCGCTATAGGCGTAGAGCAGCTTCGCGCCGTGACGGATCACGCCGGCGTGTTCCTGCTCGGCTCCCGGCAGATAGCCGGGCAAGTCGACCAGCGTGACCAGCGGGATGTTGAACGCGTCACAGAAGCGGATGAAGCGGGCGGCCTTATCCGAGGCATCCACGTCGAGCACGCCGGCCAGAACGAGCGGCTGGTTGCCGACGATGCCGACCGTCTCCCCGTGCAGGCGGGCGAAGCCGATGACGATGTTCGCCGCCCAGTGCTCCTGGATCTCGAAGAAGTCCGAGTCATCGCTGATCGTGCGGATGAGATCGCGGACGTCGAACGGCTGATTGACCTCCGCCGGAATGATCCGGGCAGTCAACTGCCCGGTGCGCGGCGGCTGCGGCGGAAACGGATTGGGCTTCTTCCGGTTGTTCCACGGAATGAATGAGACCAGCCGCTTGATCTGTGCAAAGCACTCGGCCTCGCTGTCGGCGTAGAAGTGGGCGTTCCCCGAGATCTCGGCCTGCACGCGCGCGCCGCCGAGATCCTCCATGGTGATCTCCTCGCCCAGCACCGTCTTGATCACCTCCGGACCGGTGATGAACATCTTCGAAATGCCTTCGACCACGAAGACGAAGTCGGTCAGCGCCGGCGAGTAGACCGCGCCCCCGGCGCACGGCCCCAGAATGACCGAGATCTGCGGGATGACGCCCGACGCGAGCGTATTGCGGTAGAAGATCTCGCCATAGCCGGCGAGCGAATTGACCCCCTCCTGGATGCGCGCACCGCCCGAGTCGTTGATGCCGATCAGCGGCACACCCAGCTTCATGGCGTGGTCCATGATCTTGGTGATCTTGCGGGCGTGCATCAGTCCCAACGATCCGCCGGCCACGGTGAAATCCTGCGCGAAGATGCACACCGGGAACGACTCGATGGTGCCCGTGCCGGTGATCACGCCGTCTCCGGCAAGCTGCTTGCCATCCATCCCGAAGTCTTTGCACTTGTGCTCGACGAAGAGGTCGTACTCGTGAAAGGAATCTTCGTCGAGGATGGCGCGAATCCGATCCCGGGCGGTGAGCTTGCCGCTGGCGACCTGCTTCCGGATGGCTTTCTCGCCGCCGCCGGCCGTGACGCGGGCCACGCGCGCAAGCAGATCCTGGATCTTCTTTCCCAGAGTCATGGGCGTGCCTCGTTCATCTCGGGTGGGCCCTGGGTCAGAGGCGCCACCACGTCATCGCCAGGGCGTCGTCCCCTTCGAGACAGCGCTTCCAGAATCGCGTCGTGCCGCGCAGCGCGGCTGCACTCTGGTCGGGGTCGCTCAGATCGGCGAGCACCTGGATCATATCGCCGGCGGCGATCCGCTCGAGCAGGTTCTTCTCTCGCGGCAGGTGGACGTAGGAAACCTCGCTGCCGCTATCGATACCGGCCTGCTCCTTGAGCAGGGCGAGGGCCTCGTCGAAGCCTCCGAGCTCGTCGATGAGCCCGTTCGCGAGCGCCTGACGACCGGTGAACACGCGGCCGCGGGCAAGGCGATCGACTTCCTCGGGGGTCATGCCCCGGTGGCGCGCGACATCCGCGACCCAGCTGTCGTAGCCGCGCCAGTGGACCTCGTCGAACCTCGCGAACTCGTCCGGCGACATGCTGGCGAAACCGGACAGGAACGTCGCGTGGGGCCCCACGGTCACGCGGTCGACGGTGATGCCGAGCTTCGCCAGCAGGCCGGCCAGGTTGGCCTGCATGCTGATCGAACCGATGCTGCCCACGATCGAAGTGGGCATCGCGACCAATGTGCCGCAGCGGTAGGACACCATGTAGCCCCCGGAGGCAGTCAGGTCCACCATGGAGACCACCACCGGTTTCTCACGGGCCACCTCGGCCACCATGCGGCCGATGCGGTCGCTGGCGCTGGAGAGCCCGCCCCCGGTGTCGAGGCGCAGCAAGACGCCCACGACCGCCTCGTCCTCGAGCGCCTCGCGCAGCGCGGCCACCATCGTCTCGTCGCCCATCGTGATCCCCATCGGCGCCGCCCAGCCGCTCTCCCCGACGGTGATCGTTCCCATGCCGTGAACCACGGCGATCTTCTGTCCGCGCAAACCCAGTTTGCCGCGCGTCACGCGGGCATAGTCGCGCCCCTCCACGAACCACTCGCCTTTACCTGCCGGGCGCAAGCTGTTCTCCAACTCCTCCCAGAAGAGCACGCGGTCGACGATCCCCAACTCCTCGGCTTCGGCGGCATCGAACTGGCAGGCGTCGAACCACGCGTCGACGTGCGCGCGATCCACGCCGCGGTCGCGCGCCAGCGTGTTCAGCAGGTTCTCGTACAGATCCTCCAGGACCCAGCGCATGTTCTCGCGAACCTCGGGCGACATGTCCTCGCGCATGACCATTTCGGCCATCGACTTGTACTCTTTGATCTGACTGACCTGTGTTTCGATGTCCAGCTGATCGAGGAGCCGGCGCGCGTAGAGACGCTCCGCGCTCAGGCCGGTCAGAAAGAGCAACCCGCGAGGATGAACGTAGATCGAGTCGCAGGCCGCAGCCAGGTAGAGCGCCTTGTTGGTCGCGAAGGACGTGTAGGCGTAGACCGGCTTGCCGGAATCGCGCAGCTGTTGTACGCGCTCCCGGAGCTCGCGGAGCTTGCCCCAGCCGACCTGGGGCAGGTCGATCTTGAGGATGACGCCGCGAATCCGATCGTCGACCCGCGCCTTCTCCAGGTTCTCGAGAATCTCGGTGTGACAGAGCGCATGCTTCGGCATGGGCAGGCGTGTCGGCGGCACGTACTCGGGCGTCTCTCCCCGCACTTCCTGGACCAAGAAGGCCTCGGCGGGAACGTCAGCCAGTTTGCCGCTGGCGCCCAGCACGGCGGCGCTCATGACCGCGAACGCTCCGAGAAACGCCACGAAGCCCAGGAAGAGCTGCGCGGCCAAGACGGCTGCGAAGGTGATCAGAAACCTCTTCATCCCACCCTCCTTGGGGACGATTGCCGGGTCCGGAAACATCGCGTGCATCTGGAGACGATAGCCGACCGAACGGCCGTGATCCAGTTCGATGAGCGATCGCGGCCGTGCCCCGCGGGAGGGTTGGGGCTACAGGCCCCTGGCAGAAGTCATCCGGGCTGCTAGGAGGAAAGGAGGAATTCCCTCAGGAGGTGGTCCACGCTGTCCAGCGCGCGCACTGAAGGGTCCTCGCTCGTCAGTCCGACGAGGGCCCGCGAGGCGACGAAGGTCGTCATCCCGATCATGACGTAGCTGATGTGCAAGGTGGCTTGGAACGGATCCAGGTCCGCGCGAAAGCGTCCCGCGGCGATTCCCCGGTCGATGTTCTTCATCAGCAGCGCGAGACCGGAGCGTCCCAGGTTCTCCATGCCGAACTGCTCCGGACGCGGTCGGGCGGAGATGCTGAACCAGAAGAGATGGGGATGTTCGCGACCAAAGGTCAGGTAGGCCAGAAGGCGCTGGCGCAGCTCGTCCGCGGGATCGTCCAGGCCCGCACAGGCGCGTTCCGTATGCTGCCGCAGTCGCACGAAGCACTCGTTCCACAGCGCGGCCACGAGGTGGTCCATCGAGCGGTAGTGGCGGTAGAGGGCCATCGCGGAGCGCCCGGCTTCCTGCGCGACGCTGCGGGCGGTGACCCTGTCCTGCCCGTCGCGATCGAGCACGGCAACCGCGGCCCGCAGAAAGTCCTCGGGTTGGCAGCGTTTTCGCGGCTGTCCGCGCGTCGCGGTTTCAGGCTCCATGGACCGCTTTTCGGCACGTGATCCGGATGAGTTCCTCGAGCTCGAGCCCACTCACCTTCGTGGCCTGCCCCGAGATGCAAAGCACGGTGAGTCCGTGGATGACGAACCAAACGTGCACCGCACAGGCTTTCACCTCCGAATCCCGGGAGCCGCAGACGGATCCGCGCAGCTGGCCGACGTTCTCCTCGAGCCGGGCGAAGCAGGAGAAGCCCAGGTTCTCGAGACCGAACTCCTCGGGGCGGGGCCCCGCGGAGAACATGAACTGATAGAGACCCGGGTGCGCGATGCCAAAGCGGGCATAGGCTTCGAGAGCACGGTAGAAACCCTCGACGCCTCCGCCGGAACTCTGTCTCGCGCTCTCCATCTTCGGCGTGAGCATGGCGAACCCGCGGTTCCACACCACGGCGAGCAGGTTATCCATGCCTCCGAAGTGCCGATAGAGGGCCATCGGAGACAGTCCCATCTCCCTGGCCACCCTGCGCGCGGTCACGGCTGCCGCCCCCTCGCGATCACAGATCCCGAGAGCAGCCTCGATGAACTCCTCGGCCGTCCTGCTCGACCGCGTGCGCTTTCGCGCGGGCCGTTCAGGTGCCGCGATGCCTCTTTCGATTTCTGATCCCAGTGTCACTTGGCCATCTCCTTCCGGTCACGGGGCATTGGCATGTGCGCCGACGGGGCCGGCCAACGCAGCTGCCATGCGTACCACTGTCCAAGGGCCGTTGTGGCTGGTCTTCTGCTTTATAGTGTAAACTCTTGCATTGCGAAATCAAGTCCGAAGGTCAGGGCCCCGATGCTCTCCGGGGTCCTCGTGTAACTGTCTATTTTTCAATCTGTTGCGGGATGGTTTCCGATGCTTCCGCGCGTACGTCGGCGGGCCTCAGAGCGCGCGACTCTGAGTCGGGCGGCTGGCGGTGCCGACCCTCATTGGCATCATCTTGGGGGCGTACACGCGTCATTGCGGGGCAGAGGTGCCCGACAACGGTCCCACGAAGTTCTCCGTCAGGCGCAATAGAGTTTCGATTCCCGCGGGAAACGCGTCCTCATCGACGTTGAAGTGCGCATTGTGATGCGAATGGCTGCAGCCCTTCGCGTCATTGCCACTGCCGAGGAAGAAGAAGCAGCCGGGTACTTCCCGAAGATAGAAGGCCATGTCCTCGCCCCCCATGAGGCGCAAGCCGGTCTCGATCCTCTCCGCACCCACGATCGCTGCCGCGGTCTCGTGCGCCAGCCGGGCCATGTCGGCGTCGTTGACGAGCGCCGGGTAGCGCTCCATGAGTTCGACCTCCGTGCGGGTGCCGAAGGTTTCGTCCAGACCGCGGGCCACCTCTCGCATGCGGCGGATCACCGTATCGCGCGTCTCGGGCCGCAGCGCACGCTGCGTGCCGTCGATGACCAGTTCCCCGGCAATGGCGTTCATG
>JAUVTV010000181.1 GCA_030601305.1 Candidatus Eiseniibacteriota bacterium | reverse complement strand
GGATGCGACCGAGGGTTGTCTCTACCATCGGTGGTCCTCAACGCCGGCGCAGAGTTCTTCCTGGACCGCACCCGTCGCTGTCAGTGCCTCCGGCGTGCGGCTGACCCCCGAGGCGGCTCAGATTACGGCACTTGAGGGCGGCGCTGTCGGTGCTTTGTTCATCGGACCCGTACATCGACGCGCCCATTTCGATGTGGATTACGGGGAGGCCAGCTCCGTAGGCGACCCGACCGACAGGCTCGGACGCGTTGCGGCGGCTTGGGGTCTGCCACGCGCGCGATTCACACTGGAGCTCCCCGGAATGAGTCCTGCGCAGCCGCCCGTGGAGATCGTTGTGCGCTGTGTCGCGGCGGGCGAGGCGCGTACTGGGGACCGGGTCTCGATCGAAATCCTCGACGTGACTGGACGCCTTGTGCGTAGCCTTCCGTTGACGGGCACCCCACCATTCGCGGGTGCGGGGTCACGGACGGCATGCTGGGACGGCCGGGATCACCGCGGCCATCGGGTCTCTCCAGGATCCTATCTCATCCGGCTACGCATCACGGATCCGCGCGGCGGGAGTGCCACGCAGGCGTCACGGCGCATCTTGCTCATGCGATGAGTTCGGCGGCGTCTTTTTCGACCCGGGCCTCGCGAGGCCAAGCCGTTTCATCTTCTGTTGCAGTCCTTGGCGGGTCAGCCCGCGGCGCTTCGCGGTTCGGCTGACGTTGCCGTCTTCGGCGGCCAGTGCTTGCAGGACGAGGTAGCGCTCATAGCTGGCGAGTCTCTTGGTCAGGAAACGGCGTTTGGAACGATCTTTCGCCGCCTCATCCCCCGTCGGTTCCCCTGCGGTGATGCGGATCTCCTCCGACAAGTCCTCCGGTCGAATGGTCCCTCCCTCTTCCGCAAAGACCACCGCCCGCTCGATCTCGTTTTCCAGCTGCCGGATGTTTCCGGGCCAGTCGAATCGGCACAACAGGTCTAGGGCGGTATCTCCCAGGATCACCTGCCGCTGTTTCTCCCGACAGAACCGTTGCAGGAAGCGCGCCGCCAGCGCCGGGACGTCTTCCTGTCGTTCTCGTAGCGGGGGCAGGCGGAGGGGGATGACGCTGATCCTGTAGTAGAGATCCTGGCGGAACGTCCCACTCTGGACCATCGCGTGCAGATCCTCGTTCGTTGCGCACAGGATTCGCGCCGCGACGGAAATCGTCTGCACGCCCCCGACGCGACGGACCTCGCGTTCTTGCAGCACTCTCAAGACCTTGCTCTGCATTTGGGGGCTCATCTGGTTGATATCGTCGAGCAGCACCGTGCCTTCACCTGCGGCTTCAAGGAGACCCGGTTTGTCTGCGTGCGCATCGGTGAATGCTCCGCGCACATGGCCGAACAACTCGCTCTCGAGCAGGTTCTCCGCGAGCGCCGCGCAGCTGATGGCCAGAAAGGGCTTGTCGCGTCGTGGTCCGTTGAAGTGGATGGCCCGGGCAACCATTTCCTTCCCGGTCCCGGTCTCACCGCTGATGAGAACCGTGCTGGTGTCGGTCAGCAGCTGACGAATGCGGAGGAACAACTCCTGCATGGCCGGGCTGTCACCGACCAGCTCCGGAAAGCTGTAGCGCCGGTGGGCCTCACGGCGTAAGGAAACGTTCTCGCGGCGCAGGCCCTCCACCGTGCGCAACTGGACGAGGGCCAGCGAGGCAATGCCCGCCAGTCCCTCGAGAAAGCTCACGTCCTGGGGCGTGAAGATGCCTCGGCTGGTGCGGTTGTCCAGATAGAGCGTTCCCACGATCTCTCCGTGTTGACCCGCACGCAGGGGCACGCAAACGAGCGAGAGGATTCCGAGATCGATGACGCTTCGTTGGGTGCTGAATCGCGAGTCGGTCGTCGCGTCGCCGCAAAGGAGTGTGCGCCCATCTTGGATCGCGCCCTCCACCACCCCGCGGCTGTAGACGAGCGCATCTTCGCGGGTGGCCGCATCGATCTTCGGTGAAGCCCGGCGAATCTCGAGCGTGCCGCGGGTGCCCTCGCGCAAGAGCACCAACCCCCGTTCGGCTTCTGTCATCTCGATGGCCGCGTCCAGGATGCGGCCCAGGAGCAGATCGCTATCTCCGGCCTCCAGCAAGCTCGCCGAGATCCTGAGGAGCCGCTCGTAGCGGGCCGCCGTCGGTGCGTCCTCGGGCCTTCCCGCCTCGAGCTGCTGGCGGGTCTTGTCCAGTAGCCGCTTGGCTTGCGCCAGTTCATCCTGCGCCGAGCGCCCCGGGTCGGACGACTTGCCGTCACGCTCCATACTCCGCTCCATGGTCTCCGCTGTCCCATGATGTCGATGGGCAACTACGCGGGTGGGAACACACCCGCTGCGCGGGCCAAACTCTCGATTTCCTCCCGAACCGCCATGCGATCGCCGCTATCGAGATACGCCTTGCGCAATCGAGACGTGGGCAGCTCACGTTGAAGCTCGGTGAGGATGCTCAACGCCTCTTCAAGGTGATTGTGCGCCCGACGCGGGCGGCCCATGTGACGCCAGGCGCGGGCACTGCCCAGATGCGCCTGCCAGGCCAGCTCACGCAGCCCGCATCTGCGCGCGATGCTCAGGCTATGATCGAACAAGGCAAGCGCTCGCTCAAGCTTATCTCGCGCCTGCAGGATCTCGGTGCCGGCCAAAAGTGCGTGCCAGGCTTCCAACGAGTGGGAGCCCGCGTCGCGGGCAAGCTCACCGAGCCGGTCGATGGAGATCCCCTCCGAGTCTGCACCCCATCCTTGCTCAGGGGCCAACTGCTTCGCTTGGATCAGACGAAGGACAGCCATGCCGCTCAGATAGCGATTGGGAAGGCTCTCGAAGATTTGATACGCTTCGCCGAACTGCTCCCGTGCCCGGCTCAGTTGCCGGCGCCGACGTGCCGCTCGGTAGCGGTCAAGTGCGGCCTCCCCGAGATGCATTCGCGTGATGCCCTCCTGGACCCGATCGCGCGAAGAGAGGGCCTCATCGAGGAGCGGCTTCAGCGACCGCTCGGCGCGCGCGGTGCGGCCCATGGCCAGCCAGACGGCCGCGAGCGCGTTGGCCATGCTGCGGCGCAACCGGGCGTGACCTGCGTCTTGCATGAAGCGCAAAGCCCTCTCGAGTCCCGATTCGGCCGCGCCGTAGTGACCCGCGAGGAGATCCAGCTCCGCAAGATTCGCTGTCGCGAGCATCTCACCGAATGGATCTCCAGCTCGGCGCCGCAGTCGCAGCCCCAGCTGCAGAAGACGCCGGGATCGGGCCAGTCGCCCGCTCATGAACTCGACGATCCCAAGGTTGTTCAGCGTGTCGGCGACGCCATCCGTATCACTGAGCTGCCGGCGACGGGCGAGGGCTTGCCGCAGCATCGATCGCGCCTCGCGCAATTCACCGCGGTCCATGCGGAACTTGCCGATGTTGTTGAGCACGCCGGCTTCGCCGCCGGCGTGTCCGGCGCGCCCGTATGCATCGCGTGCCTCGGCCCAGCTCTCGAGGGCGCGGTCGGTATCGCCGGAGTAGAGGTGGGCGATGGCTCGGTAGTTCAGCAACGACGCAATCTCGGCTCCCAGTTGCGTCCGTACCGCTCTTCCACCCGGGGTGCGGACCGAGAGCAGTGCATCCTCACTGGTGGCCAACGCCTCCGAGGTCTTGCCACGATGGATGAGAAACATGGCTCTCGTAGCTGCAATGCGCAGGAGTTCCCGGCGGGCCGCCAAGGACCGCGGGCGGCGCCCACCGG
>JAUVTV010000144.1 GCA_030601305.1 Candidatus Eiseniibacteriota bacterium | reverse complement strand
GCGGTGTCGATACTCTCGCGCAGACGAATCCAGTGGGTCTCCTGACTCCCGACCGCGGCGCCATGCGCCGGGACGATGCGCTCGATGAGCCCCTCCAGAACCAGCCTGCAGTCCAGGACCCGCCCCGACTGCGAGACGGTGACCGCGTAGAAGAGCGGCCGGGGCCAACCGGCCTCCTTGAGATTCTCGAAGATGTGCTGCTGCATGCGCGCCGACGGTCGATCGTCAGGGCGGTCTTTGAGAGACGCGATCTCGCCGTCACTCAGCGTGATCGGAACCCCGCGGTCCCGCCAGTAGCGAACGTACCAGTGCGTGTTGAGGAGCGAGAGGTTGACGATGCTCACGTCGGGACGGAGACCGTAGACGGCCTGGCAGGCCAGCGGCGTGTAGGTGTCGTTGTCGCCATTGGTGAAGATGATCGCACCCGGCGGCGCGCCGGCGATCAGGTTGTAGCCGAAGTCGAGGAGCGGGGCCGGCATCTCGCCCAGCACCACCAGGCGCCGGAGACACTCGGTGGCCAGCGCCCGATCGCCGCTCCGCAGCGCGGTGCTCCACAGGGAGTAGTAGGTCAACGGATAGTCCGGATCGGCTTGGGCGGCGCGGAGAAATCGTTCGTGACTCAAGCGCCAGTCGGGCTCGCGGTCCTTGTGCGCGGCCCAGCAGGCGTGTGCGATAGTGACCACCGCATCGGCCGAGTCGATCTCGAAGGCCTGTGCGTAGATCCTGCGGCTCTCCTCGAAGCGCCCGGCATAGCGCACCGCATCGCCCCATTCCACGCGTGCCCGGACATCCCTCGGGTTGCGGGCGACGTGGGCCTCCCAATCGCGGGCCAGCTCTTCGTAGGCCTGGCGGTCGAAGATCTGGTGCCGCCACGAGAGCACCTCCGGGGGACGACCGGGATCCGCGATCCCACGCGTGGCCGCCTGCATGCCGGGCGAACACGGCGAGAGGGGGGGGAGACGGTCCAAGTCCGAGGCGAGGGGACCGGTGAGCGGGAGGAGAATGAGCGTGACCCCGGCCAGGGAGCGTAGGGTCAACCGCCACCCTGCGTGCCGTTTGCGTGTGCGGATCGACTGCGGTTTCCGGGTCACGTGTCTCATCGGTAGCCTCCTCGCGTCGCCGGTCGCAATCCGTGCCTTCCACCCCTATAACGCCCCGGGGTGAGCGGCGTTCAGTAATGAACCCTTTTCCCCGCGCCGCGTTTTAGAATGGGAGAGAGGACTCGATCGAGATGACGCCTGCGTCCCCGTTTTGCGCGCTGCTCTGGATCAGCGATCCCGGCACGCAGATGATCGCCGTGCTGCTGCTGCTCATGGTCGCGATGATCCTCGTCGTGGGCGGCATCCTCTTCTGGCAGTCGAGCCCCGCGGTTCGCAGGCGGCGCATCGCGCTGGTCCTGATCGTGGTTGCCGCCGCGGCCGCCGGCTATGTCTATCACCAGAGAACGCGCAACCCGTGCGCGATGACGGCCGGGGACGTGATCGAGCTGACCTCGGTGGAGATGTGGCCCGATGCGATCAGCATGTTCGAGGACAAGCTGCGCATCCGCTTCCGCTATCGCAACAAAACGGACCGGCCGGTGGATGCCTTCAGCGTCCACTTCCGGCTCCACGATGCGAGCGGCGACACGCTGATCGACGACTACATCAGTATCTCCAACCGACTGGGTCCCAAGAAGGCGTCCGCGTGGACGCAGGACTACTGGGCGACGTGCCCGCAGGGCTTCAGCCTCGAGGAGTGGGACGTGCTCACCCACGGTGACATTGCCGACTTCGAGGTGCAGTGGGAGCCCGAGGGGCTCTATTTCGGCAATGGCGAGGTGATCCACTAGATGACGACCCACCCCACAGACCTCGAGCTGCTGCAGGGCGTCGCCCGGGGATGCGAGCGCTCGTTCAGCCAGCTCTTCCACCGGTGGGCCCCGCGCCTGGGCGACTTCCTCACCCGGACAACCGGTTCGCGTGAGGTCGCCGAAGATCTCGTGCAGGAGACCTTCCTGCGCATCCTGCGCGCCGCCCCCGCCTACCGGCCGCACGGAAGCGCGAGCGCGTGGATCTACCGCATCGCGGTGAACCTCGCCTACAGCCACTGGCGGAAACGGAAACACGCGCCCGCGCTCAGCGCCCTGCCGTCCGAACAACACCCCCGTGCGCGGACACCGGACTCTGACGGTCCCGAGGCCACGCGCCAGCGGCGGGAGTTCCTGCGCGATCTGGAGGATGCCACGCGGCGACTTCCCGCGAATCAGCGCATGGTGTTCCAGCTCAAGATCGGCCAGGGGCTGACCTACGGGGAGATCGCCGCAGTGCTGGGCTGCCCGGAAGGCACCGCGAAATCGCGCTTCCACCATGCGGTGCGCAAGCTGCGCGCCGAGTTGCGCGAATGGGACGGCGCGGCCATGCGAGAACCGGACGATGCGACGCGATCGCCGCACTCCGACGGGCGGCGGAGCGGGCCCGGGAGTGAACGAATCCCGCGAGAGCGGCGTTTCAACGGATGAGGAGGAAGAGGGCCATGGCCTGCGACACCTGGAGACGCATGATCATCGATCGCCTGGCCGACGAGCTGGACGAAGAGGACGCCGTCGGCCTCGAGCAACACCTGGCCGAGTGCGCCGATTGCCTGCGGGAGAGCGAGAGGCTCCGCGCGACCCTTGCTGCGGCCGCGAGGCCCACCGGTTGGCGCACCGATACCGCGATGGAAGAGAAGCTCCTTGGCGCGATGCGCACAGGTGGTGATCGCCCGGCCGCACGTGACACGGGGCGGCGCTGGACGACGCTCCTCCGCTTCCCCATGCCTTCTTATGCAACCGTGGCGCTGATCGTCGTGGCGGTCGGGATCGGCTTCCTCGCAGGCCGCTCGAACCGTGAGCCCACGCTCGCGAACCTGGCGGGCGAGCGTGTTCCGGGCGCGCAGATCGAGCAGTCCGGCACTCGCCCGGAGGCATCCCCGCCGGCGCAGCCGCAGCCCACCGACACCGGTCCCCTGGTCGCGACGTTTGTGGACGCCCCGGGCGGTACACAGGGATTCGGGTTCGTCGCCGTGCGCTCGGACGCGGTCGGGATCCCGTGGACCGCGATCCCCGACAGTCTCTAGTGTCCTGCCGACAGACGCGCGCGCGCACGCATGTGTCCGGGATCGTAGCGCAGCGTTTCGCGCCACGCAGACTGCGCCTCGGTCTCACGTCCCTGCTCGCTGAGCGCAATCCCCAGCTTGAACCACGCGTGAGGATTCCGCCGGTTGAGGTCGAGTGCGCATCTGAGGTCGGCCTCCGCTTCCGTCCAGCGTGCCAGCTGAAGAAGGATGTCGGCGCAGCGCACCCAGCCGGTGGGATCGCGCGGCCAGCGGCGGGTCGCGAGGCGGGCGGGGCGCAGGGCGTCCGCGAGCCGTCCGCGGCGTGCAAGGTGCGGCAGGTAGACCGACCACGCCTCCGCGAGATCCGGCTGCAGACGCAGGGCGCGCACGAGGCTGCTCTCGCCTTGGGCCACCTGGCCGGTCCCGAGCTGCGCCAGCGCGAGGTTCACCCACGCGCGGGCGTGCGCCGAATCGATCGCCACCGCGCGGCGGGCAAGCGTTGCCGCACGGACCGTCTCCCCGCGCCGTCCGCGCAGGGCGGCGAGGTTGGTGAGCGCCTCCATGTGCGTAGGATTCGCCGAGAGCGCACGCTCGAGCTCGCCGATCGCCGCGGACGGTCGATCTCGCTGGATCAGCGTCCAGGCTCGCATGAAATGCGTATCGGCCGGATTCTCGCGCGCGACCACCCAGCCGCCGTTGACGAGAACGAACGCCGCAACGAGGAGCAGTGTGGCCGCAATCCCGCGCCGCCGCGAACCGGCACGCCGAACCAGCCCCCACCACCAGAGAAGCCCGGTCACCGCCAGACACGCGAAGAGGGCGACCAGCGGGACGCGATACCGCGCGGCGGGGAAGAAGGCGATCACCCCGGCAGCGTAGATCAGTGTGACGAAGGCGAGGAAACGCAAGGGAGGTCTGCCGCGCCAGCAGGCGATGAGCCCGAGCAGCGCCAGCGGGCCGATCAACCCGAAGGGGAATCCGATCCCGCCCCATCTCCAAAGGAGAAGCGCGAGAATCTTCGAGTGACGCCGCCCCTCGTAGGGATCCTGATTGCGCGGGACCTCCTGCGCCGACAGGAAGGCGACCGTCTTGTGCAGCGTGTTCCCGACCGCGCCGGCCGGATCCCGGCACCAGAAGGCGAGCGCTTCGCGGAAGAAGTACCGCGCACGCTCCCCCGGGTGCAGCGCGCTGCCCTCGCGACGCGGCAGGGCGGCCATCTCGTCCCACGCTTCTCCGGGCCGGATCGCCTGCACGCACGCCGTCTCGGGATGGTTGCCGATGTAGAAGTTGATCCCGCCGCTCGAGGAGATGGGCACCAGCTCACGACCGATCGTCCAGTTGCGGATCGTCACCGGCGCGACGACCAGAAGCGCGCCCAGGATCACGAGGGTCGCAGCGCGCCAGCGCGCCCGCGGGCGGATCTCCGCACGCTGCGCGAACGCTTCCCACAGGGCGACCGCCGGAACGAGGAGCAGCGCGTTCTCGCGGACCAGCGCGGCGAGACCCAGGAGCGCGCCGCTGGCGAGCGCGCCCCATCCTCCGCGCGCGCGCCGAATCCGCAGATGCGCCCACAACCAGACCATCAGCAGGAACGCGAACAGCGCGGGCCGGAGAAGCTGCGCTCCGAAGTAGAGCCGCGGACCGTAGAGTGCGCAAGTCACACAGGCGGCCAGTGCCCAAGGGTAGGGCAGCCACCGGCGTGCGATGAGATAGGTCAGCAGACACGTCAATGCACCCAGGAAGGCTTGCACGAGCGCGACGTTGCGCGCCGACCAGCCGGCCGCCGCGAAGACGCCGGCAAGGAAGTACGGATAGCCGGGCGCCTGCCAGTAGACGGAAGGCGTCGGGCGCCCTTCCAGGATGCGCAGCGCCTCGTCTTCGTAGGCAAGCGCATCGATCACGGGCAGGTTCCAGGGACCCGGGCGATACCATTCGATCACCACGAGAAGCTGCGGCAGCAGGCAGACCGCGCCGAGGATGATCAGAGACAGCGTACGCCTGCGTGTCACGCCGGGCTCCTGTTCCCTATGTGGACGGATCGCGATTGTCCCCCGTCGGGCAAAGGGACGATATACGCCTCGGCCGGGAGGTCAAGAAAAGGGAAGACCCGCCCTGCCCCAAGGGGCAAGGCGGGTCTCAGCTATCCAGACTTGGTGGCAGACGCTCTTACTGGAAGAGGGCCTTCACACCACCCCAGGTGGTCTCGTCGACCGCCGTGGGGGGACCGTTCAAACCAGTGCGAATCGTCTCGTCGGTCTCGTAGGTATAGGTGTCATCGGTCCAGAAGCCGCCGTACATCGCCCAGGTGTGGCCAGGATTGCCATCGTCGAAGGCGTAGCACAGGCCAATACCTTCGTCAGGGTAGATGTCGCAGCCGATACCGAACAGATCGCCGGGGCTGAAGGAGATCCCGTAGCCCGTGATGTCGACGATCGTCCAGTCACCCGGAGGCCACGCGGCACCGACGGGCGTCCAGGGGATACCCTCAGCACCGACGCCAATCGGGGGAGCGAAGAGGTCGGCAACCGCCCAGACCTCAGCCGACTTCTCGTTGGGCCCGGAAACATAATACCAAGCCTCAGCGAGA
>JAUVTV010000118.1 GCA_030601305.1 Candidatus Eiseniibacteriota bacterium | reverse complement strand
GACATCACGGAGCGCAAGCTGGCTGAACAGGAGCTGCTAGAGAGTGAGGAGCGTTTCCGGTCGCTCATTGAGCAGTCCCCGCTGGGTATCGCGATCTATACACCCGAAGGGCGGATCAATGAGGTGAATGCGGCGTTCATGCGGGCCTGGGGCCTCGACGAATTGGCGGACGAGGCGTCAGCCCGATTGATGGCGGAATACAACATGCTGACCGACCCGCAGCTCGAAGAGCTCGGCGTTTCGCCACTGGTGAAGAAGGCCTTCGCGGGAGAGCACGTGGTGTTGCCACCTATCGAATACAGCTCACCCCGTTCAGGGGACGAGATAGGTCTAAGTGGGGTAGGGTCGAAGACTCCCTGGATTCAATGCCACTTGTACCCGGTCAAGGATGAGAACGGAGACGTCGCGTACGTAGTCAACACGTACATGGACATCACTGAGCTCAAGCATGCCGAGCGGGAAACTCGCGAGCAGAGGGACGCCCTGGCTCGAGTGGAACGGGCCACGAGCATGGGGCAGTTGACCGGATCCATAGCACACGAGCTGAACCAACCGCTCACCGGCATTCTGAGTAGCGCCCAGGCCGGTGAGATGCTGATCAAGAAGGGCCAGTTGGATTCTGACGCACTGACGGAGATAATGGCTGCGATAGCGGCAGATGCGAAGCGCGCCGGGGAGGTGCTACACAATCTGCGAGACCTGTACCGCGAGCAGAAGGGGAAGTTTGCTCCCGTCGATATCACGCAAGTCGTAGAAGAGGTGGTGCGGTTGCTGCACAGTGAGCTTGTTTTTGAGAATGTCGAGCTCACAACCGAATGCGCGCCGTCTATGCCTCTGGTGGATGGGAACAGAATCCAGCTCGAGCAGGTGCTGGTCAACCTCATGATGAACGGCATCCAAGCCATGAACGGAGTGGCGGGGGATGGTCGCCGTCTCCGCGTTGCGACGGAGGTCGATGCGAAGGAAGTCTCGGTTTGGGTGGAGGACCGGGGTGCAGGCATCGATCTGGATACGATTGACCGCATCTTCGAGCCGCTGGCGACGTGGAGACCCGGCGGCACGGGCATGGGGCTTGCCGTCAGCAACTCGATCGTCGAAGCTCACGGGGGCAGAATGTGGGCGCAGAACCTGCCTGATGGAGGAGCCCGTGTGGGCTTTGCACTGCCCGTGCGCAACGCAGATGGGTCAACATGAGTGACCCGTCAGTGTTCATCATTGACGATGACCCGTCCGCCCGGCGGGGACTCACGCGATTAGTACGCGCGGCCGGGATGAACGCGGAGTCGTTCGCGTCAGCCGGCGAGTTCCTGGCTTCCGCGAAGCTCGACGGGCCCGGATGCATCGTCCTCGACGTGCGAATGCCCGGAATGACGGGGCCGGAGCTCCAAGAGGAGTTGGGCAGATCCGACTACTGCATGCCGATCATCTTCATCTCCGCGCACGGGGACGTGCCCACAGCGGCCGAGAGCATGAAGCGGGGCGCGGTGAACTTCCTGACGAAGCCCGTTGACGGGGACGACCTGCAGGAAGCCATCCACGAGGCGCTGGCCAGGGATGCCGAGAACCGCGCTCAACGAGCCGAACGGGGCTCGGTCCAGGAGCGCATCAAGAAGCTGAGTCCCCGCGAGCGCGAAGTCATGACCTACGTGATCGCCGGAATGCTGAACAAGCAGATCGCTGGCGAACTGGGCATCTCCGAGGAGACGGTCAAGATCCACCGTGGTCGCGTAATGCACAAGCTCGGAATCGGTTCCGTTCCCGAACTCGTCCGGCTCTGCGAGAAGGCCGGTATCGACCCGGCTGACCGCCCAAGCCGATAGGAGCAGTAACGGCCAGCGGGAGTTGGCCGTATTCATTGCCCGTATACCACCAAGGTGGTATACCGCCCCTTCCGCTCCCCTATACCACCACGAGGGTATAGCCCTCCGTCGTCCCGGGCCGTACTTCAGCCCCAATGACCGATGCCGACTTTGTGTTTGACGGGCCGTGTCGGACGAGTGACATTAATCCCTCGCCCTTCGGTATGGCAGATTCCTAAACAGAGGAACCATGGGATTTCCCGTGTGCACTGAAGCTCCGGCGGCCCGCATCCTCCGTGCGGCGGTTTTGGTGGCGCTCGCGGCCGGTACGGCCGCCTCACCGGCGGCTGCGCAGCAGCGCCGGCCTGTGACGATCGGCGTCGTAACGGACGGGCCGCTCGTGCGGTTCGGCGAGCTGGTGACTCGGATCGAGCAGGAGACGTCGGTGCTCCTCGAGAACAGGTTCGAGGTGCAGATGGGCGCCGATGCGAGGACGCAAGGGGACTTTACCCTCGCGGGCGTCGAGGCGGCGCTCGAGCGGCTCCTTAGCCGGGCGGACGTGGACCTGGTAGTGGCGATCGGTCCCGTGGCGGGGCAGGTGGCCGCCCAGCATCCGGGACTGCCCAAACCCGTAGTCGCGCCGTTCCTGCTCGATGCGCCACTACAGGACATCCCGCGGGAGGGTGTTGCCTCGGGGGTGGCCAACTTCGTGTACCTGACGCGACCCGAGAACCGGGACCTCGCCACGCTGGCCGAGGTGGTGGAGTTCGAGCGCCTCGCTGTCCTGGTCAGTGAGTACAATGTCGCCGCGCTGCCGGAGATGGCCGACCGCATCGAGGAGCGAGCGGCGTTAGCCGGCGCACGGGCTGTGGTGATTCCGGTGGGTGACGATGTCGCAGCCGCCCTCGGCGCCATCGAGGCGGCCGAGGCGGACGCGGTGTACGTGCTGCCGCTATCACAAGTCTCGGGACCCGAGTTCGAGCGGCTGGCGGGTGGACTGATCGAGCTGGGGCTCCCGAGCATCTCCTGGTTCGGCGAACCCGAGGTGCGCCAGGGCATCCTGCTGGCGCGGCGTCCAGACTCCTTCATGTTCCAGCTCGCCCGTCTCACGGCACTCACCGTGCAACAGATCCTCGAGGGCGAGCAGCCCGGGCAGCTCCGGGTGGTGTTCTCGCACCAGGAGCGCGTGATCGTCAACATGCAGACGGCACGCGCCATCGGGGTCTATCCGTCGTGGACGATGCTCATCGACGCACTGATCGTCGATGAAGCGGCCGGCGTCGCGCCGGAGCCGCTATCGCTGCTTGGCGTGGTGCAGGAGGCGTTGGAGCAGAACCAGGACCTGGCTTCGTTCGATCGAGCGCTGCGGGCAGCGGCCGAGGATGTGAAACTGGCGACTTCGCGGCTCCTGCCGCAGTTGGACCTCGCCTTTCAGGGCCGTGTCATCGATGAGGAGCGGGCCGCCCGAAGCTTGGGCATAATGCCCCAGCGGCTGCTGCGCGGCTCGGTGGGGCTCTCGCAGGTGATCTTCGCCGACCGGGCGTGGGCGGATCGTACAATCCAGCAGTCACTGCAGCGCGCTCGGCAGGAAGATTACGCATCACTGCGGCTGGACGTGTCGTTCGAGGCCGCTGATGCGTACCTGACGGTGTTGCGCCGCAAGACCGACGAGCGGATACGCCGGGAGAACCTCTCGTTCACCCGAACGAACCTGGACCTGGCGCAGGTACGACGCCAGACGGGCGCGGCAACTCCCGGCGAGGTCTTGCGTTGGGAGGCGCAGGTCTCCAAGGACCGCCAAGGTGTGGTCGGGGCGGTGGCGGCGAAGGTAATCGCCGAGAACAGGCTCAAGCGCCTGCTGTACCGACCGCTCGACGAGGAGGTCTACGCTTCGGATGACGAGTTCGACGAGCCCGTGATCCAGTGGGCGGAGGATGCCCTGGCGGGGCTCCTCGACAACCCACAGAGCTTCGGCGGGTTCGAGGATTTCATGATCGCGGACGCGCTCGGGGCATCGCCGGAGTTGAGAGCGATCGACGCGCTAATGGGAGCTGAGGACAGGGCGATCACGGCGGCCAACCGTGCCTTCTGGCTGCCTGAGTTCTTTCTCAACGCGCGACTCACGGGCTGGCTGGCGGAGGGAGGAGCAGGCTCAGACTTCTCGGGTGGTGGACTGCCACCTGGCCTGGTGCCGGAAGGTGAGGCCGACCCCTGGCGTTGGACGATCTCGCTGAGCGCCCGCTACCTGTTGTTTGGCAGCGGCTCTCGTACGGCGGCAAAACGGCAGGCCCAGCAGAGCCTATTCAGCCTCGAGTATCAGCGCAGCTCGATGGAGCAGCGTGTGGAAGAGGCCATGCGCGATGCGCTACAGCGCCTGCTCTCCTCTCGGGTGCGACTGGAGCTGGCGCGGGACGCAGCCCGCGCGGCGCGCGGCAACTACGAGCAGGTGCGGACGGCGTATGCGGGCGGAGTGGCGGGCATACTCAACCTGCTCGACGCCCAGAGCACTGCCCTCATTGCCGACCTCGACGCGGCAAATTCCCTGTACGACTTCATTACGGACTTCATGGCGGTGCAGCGAGCGGCCGGACAGATCGATCTGTTCCTCGAAGTGGCATCGCGTGACGCGTTCCTACAGCGCTTGCGGGCCTACCTCAGCCAGCGCGGGATGGAGTAGCGCGATGACACGACAAACGCGAACACGGGTTGGACCAATGGACTTGCATAGGTGCTCGAGACCATATGCGCTCGGATTCCTCGCCGCGGTCGGCGGGCTCGCAGTTGGCTGCGGCAGTGAGCCGCAGCCGGAGCCGGTGGGAGCGCGGCCGGTAAAGATGGTCGAGATCGGCTTCGGCGGCGTGTCCGGCGTCCGCGAGTACCCGGGAACGGTCGAGGCGGCGGCGCGGGCCGAGTTGGCGTTCGAGGTCCCGGGCCTCATCGTCGAGATGCCCGTGGTGCAGGGCCAATGGGTCCGGCGCGGCCAGATGCTGGCGCGGATCGACGCGCGCAACTACGAGGCGCAGCGCGATGCCGACGCCGCGAGTCTCGATGCGGCCCGTGCCGACTTCCGGCGCTATCGGGAGCTGTACGCTGCCGATGCCGTGACGCTGCAGGAGCTTCAGCTCAAGCAGGCACAGTTCGAGGTCGCCGAGGCACACCTGCGGGAGTCGCAGAAGGCGCTGGATGACACCCGACTCGCCGCGCCGTTCGCGGGACGTGTCGCGCGGACCTACGTCGACGCCTTCCAGAACGTGTTGGCCAAGGAGATGGTGCTGCTTCTCAATGACGATCGCAACCTGGAGATCGTGATCGCAGTGCCGGAAGCCGACGCGTTGGTGGCCCGGCAGGCTGTGGGCACGACGGGTAAGCCGTTGCAGATCGAAGCCGAAGGGAGCGTGTCGATCTTTCCCGACCGACGCTTCCCCGCCTGGCTCACGGAGGTCGCGACGCAAGCCGATCCCGTCACCCGCACGTTCGAGGTGACGTTCGGGTTCGAGCCGCCGAGCGACATCGCACTGGTCCCCGGCATGACGGCGCGGATGATCGTGCGACGTATAGGCGGGCCGGGTGCGACCGTTCAGCGCCTGCCCGCCACCGCGGTGTTCGCCGCCGACGACGGTCAGTCGTCCGTCTGGAAGGTGGATCCGGCCGCGCTGACAGTGGCCCGCGCGCCGGTTGAGCTGGGCGCGATGCTGGGCTCCGAGATCGAGATCGTGGGTGGTCTCACCGACGGCGATCTGGTTGCAGTGACCGGTGTCGCGAACCTGCGGGAAGGCGATCCCGTGCGGCGGTTCACGGACCGCCAGGGCGGGTCCTAGCGGATGAAGATCACGCAATTCTGCATCGAGAACCGCGTCACCACGCTCGTCCTGACCGTCGTCCTGGTCATCGGCGGGATCATATCGTATGGCGGCATGGGCCGGCTCGAGGACCCGGAGTTCACGATCAAGGATGCGCTGATCATCACCCCCTATCCGGGGGCCTCTGCGGCGGAGGTGGAGGAAGAAGTCTCCGACGTGATCGAGACCGCCGTGCAGAAGCTCAAGCAGCTGCTCGAGGTCGAGTCACGCTCGACGCGCGGCCTCTCCATCGTGACCGCCACGATCAAGGACAGGTTCGACAAGGAGACGCTCCCGCAGGTATGGGATGAGCTCAGGCGCAAGGTGAATGACGCCCAGCGCGAGCTGCCGCCCGGTGCGGGGCCCTCCATCGTCAACGACGACTTCGGCGACGTCTACGGGGTGTTCTTCGCACTCTACGGCGAGGGGTACAGCTACGCCGAGCTCTACGAGACCGCCAAGCTGCTCCGCAGGGAGCTGCTGCTAGTGCAGGACGTCGCGAAGATAGACTTCTTCGGCATGCAGCCGGAGGTAGTCTACGTCGAGTTGGACCGAGACCGCATGTCGCAGCTCGGCATCCCGATGGCGGCGGTCGCGCAGGGCCTGCGGTCCAGGAACCTCGCCGCGTACGCCGGCCACGTCGAGGTGGGGCCCGACTTCATCACCATCGACCCCACCGGGCTGTTCGACTCCGTGGACGACTTCCTATCGCTGGTGATTGCCGGCGAGCCGGGCGGCGCTCAGATCTACCTGCGGGACATCGCCACCATCCGGCGGGGCTACCGCGACCCCGCGAAGCAGCTGATCCGGTACAACGGAATGCCCGCCGTCGGCCTCGGCATCTCAACTGTGCCCGACGGCAACGTGGTCACGATGGGAGACGCCGTCGGCGCCAGGTTCAGGGAGCTGCTGCCTCAGATCCCGCTGGGGATGGATGTCGGGATCATCGCCCTCCAGTCGAGGGAGGTGACCACCGCCATCAACAGCTTTCTGGTCAGTCTGCTGCAGGCCGTGGCCATCGTCGTGGTGGTGCTGCTCCTCTTCATGGGGCTCAGGCCGGGGCTGCTGATCGGGTTCATTCTCTTCCTCACCATTGCGGGCTCGTTCATCATCATGCCGCGCATGGGCGTGATGCTGGAGCGCATCTCCCTCGGTGCGCTGATCATCGCGCTCGGCATGCTCGTGGACAACGCCATCGTGGTGGTGGACGGGATGCTGGTGAAGATGCAGCAGGGAGTGGACAAGGTCCGCGCGGCGGTCGAAACGGTACAGCAGACGGCCTGGCCGCTGCTCGGGGCGACGATCATCGCGGTGCTCGCCTTCGCGGCGATCGGCACGTCACAGGACGCGACGGGTGAGTACACGCGCTCGCTATACACGGTGATCCTGATCTCGCTGCTCCTGAGCTGGGTGACTGCAGTCACGGTCACACCGCTGCTGGGGATCATGGTGCTCAAGCCG
>JAUVTV010000180.1 GCA_030601305.1 Candidatus Eiseniibacteriota bacterium | reverse complement strand
CGACACCGTGAAGGTGCGCTCGTCGCTCTTCAGCTCGTACTGCGTATGTGTCCCGGCGGCCGCCAGCGCGCGCGCCACCGGGTCGGCCCAGTGTTCGGGGAGCACCGACATCCAGGGCCGCCCCCCCACGGCCGTCACCGGCACGTGCGCGATCACGCTGAACGCGCGGTTCGCCCTGCGAATCGTTCCGTCCGGATCCACGACGCAGAACGCCTGGCCGATGGCATCCACCGTCTGTTCCCACTCTCCCTTGCCGCTCGAGATCACCCTGACCAGACGCGCGGTCTCGATCGCGATGCCGAGCAGTGCGTTGGCCGCACAGAGGAAATCCAGGTGCGCGGTGGAGAAGTGACCGGGCGCGGCCGCGGTGGCGGAAACTGCCCCCACGGTGCGTCCTACAGCGACCACAGGTGCGCCGACCCACGAGCGGATGACGGTGCTCGGTGGGGCGCCGAACTGCTCCAGCTCGCGCGACGTGATGCGTGGTAGCACTCGAGGAGCTTCGCTGCCAACGCGTATCAGTGGATCATCGGGCCGTGCTTCGGCATACTGATAGGTGTAGGCGACGCGGGCGTCGCCCGTGTCGGGATCGGTGAGGACGATGAGGAGCGTGTTGGGCTTGAGGATGTTGCGAAGCACGTCGGCGACGCGGTTCACGGCGGCGGTCACGTCGTACACGCCCGCCAGCTGCTCAGCCATCCTGGTGAGCAACTCGAACGCCGGCGAGCCGGTTCCGTGAAGCGACGGGTTACCCGTTCTGAGATGGTGCGACATGATCCTCGCAAATTTGCGGGAGCGCATATGCGCGACAGACGTAGAACTTGTCATTCAGCTCCTGTCGCGCGGTGATGTCGCGCACAGAGGCGATCTGCTGCGGATGGCTGCGGAACATGGCATCGACTCCCTGCTGGACGCGGCGGAGCTGCCCGAGCTGCTGCGTACGGCGCAATCTCTCGGGCAACCGACCGCGGCGCTCTTCATCTACGTAACTGTACGGCACGCCCTGCGCGCATCGGGAATCGACGATCGCCGCCTCAGCGATTACCTGGGAGCGCTCGTTTTCGAGTTTGGGCTGCGCGAACGGGCACACCGAATCAGCAGGTTCGACGACGCGCAGTACCGCTACCTGACCGATCTCGTCGCCGACATTGCGGCTGCGGCGGGGCGTCGCGGCTTCCTGCTGGCCGCCCATCTGGGGAACTTCAGCCTGTGGATGGCGGGGGTCTTTCCGGATCACATTACGGCGCGGGAGGAGCGGCGGGGCGGACCCGGGCTGCGCTACTTCGAGGAGCTGGGGATGCGCGGCTTCCGTCTCGCGGCGAGCCACCGGCTGGCAGAGCAGCTCGATCTGGCGGGCCTCTACTCGAGGGCGGCCGAGTCGTTCTCCGCGATACGAGTGGCGCTCAACCGACTCTCGGACCGCCTCCTGTTCCCGCACGTCAACACGCCCGGTCGCCTGCTGCGGCAGGGCGGCGACGAGTTTCGGCTGCAGGGCTGAGCGACCGGGGCCGCTCAGTCCGCTATCGAGTCGATCGAGCCGAAGAGCGGGCAGCGCGGATGGCTGACGCCGCCCCAGTTCACCCGCGCGCCGTAGAGGGGCACGGTGTAGTTACCGCCCACTACTCCGCCCAGGATCGGGAAACCGGTCGGCGGCGCGGTCTCGTAGATCAGCACGCCCTTGAACGTGTCGAGCGAGTCCTCCACGAGGGCGAGCCCCCATCCCGGCAGCGACGGGAACCCCGGGCCCTCGTAGGCCACGAGTGGCCCGTCGGGGCTATCGGCAACGAGCGCCGCGGTAGTGCCGTATCCCACTACACGTGCGGGCACCGTGCCATGCAGGCCCTCGGGCGGGGTATCAATGAAGCGGCTGCCGCCGCGCAGCTGCTCCAGCACCATGCTGGCGCCGGCCATTGCGGCGAGCCCGCAGGATGCGGTGTTCTCCCGGTTCCCGCTGCTGCACGCGAGCGAGAGGAGCGGTAACAGCAAGAGTGCGCGTCTCATGCATGAATTCTATGCCGCGGTCGGCGGCGCAGCCAGCCGGGGGCAATGCCTGGAACTTCGCTTGACCCCCCCAGAACCGCGGGATATCGTTTCGCTGAGTGATGTGAAGCAACGAGGTTGATGAGTGTTCGAGAATTTGCGCGCGGCCATCAACGCCGCGCTGGATGCGGCAACGCCCGACTCCGACCCGCGCGACGTGATCGGCAAGATGCGCGAGGCGGTCATCGAGGCGCGCACGTCCATCGAGTTGATGCGTGAGGGCGTGATGAAGACGGAGGCACGGCTCGCCGCTGAACGGCAGAAGCTGGCCGATGCCGAGCGCCGCGGACGGCTCGCCGCCGGGATCCAGGATACGGAGACCGCTGAGGTCGCCGAGAGGTTCGCGGCCAAGCACGGCGAGCGCGTGAAGGTGCTGGAGGACAAGCTCGAGGCGCAGCAGGCGGAGCTGATGCTTGCCGAGCGGGAATACGAGGAGATGAAGTCGCAGCTGGTCGAGCAGGAGCGCAAGCGGCCGGAAACGCAGGCCGCCCGCAGAGTCGAGGCCGCGTGGCGCGACCTGGAGGCCGCCGGCATATCCCGTTCCGGGGCCGATGAGGAGACTCGGCGGCTCAAGCGTGAGATGGAGCGGGCGGCGCGCGAAGCGAAGGCCGACCAGCAGTTGGACGAGCTCAAGAAGAAGATGGGGAAAGGCTAGGGGCGACGTGGACATCAAACCGGGTCGGATGGTCTATCTGGGGTACGGCAAGTACTGGCGGTCGGATGCGATCGTGGGTCTCATGCCCATCGGGCGGGAGAATCGCGGGCCGGGACAGCGCACGGACGTATACACGGCCACCCTCGACGAGCCCATCGTCGCATCTCGCAGCGAGATCGCCATTCTGCGTGACATGGCCGTCGCCAGCGACGAGCAATTCCGCATGCAGGAGGCGCGCGAGGTGATGGGCGACATGCTCGACGCCCTGGATGACGTGCCCGACGTCCTGAGGCGGGTGCTCGCCACCGAAGCGCAGTTCGACGTGGTGGCCTGGGTGAGGCGCCTGAAGGCGCTCACCAAGGTGGAGGTGGAGGCGAGCGAAGATCAGCCCGAACTGTTCGAGTAGGCAATACCCGACCAGCCATCAGCCAGCAGCCCAAGGGCTGACCGCCAAAGCGCGTGGAGGCCGGACGGCGCGTAGCGCATCGCGGATGGCGGGAAGAGCCGGATTCGATCGAGAGGAGGGTGCGTGATCTATTTCTGGGCGATCGTCATCTACCTGACAGTCCTCATCCTGATCAGCGTCTACCGCAGTCGCCAGGTCAAGACGCAGGACGACTTCATGGTCGCCGGGCGGAAGGTCACCGCGATCTTTCTCGTGGGCACCCTGGTCTGCACCTGGATCGGATCGGGCAGCCTGTTCGGCGGGGCCGGACGGGCGTTCCGCCACGGCTTCTCGGCGCTGTGGATGAGCGCAGGGGCCTGGGTGGGCATTGCCATCGTCTACTTCCTGGCGCCGCGGGTGCGGCGCATCGCCCAGTACACGGTCCCGGACCTGCTGGAGACGCGGTATAACCCTGCCGCTCGGGTCCTGGGAACGGTCGCGATCATCATCGCCTACCTCACGATCGCGAGTTACCAGTTCATCGGCGGCGGTCGCCTGCTCAACATCCTGATGGGATGGGATCCGGCGGTCGGCTCGGCCGTCACCGCAGCGCTGGTGGTCGTCTATACGGTAATG
>JAUVTV010000211.1 GCA_030601305.1 Candidatus Eiseniibacteriota bacterium | reverse complement strand
CACGTTCCCGCCCGCGCTCCCGGGCACGAGTCCCGCGCGAGGCCGGCGACGCTGGATCTGGTTCGCCCTCTGCGGCGTGATTCTGCTCATCGGCTTCGGGCGTTACCTGCCGCTCCTCTACCGTCCGATGTACGAGCTGCTGCCCATGTTCAATCGCTTCCGCGTGCCATCGATGATCTACGCGCTCCTGCCGCTGCCGGCGGCCGTGCTCACCGCCGAGGGACTGCAGCGGCTCGGGGACGCCGAGATGTGGGCATCGCCCAAGCCAAGGAAGGGCAGCAAGCGCGCCGCCGTGCAGCACCCGCCCCCCGGGGTGGCCGGATGGATCGCGCGCCGCTGGCCGGCGGTCTGCATCGTGCTCGTCGCCCTACTGCTTCTGTGGCTCGTCGCCGGTTCCGCGGTCACCGACGGCATGCGCCGCGCGGGCGGCTTCGTCAGCCCCCGGGAGGTCTCGCAGATCGCAGGCGTTTCCCAGGGAGCACAGATGCTCGCGGCCCTGCGCGAGATGCCGATGGATCAGCTGCGCGCCGGCGCCGCGGCGTCGTCCGGGCTGGTGACGGTGGTCGCCGACCGCATGGCTCTGTTGCGGTCCTCGGTGACCGTGGGGCTTGTGCTTCTCACACTCTGTGCGCTGGCGATCGAAGTTCGCCGTCGCGGTTGGATCGGCGGCGAGCTCCTGCTCGGGTTCCTCTTCGTGTTCGTGGTTGCGGATCTCTGGATCATCGACCGCAAGTTCTACGACCCGCGACCGCTCCGCCAGGCGACCGCAGTCCTGGTTCCCGACGAAGCGGTGCGCTTCCTTCAGGGGCAGGAGGGCTTCTTCCGCGTGGCACCCCTTTCCGCCGCGGATTTCGGCAGCAATCGCCTCGCGGCGTTCGGCATCGAGACGGTGGGCGGCTATCAGCCCGCCAAGTTGCGTGCCTACGATGATCTCCTGCGCTCCGGGGCGATTTCCTCGCTGCCGGTGCTCTCGATGCTCAACGTGCGCTACCTGCTCAGCGGTCAGGAGCTGGGTGGGGGATTCCCGCTTGTCTCCACGGCGCGCGGGCAGGCGGGCGAGCCGGTGTACATCCACGAGAACCCCATGGCGCTCCCGCGAGCGTGGTTCGTCACGCACTGGCAGATGGAGGCGAGCGCGGAAGCCGTGCTCCGCGAGGTGCAGTTGCCCGAGTTCGACCCGGCGAAGACGGCGCTCGTCACCTCCGACGCAGCCTCCGGGTTTCCTGCGGAGCTATCCGCTGGCGAAGTCGACCGGATCGTCCGTGAGGGGCAGTCGCTGCTCATCACCGCGCGCGTCGGGGGGCCGGGTCCGGGCCTCCTCGTGGTGAGCGAGATCTACTATCTCCCCGGTTGGCAGACGACGATCGATGGGGAACCAGCGCAGATCGTGCCCATCAACCACGTCCTGCGCGGACTGCTCGTTCCGCCGGGGGAGCATCAGATCGAGATGCGCGCCGTCGCGCGCGCGTACCGCCGGGGGCGGGTGGCCAATCGCATCGCGGGGCTCGCGGTGATCGTGCTCCTCGGCGTGGGGGTGGCGGGGCACCGGCTCCGCCGCAACCGGGCAGCGTCCGCGACTACTTCCTGAGATTCGCGTAGAGCCGGACCAGCGCCCGGCCCGTGATGTCCCAGTTGTACCGCTCCCGTACCGCCGCGCGCCCGCGCGCGCCCATGCGCGCCAAGCGCTCGCGATCGGCGTGCAGCGCGACGATACATTCCGCCAGGGCGTCCACGTCGCCCGAGCGAAAGATAAGGCCGCACCGCTCCTCCGTGATCACCCGCTCCTGAGCGATGCAGTCGCTGGCGATCACCGGACGGCCCAGGGCCATGCACTGGAAGAGCTTGTTGGCGTACGTCGTGTCATGATGCCGGCTCCGGCGGAAGGGGGCGAGTCCCGCGTGGGCGTCTTCGATGAGGCCGGGCAGCTCCTGCGGGGGACGCCAGCCGAGAAGGCGCACGCGATCCCCGAGATCCAGCTCGGAAACCAGATCTTCCAAGGCACCCTGGTAGGAGCTCGTACCGGCCATCACCAGCTCGAGGTCGGGGAGAGACTCGCGCAGGGCTGCGACGGCCCGCACGCAGAGGTCGGTTCCCCGGCGCCGGCCGGTATCCCCGATGTAGACCAGGCGGAAGCGGTCTTCCGGGAAGGCCACCTCCGCGCGCTGTAAGAAGTCGCGGGGTGCGACGTTCGGAAGGATGGTGACCTTCTCGGGCCCGACGGCGCAGCGGGAGATCAACTCCTCGGACGCCTCGCGCGTCACGACGATCACGCCGCCTGCCGCTCGAACCATACGCGCCTCGAAGCGCGCCCAAGCCGACGGCCAGATGAGGACGCGGCCGAGAAGCGTGCCCGCATGCGGGTAGTGCGGCAGGCTGGCCGGGTAGTTCTCGTGTAGGTCGAGCACCCAGGGAATGCCGAACCGCCTCGCGGCCCAAGGTCCCTCGCGGGCGATGCGCAGGTCGTGGATGTGCAG
>JAUVTV010000156.1 GCA_030601305.1 Candidatus Eiseniibacteriota bacterium | reverse complement strand
ACGGCCCCTCACCGGGATGACGCATGTCTGCTGCTCTTGTGATCCCGGCTTCGCTGTGGGAGACTCCTGCGCG
Organism: Candidatus Eiseniibacteriota bacterium; assembly: GCA_030601305.1. Classification (GTDB taxonomy): domain Bacteria; phylum Eisenbacteria; class RBG-16-71-46; order CAIMUX01; family WJJG01; genus JAUVTV01. Next base: position 4,961 of record JAUVTV010000156.1, on the reverse strand, counting down.
GACAACACCGCCGCCATGGGCACGCTGAGGTGGATAACGTGAGCCGCAACCTTCTGCAGAACCCCGTCGTCAACATCATCGTCTTGGGGGCACTTCTGGGTGTGGCTCTGGTGTTCGTCAAGGGCCCGCCATCCTCACGCGAGGATCACTATCGTGTGGTGATCACGGCGAGCGATCTCGATCAGCTCGGCGGCGCCTGGTTTCGGCGCTGGCAGCGCGAGCCGACGCTGATGGAATTCCGCGGCATTCTGGAAGACCACATCCGCGAAGAGGTACTCTACCGTGAGGCACTGGCCGGCGGGTACGACCGCAACGACAGGGTCATTCGCCGGGCGATGCGACAGAAGATGGAGTTCCTGGGAGAGACGGTCGCCGATCGCGCCGAGATCACCGACGAGGAGATCTGCGCCTACTTCGCATTGCGCACTGAGCGATACCGCGTGCCTCCCATGGTGAGCTTCGTGCACGTCTACTTCAGCACCGACGCACGGGGCGAGCACGTGGAGGCCGATGTGCAGGCGGCTTTGGATGAGTTGCGCGAGCAGGACGCTGACGCTTTCGAACTTGCCGCGTGGGGCGATCCCTTCATGCTGCACAGCCAGTACGTCCAACAGTCCGAGCAGAATCTGCGACTGGTATTCGGAAGGGACTTCGCCGCGGAGGTGATCGCTTTCGAACCGGGAGTCTGGATGGGGCCCGTCCTCTCCGGGTATGGGCTCCACCTGGTGCGGGTCTCCGACCGCACCGAGTCCTATGTGCCGGAGCTGTCGGCGGTCAAGGAGCGCGTCCGGACCGACATGGAGTTCGAAGCCCGCAACGCCGCCAAGGAGCAGCTTTACGAGGAGATTCTCCGGCAGTACCAGGTCGTCCTCGATGATGATGTACACGCGATCCTGGAGGCCGCCGAGGAATGAGACTGCGATGCGCGATTGTCGTGGGCGTCCTGCTGGTGTGGATGCTGGGCGCATCCGCCGCCGCCCACGAGGCGTTTCCCGCGCGGCTGCTCATGGAGGAAACCGAGCCCGGCATCTACAAGATGACCTTCACGCTCCCAGTGATCGAAGGACGCCGCCTGCGCGCGGAACCGGTTCTTCCCCCCATCTGCCACGACCTCACCGAACGCGAGGAAGAACTGAGAGGAGCGAGCTTTGTCACCACCTGGGCCATGCGCTGCGACGCTCTCTCCCTTGCCGGTGAACCGATTCGGATCAAGGGACTGCTGGGCACGCAAACCGAGATCATGCTCCGGATCGAGACCCTCGACGGACGCCAGCGCGCGGTGATCCTCAAGCCCGCACGCGCGATCTATGTGGTGCCCCACCCACCCTCGCGCTTGGCGCTTGTGCGCGAGGCGATTGTCGCCGGCGTTCGTCAGGCTATCCGGCGCCCCGAGCTGTGGGTGCTCCTCCTGGTCGTGGTCCTTCCGGCAACTCGCCGGCGGTCTCTTGTGGCGACCGTCAGCGCCTATGCCGGCGGACACGCTGCGGGCCAGTGGATCGCCGACCAGGGCTGGATCCTTCTGGCGCCGCACTTCGCGCCCGTGGCTGCGTCGCTCACCGCTCTCGTCCTGGCACTGGGACTGGCGCGATGTGAATCGCAGACCCGCGGGTGGCTCCGTCCGATGTGGATGATCACCCTCTTCTTGGGCGTCTTGTACGGCGCCGCTCACCCGGAAACGCTGCCGGCCGAAGGACTGTCGCGGCACGAGCAGGGTATTGGCTTCGCGGCCTACGGGGCTGGGATCGGCTTAGGCGTCGCACTCCTCACGATCATCGCGCTTCAGTTCCGGCGCGTCATGCGCACGCTGTCGGCGGGAACAGCACGCCAGCGTGCCGTTCGGATCGCGGCACACCTCGTCGGCATCGTCGCCTGCGCCTTACTGCTGTACAACGTGAGCGGATTCGTCCACGGGCAGGCAGCGCTGCCTGCGCCGACCGTCGGATTGCTGCTCCTCTCCGCGATCCTGGGTCTCTGGTTCGGCGATGTTCTCCGCGGGCGCGCGGGCTGGAGCACGCTTCCGTTTGCCATCATCCTCACCGCCGGCTTCGCGCTGGGTCTCTCCGGCGTCACGGTCCCCTTTCTCGCCCTTGGCGCGCGCGGCTCACTGTTCCTGTTTGGGGGAGCGCTCGCCATACGCAGGCGGCTGCCGATTCACTGGAGCGGACTGATCGCGGTCCTCGCGGTGCTTTGCGCCAGCTGGGAAGCCGGGCTCGCGATGGGTGCGGATCTGTCGCTGCCGATCGCGCAGTCGGTGGGCCATGGACTGCTTGCTGTCTGCGTCTTGTACATCGGCCTGCGGCTGGCTGAGGCGGATGCACGCGCTGCATTTTCCCTGGGCGCCCGGAGTCTGGGGACTTGCGCTGCGCTGCTCGTGATCGTCTGGCGCATTGGTGACTACCGCCTTTGGGTCAATGAGCGGGTGCTGCCCGATGCGGCAATGGGCCTCGTCCATGTGCCCGTCGTTGCCTTGGGGCTGATCATCGCCGCGTTCGTGGCCTATACCCTGCGGCCCCGCGCCGCCCCCGGAACGGGGGCCAAGGTCCGCCGGTCGATGGCCCATTGGATCATCCTGATGCACGCTTTCTTCATGCTCCGGGTCGCCGCCATTCCCGTCCGCAATCCGTTCTTCGAGCCGCACGCACCGCGGGGGGATGCGGCCAAACGGGTTCTCACGCGCGTTCTATCGAACACCTACCGTGCGTTCAACCTGGAGGACGAGGATGAGCTGTACGATCGCCTGGCGGAGAATGTCACCGAGGATCTCGTGACCGCCGTCTCCCTGGACAGTCGCCGCCGTCTCGCGGCCGGGACGCGCGAAGGATCAAAGGTGACGGTGCGCGACGTGAGCGTCCTCTCGCTCGACGAGCCCACCGAGGGGTCGGACAACGAGGACGGCTTCACCTATCCGTGCACGTGGGTGGTGACCGCACGGGTTCAGCACTTGCAGCACGTTCACCATCGGCAGAATATCTATGCGGGTGTTCTCACGATCCGGATCGACGAGGATCGCTGGAAGATCTCGCGGGTCGAGCTGACCAGCGAGGATCGTGTGATCCTGTCCCGCGGATCGGCTTCATGAGTGAGGAGGAAAGGCAATGAAACGGATTCCTGTTCTGCTTACGATCGTGGTCATGCTGCTCCTGGGATGCGCGTCGGAGAAGTCGGGTGAAGCGGAGGATGCAAGGGGCGGCACGCCGGTCGTGTATGTCTCCAACTACCCGCTGAAGTACTTCGCCGAGCGGATCGGATCCGGGCACGCCCAAGTGCGCTTCCCCGCAACCGCATCCGGGGACCCCGCCTACTGGAAGCCAACGCCAGACGATGTGCTGGCCATGCACAAGGCCGACCTGATTCTCCTGAGCGGCGCATCGTATGAGAAGTGGCTCGCGAACGTCTCCCTGCCGCCGTCGCGCCTCATCGACACGGCGGCCGGCGCGAGCGATGCCTTCATCGAGCTCGAGGAGGAAATCACGCACAGCCACGGACCCGAGGGTGAGCACGAGCACGTGGGCCTCGCCTTCACGATTTGGATGGACATGACGCTCGCGGTGGAGCAGGCCCACGCCGTCAAGGAGGCGTTCGCGGCGCGTTGGCCGGCGCACAAGCAGCAGTTCGAGGAGCGCTTCGCCGCGCTGGAGAGGGATCTGCAGACTCTGGATGCGGACTTCCGCGCCGTCGTGGCCGTCAACCCCGACCTGCGGGTCGTCTTTTCCCACCCCGTCTATCAGTACTTCGCGCGGCGTTACGGCGTGAACGGACGAAGCGTCCACTGGGAGCCGGATGCCATGCCGGATGCATCCATGTGGTCCGAGATGCAGGAACTCCTCGCCGAGCACCGGGCGCCGTGGATGCTGTGGGAGGGTGAGCCGCTCCCGGAGATCGCCCAGTACCTGGCGGACCTCGGCGTACGCAGCGTCGTCGTGGACCCGTGTGGCAACCAGCCCGAGGCTGGCGATTTCCTCAGCGTGATGCGGGACAACGTCACCCATCTGCGTCGCGTGTACACAGGGGAGGCGTCCTAGCAGCTTGCTTCACCCAGGTTTGGGAGGCCCAAGATGATGTCGTGGCTCTCGCCGAAGGATTCGCGGCAGAGAAAAGATCGGCGTGGCGCGGGCGAGGGCGCGCCGGGGACGGGACGTGTGTGGCCACCGGCGCAGCGCGGTCGTCCCGGAGCGCAGGGACACCCGCTCCTCCCGTTCGCGCCGGGTGAGATGAAAGCCCGACGTGAAGCGTGGCTCCACCGCACCCGCGACGTGCTGCCCGGCATGGCGCGCTCGTTCGCGATGATCGCGCTTGGGTGCCTCGTCATGGCCGCCGGCTACAGCTACTTCCTCATCCCGCAGCGGATCGCTCCCGGCGGCGTCTACGGCCTCGCAACGGTCGTCCACTACGCCAGCCGGGATCTCCTGGGCTACGGCCTGCCGACGGGACTCGTGAGCCTGGTCTTCAACATCCCGCTCTTTCTCTGGGGCCTGCGTTCGCTCGGCATGCGCTTCGCCTCCCGCACGGTCTTCGGCATCATCCTCGGATCGGCCTTCATCGACCTGCTGACCTACACGGTGCCGCGCATCGGCTGGCAGCCGGAGATCGAGGCGCTCGACCCGATGCTCGCGTGCATCTTCGGCGGGCTTGCCGTTGGCGCCGGACTGGGTCTCATCTTCCGTCACATGGGGTCGACGGGCGGCACCGACATCGTCGGCCAGATCCTGGGACGGAAGACCAACATCACCGTAGGCGTCTGGATGATGATCGTGGATGCCTTCGTGGTGCTGCTGGCCGTGTACTACTTTCGCAGCCTCAGCCTCGCGCTCTACGCGGCCGTCACCATCTTCGTCACCGGGCGCGTGATCGATTCGGTGCTCGAGGGGCGCAGCCACTCGCGCGCGGTCACGATCATCAGTGAGAAGCTGGATCCGATTCGCGAGGCGATTCTCTTCGGCCTGTCACGCACGGGAACGTTG
>JAUVTV010000215.1 GCA_030601305.1 Candidatus Eiseniibacteriota bacterium | reverse complement strand
GGACGATACACGATCGTCCCGCGAGGCTGGGGGAGGAGGATCACTGGCCAAACGGTCCACCTGCCTCCCGGTCCTCCGTACGGGGTCCGTAGTCTGGTTCCGGCTGCCACAAGCCGGGGCTGTCTTCGGTCTGGTTGCCGCTACCACGTCCGGGACGGCTCGACTCGGGGCTAGACGTGGGATCGAAGCAGAAGCTGAGCGGCTGGCTGGCAACGCTCTCGTTGCCGTCGCTGTCGACCGCGGCGACGCGGAAGAAGTACTCGCCCGCGCCGATGTCGTCCGTGTAGGCATACCAGGTCTGACGGCTGGGAAGTACGTTGCCGCCGTGCGCGCAAACATAGCTGTTCCCGCGGTAGGGGCTCGGGTCGTAGACGTACACGCGATAACCTGCGAGGTCGCCTTCGCTGTTGGCGTCCCACTCCAGCTTAAACGCGGTTGTGTTGGCCTTGACAACCTCCAAACCAATGGGGGTTGCCGGGGGATACTCATCGTAGCCCGAATTGGGCATGCCAAGATCGGGGGACGACATGCTTGCGTCATCGTGGCTGCATCCACTGGGGGCCAACGCCAGGGCTGCGAGAAGCATCATGCTGCCAAGAGCACAGAGTGCGGGAAAACGCTGCATCACTGAACCTCCTCACGCTGGGTCTCGATCTCTTCACGCGGGCCGCCGGGGACCCCGGCACAACTCACGTGCGCTCCGAATCGTTCGTGCCGGACATTGGGCAAAGGGTGTGCCTGCGCGGCGAACGGCACATTTTCGGGCAGCGATCGGCAACCATCCGGCGGGTCGCTGCGGCACCCGTGGCCCTAAACCCCACGGGGGATTGCCCCGGGGCGCGTCCACCGGGATCGACCGGCCCGGGACCGGCGCAAACTTCGCGCAGGTCGTGGCATGCGGTTCGGGACTTGCATGGCACCCTGCAATCTCTGAATCTTGAAGAATGCAAATCGGCACGATGGTTCACGTCGTGAGTGGGGGGAAAGGCTGTTGATGGCATTGAGGGGCAGGATCGCGGTTGTGGGTCTGCTATTCGCATGGTCGGCCCTGGGTCCCGTGCATTCCGAGAACGCAGCCGACTGGTATGCGCCACTGGAGCCGCCCCTCCGCCTCACGGGCACCTTTGGTGAGCCGCGCAGCGCGCATCTGCACACCGGGGTCGATCTCTCCATCGGGGGAAAGGTCGGCCAGCCGGTGCGTGCCGTCGACGGCGGCAGCGTGGTCCGCCTGCGGGCCGGCGCCTTCGGCTACGGCAAGGCGCTTTACTTCCAGACTGACCAGGGGCACCTGGCCGTCTACGGTCACCTCCACCGCTTCGCCCCGGAACTCGACACGTATCTCCGCGAGCGCCAGCGGGAGCAGGGCGAGTACGAGATCGATCTCTACCCGCCGCCCGGGCGCTTCCGCTTCGAACGCGGCGACACGCTGGGGCTCGCCGGAGCCACAGGGTCCGGCCCGCCGCACCTGCACTTCGAGTTCCGCGACGGTGACACGCCCGTCAATCCGCAGCTCCACGGCCTCGTCTTGCCCGACCACCGGGCGCCGCAGATCGGATGGATCCGCCTGCGCGCGCTCGCGCCGGAGGCCTACGTCGCGGATGGCGCGGCACTGGAGTTTCGCGCACGTGACACGGAACCCATCCCGGTGTGGGGACCTGTGGGTGTGGATGCGGTGATCCGGGATCGCTGCGGACTGACCGACGCGCGCCTCAGTCCACTGCACGTGCGTCTCTACCTGGACGGCGAGCTGCTCTATCAGCGGTCCAACACCGAGCTCGACTTCTCCCGGGGGAGAGATCTGAGACGCATCTACGGTCGACCATTCGGCCAGAGCACGGCGTGGGTGCTGCGCATGTACCGTTGGCCGCTGGATGCGGTGCCCGATGTGACGGAGCACGACGGACTGCGGGGGATCATCCGTCCCATCGCGCTCGCGCCCGGTGTGCACACGCTCTGTCTGGAGGCCGAGGACGCCGCGGGTCACGTGAGCGACGTCACGTGGGAGATCGTTGCGCGCCCGCCGACGGGTATCGCGCCCCGCGCCTGGCGAGCCGCCCTCGACGGCGAAGGTGAGTGGCTGCTCGGCATGTGGCTCGAGCGGCGGACGGCCGAGGCGCAGCCCGCTCTGGGCGCGCGCTGGCGGGCCCCCGACGCGGCGGACTGGACGGGTCGGGCGCAATGGATGGAGATCGCGAACGCCACGTTTGCCGCTCACGTCCCCTCGGGCCAACGCATCCTGGCGGAGGTGATCGACTGTGATGAGCGCCCGCTCCTGCCGCCGTTGCTGCTCGGCGGCCCGCGTTCGCTCGCCGACGTCTCA
>JAUVTV010000107.1 GCA_030601305.1 Candidatus Eiseniibacteriota bacterium | reverse complement strand
AGCAGCAATCGAGGTTCCAGCGTGCCAAGGAGATGTACAGCCGGGAGCTGGTCTCCGGGGAGGCATTCGACGACACGCGCACCGATCTCCTCTCCGCCGAGGCGAGCCGGGAGCTTGCCGCGCTGGAGCTTTCGCACACCGAGATCCGTGCGCCCTTCGACGGCCGGGTCCCGACGCGCGCCATCGACCCGGGCGAGATGGTGAGCAGCGGCACGGTGCTGTTCACCGTGGCCGACCTCAGTCGGCTGCTCGCGCGCGTGCACGTTCCCGCCCGCGAGTTCCGCCGCATCCAGACCGATCAGACCGTCGAGCTCATCGTCGATTCGAGCCAGGATACGCTGCGCGGCAAGATCACGCTCATCAGCCCCATCGTCGATCCGGCCAGCGGGACGATCAAGATCACCGTCGAGGTCCGCGACTACCCGCCCACGACTCGCCCCGGTGACTTCGCCCAGGTGCGCATCGTCACCGAGCAACACGCCAACACCGTGCTGGTACCGCGCAACGCCGTGGTCAGCGAGAAGGGCGAGCAGGTGGTCTACGTGGTGGCGGACTCGACGGCCCAGCGGCGCCTCGTTGCGGTCGGGTTCCAGGACAAAAAGCGCGCCGAGATCACGAGCGGCGTGGAGAGCGGCGAGCGAGTGGTCGTCCAAGGACAGCGTTCGCTCCAGGACGGCCAGCCGATCAAGATCATGGAGCGTTCCGACTCAGGGACCGAGTCCTGATGCGGTCGTTCGTTGCGCTTGCCGTCCGTCGCCGCGTGACGGTGCTCATGTGCGCCGTGGCGCTCGCCGCCTTTGGCGTGGTCGGCTACCAGCGTCTCTCCCTCGATCTCCTTCCCGACATCAGCTACCCTTCGCTCACCGTCCAGACGGAGTTTGCCGACGCGGCGCCCTCCGAGGTGGAGAACTTGATCACGCGGTCGGTCGAAGAGACCGTCGGCGTCCTGAAGGGCTTGCGCACGATCCACTCCGTGTCCCGCCCGGGTGTCTCCGAGGTGACGCTCGAGTTCGAGTGGGGCACGGACATGGACCTTCTCTCGATGGACGTGCGCGAGAAACTCGACCGCCTCATCCTGCCCGAGGAGGCCGAAGACCCCATCGTCCTGCGTTTCGACCCTTCACTTGACCCGATCATGCGCGTCGCGCTCTCCGGGAGCGACGATCTGACGGTGACGCGCCGGGTGGCGGACCGGACGCTCAAACAGCAGTTCGAGACGATCAAGGGTGTCGCCGCGGCGCGCGTGAAGGGCGGGCTCGAGGAGGAGATCCAGATAGCGGTCGACCAGGAGCGCCTCGCGGCGCTCGGGATCCCGCTCGCGCGGCTGGGTCAGGTCGTCGGCTTCTCGAACGTCAACTTGCCGGGCGGCTCGCTGAAGGACGAGGAGAACCAATACCTCATCCGGACGGTCAACGAGTACGACAGCATCGAGGAGATTGCCGATCTCATCATCCGGCGCGAGCAAGGCGCCGAGGTGCGTCTGAGGGACGTTGCCACGGTGAGTTGGGGCAGCAAGGAGCGCGAGGAGATCACGCGCGTCGGCGGCGCTGAAAGTGTCGAGATCGACATCTACAAGGAGGGCGACGCGAACATCGTGACGACGGCCGCCGCCGTGCGCGAGGTGCTGCGCGAGCTGGAGCAGGATCTGCCCGAAGGCCATCACCTCACCATCCTCTTCGACCAGTCGCGCTTCATCGAGCAGGCGGTGAAGGAGGTGCGGCTGGCAGCGCTGGTCGGTGGACTTCTCGCGATCCTCGTCCTGTTCGCCTTCCTCCGTCACTTCCGCAGCACGGTCATCATTGCACTCTCGATCCCGCTGTCGGTCCTGGCGACCTTCATCGCCATGTATCGCCTGGAGATCTCGCTCAACGTGATGTCGCTGGGCGGCCTCACGCTGGGCGTCGGGATGTTGGTCGACAACTCGATCGTCGTCTTGGAGTCGATCTACCGCCGCCGTCAGGGGGGCCTTTCGTTCGCGGACGCGGCAGTGGAGGGCACCGCCGAGGTGGGCGGCGCGGTGGTCGCCTCGACCCTGACCACGGTGGCGGTCTTCCTGCCCATTGTCTTCGTCGAGGGGATCGCCGGGCAGCTCTTCGGCGACATGGCGGTGACCGTGACGCTGAGTCTCCTGGCCTCGCTGCTCGTCGCGGTGACCTTGATCCCCATGCTCAGCTCCCTCGGCAGAAAGGGCGCTGCGGGAGCGGTGACACCCGCCGCCGGCGCACGCGACACCGAACCCGCACTGACGTTGGGCGGCTTCTCCGCGGCCTACGATCGGTTCCTGCGCGGGGCCCTGCGGCGGCGCGGCGTGACGGTGGTCGTTGCCGGTGCGTTGCTGGCTGCCGCGATTCTCACGGTCCCCCTTCTCCACAGCGAGCTCATCCCGGCGATCAGCGAGGGGGAGTTTTTCTTCGAGGCGAGCCTGCCCGAGGGAACGCCGCTCGCGGCGACCGATCGCGTCATGCGCCAGATGGAGGAGGTCGTCGCGCGCGAGGAGGGGATCGACCGGTGGTACACGACGGTGGGCAGTCGCCTCGTCGCCGGGGGGATGTCGCTCACGACGAAGGCCGAGCACCTAGGGCAGCTGAACGTCGTGCTCGCCGACCGGCGCAACGAGCGGGCCGAGGCGCGCCTGGCCGAGTCGCTGCGCGCACAATTCGAGACGATCCCGGATCTCGTGACGAAGCACGGCAAGCCGACCTACTTCAGCCTGCGCACACCGGTGGAAGTGTTGCTCTTCGGTGAGAACCGGGACGCGCTGGAGACCTACGCGGCGAGGCTGGAGCGCGAGCTCGCGGAGATCGCGGGCCTCGTCGACCTGCGCTCCTCGCTGGAGGAGGGGAGTCCCGAGCTGCAGATCATCTTCGATCGCGTGCGTCTCGCGGCGCTGGGCCTCGACATGCGCACGCTCTCCGAGACGCTGCGGAATCGCATTCAGGGCGTGGTGCCGACGCGCTTCAAGGAGGCCGACCGACAGATCGATATCCGCGTGCGCAATCGCGAGATCGATCGGGCGACGCTGGATGACGTGCGCAATCTCGTCCTGCCCGGGCCGGGCGGCCAGCCGGTGCGGCTGCTCACCCTCGCCGATGTGCGCATCGGGCGCGGGCCGGCTGAGATCCACCGCATCGGACAGCAGCGTGCGGCGGTCTTGAGCGCGAATCTTGCGGGGCGCAGTCTGGGGTCGGTCGTGAGCGATGTGGAGGCGGCCGTGGGGCGCACGCCGCCGCCGCCGGGCATTTCCGTGGAACTCGGCGGGCAGAACGAGGAGATGCAGGTCTCCTTCGCGAGCCTCCGCTTCGCACTCGCGCTCGCAATCTTCCTCGTGTACCTCGTGATGGCCGCGACATTCGAATCGCTGGTCCACCCGTTCGTGGTGCTCTTCACGATCCCGCTCGCGCTGGTGGGCGTCGTTGTGGGTCTCGCCGTGACGGGCACCGAGATCAGCGTGATCGTCCTGATCGGGCTCGTCATGCTCGTCGGCATTGTGGTCAACAACGCCATTGTGCTGATCGACAAGGTCAACCAGCTCCGCCGTGCAGGGCTCGCGAAGCTGGATGCCGTGGTGCGCGCTTGCCACGTGCGACTCCGCCCCATCCTGATGACCACGCTGACCACGGTGCTAGGGCTCCTGCCGATGTCGCTCGCACTGGGCGAGGGGGCCGAGCTGCGTGCACCGCTTGCGATCACCGTTTCCTTCGGCCTGTTCTTCAGCACGTTTCTCACCTTGGCGGTCATCCCGGCGGTGTATATGCTGGTACCGTCAGGCAACCGTGCGAGGGAAACGCAACACGATGACGCTTTCTGATCTCGCCATACGACGCCCGATCACCATGCTGATGGTCTTGATCAGCCTGGTGGTGTTGGGCGGCGTCGCCCTCACGCGCATGCCGCTCGGCTTTCTCCCCGAGGTGGAGCGGCCCCGCCTCCACGTTCGCGTGCCCTATCCCAACTCGACGCCGGAGCAGGCCGAGCGGATGGTGATCCGTCCCGTGGAAGAGGCGCTGGCGTCGGTCAAGGGGCTGAAAGGCCTGCGGTCTTCGTGCGACAGCGACGGCGGCCGCGTGTCCCTCGAGTTCGATTGGGGCCATGATATGAGCCTCGCCCGCGTGGAGGTGCGCGAGAAGATCGATCGCATCCGGCGCGACTTGCCCGAAGAAGTGGGCGACATCCTCATCGGCTCGCACTGGGACGCGCGCGAGGGCGACGAGCCGGTTCTCGAGGGTCGCCTATCCTCGAAGCGCGATCTCAGCGAGAGCTACGACCTCCTCGATCGCAAGATCGTGCGCCCCCTCGAGCGGATCCCGGGGGTCGCCCAGGTGCGTCTGGACGGCGTCAATCCCAAGGAAGTGCGAATCAACCTGCGCGTGTCCGACCTCGAGGGCCACGGCATCGACATCCGCGAGGTGGCGCGGATTCTTCGCAGCGGCAACTTCGATCAGAGCCTGGGAACCGTGCGCGAGCCGAGCACGCGGTACACGGTGCGCACGGTGGGAACCTTTGGCAGCCTGGATGAGATCCGCAACCTGGTGCTGCGCGAGGACGGCCTGCGCCTGCGCGATGTGGCCGACGTCGTCTATGAGGAGCCGCCGCTGGAATACGGCCGCCACCTCGACGGCGACTTCGCCATCGGCGTCACGGTCACCATGGAGGCCGGCGCCAACGCGGTCACGATCTGTGACGCGGTCAAGGCGCGCGTCGCGCAGATGAATGACGATCCCGAACTCGAGGGCGTGAAGTTCCTGATCTGGTTCAGCCAGGGCGACGAAATCCACAAGACCCTGCGCGATCTCTCCTTCACCGGGATCTTCGGTGCGATCCTCGCGGCCGCGGTCCTGTTCGCGTTTCTGCGTCGGATGAGCATGACCGTCGCCGCGGTGCTGTGCATTCCCTTCTCGCTGATCGTCGCCTGCGGCATCATCTGGACAGAGGGCCGGACGCTGAACACGCTCACGCTCCTGGGCCTGATCGTCGGCATCGGCATGCTGGTCGACAATGCCGTGGTGGTGATGGAGAACATCTTTCGGCAGCAGCAGATCTGTCCCGATCGCCGCCTGGCCGCGCAGCGCGGTGCGCGTGAGGTTTCCACGGCGGTGACGGCCGCCACGCTGACATCGGTGATCGTCTTCCTGCCGATCATCTTCAACAAGCCGTCCGAGATGAACATCTACCTAAAGGAGCTGGGCATCACCGTCTGCCTCACGCTGCTCGCCTCGCTCTTCATCAGCCAGACGCTGATCCCGATCGCCACCGCGCGCTTCATCCGCAGTGCGCCACCGCGCCGCAGCCGCTGGATGGAGAAGATCGAGAACGGCTACGTGCGGGTCCTCAAGCTCAACCTGAACCACCGCTGGCTGGCGCCCCTCACGGGGCTGGTGGTGATCGCGTCGGCGATCTATCCGTTCATGCGCATCGACAAGAACTTCGAGTTCAACCAGTCGGACATCTTCGTCCAGATTCGATACGAGTTCAGCGAGGAGCTCAGCCTGGAGCGCAAGGAGCGCGTGGTGACGCGCGTCGAGGAAGCCCTGGTCCCGCACCGCGAAGCGCTGCACGCGAGTTCGATCTACAGCTTCTGGAGCAGTCACTGGTCGCTCACGCGGCTCTACATGGAGGAGGGACACGCCAACGAGACCTCGATGGCCGATGCGCGGCGCCAGCTCCGGGGCCTTCTGCCCGAGCTGCCCGGCGTCACGCTGAGCGTGCAGGAACAGCACCGGATGGGGCGCCGCCACGGCGGCGGCAAGCGGATCGGGTTCCAACTCATCGGGGAGGATTCGGAGGTCCTCGCTGAATTGGGCGAGGAGGTCCGCCGGCGGTTGGACGAGATTCCGGGCTTGAGCGAGACGTGGGCGAGCAGTGAGTCGGGTGGTCTGGAGATGTTCGTCGACCTGGATCGGGAGCTGGCGGCGCGCTACGGCGTGTCTCTGACGCAGCCGGCCGAGGTCATCGCGCTCACCTTCCGGGGCCGTCGCCTGCAGCGGTTCCGCACACCGGAGGGCGAGCGCGAGATGCGTCTCACCCTCGATGAACAGGACCGGGAGACGGTTTCCCAGCTCCACAACCTGCCGTTGTGGACAGCCGAGGGGAAGAAGATCCCGCTCGCTTCCATGGCCGAGTTCCGTGCAGTGCCGGGCCCTGAGCGCATCCAACGCGACAATCGCAAGACCAATGTCTGGGTGGGGGCCCGCTACGAGCAGGGCACGCGCGAAGACTATATGCCCCAGGTCATCGCCGCGCTGGACAACATGGAGTTTCCCTACGGCTACGAGTACACCTTCCGCGACTGGGAGGAGCGCCGCCGCGAGCAGTCGCAGGAGTTCATGGTCAACCTGCTGCTCGCACTGATGCTCATCTTCGCCGTGATGGCCAGTCTGTTCGAGTCCGTGCGCCAGGCCATCGGGCTCATGGTCGCGCTGCCCTTTGCCCTGGCGGGGGCGGTCTGGACGCTCCACCTGACGAACGTGGACTTCGACCAGCCGGCCGCCGTGGGGCTCCTGCTCCTCATCGGCGTCGTGGTGAACAACGGCATCGTCATGCTCGACCACATCAACCGGTATCGCCGGAACGGCATGCCGCGCTACGAGGCGATGCTGCGCGGCGGGCGCGAGCGGCTACGGCCGATCCTGATGACGGCGATCACCACGCTGGTGGGGCTGGTGCCGATCGTGGTGCAGAAACCGGCCCTCGGCGGCGTCTACTACTACTCGATGGCGCTCGTGATCATGGGCGGGCTGCTGGTCTCGACGTTCCTCACCTCGGTGCTGCTGCCCACGACGGCGTCGCTCTCCGAGGATTTCTTCGCGTCCTTGGGCCGGCTGCTGCAGAGGCTTCTGCGCGGGACTGCTAAGAGGCCGATCGCATCTTCCCGCGCAGCCAGCGATTGAGGAGCATCCCCAACGCCTCGCGGGTCACCGGTTTCGTGACCAGATCATCCATGCCGGCTTGGGTACCTGTGTCCGGATCGTCCGCGGATCCCCGCGCCGCCATGGCCACGATGGGTATGTGGCCGCGTGACCCGGCGAGCTGCCGTATCGCGCGCGTAGCCTCGTATCCGTCGACCACCGGCATGTCGCAGTCCATGAGCACCAGGTCGTAGGGGAAACTCGCCACCATCTCGATGGCTTCCTTGCCGTTCGCCGCGACGTCGACGTGGCAGCCGAACTCCTCCAACATGAGCATCGTGGTCTTCTGGTTGAGGACGTTGTCTTCCACGACAAGCAATCTGGCGGCGTGGGCGTCGACGGGTGGGGAGTCGGACGACGTTGGAGACTGCGCCTGCAGGGGAAGCGCGCGCGGCGTGTCGCTGCGCTCGTCCGTCAACGCGTCACGAAAGATCTCCCTCAGCTCGGACGGCAGCACCGGCTTGGGCACGCAGCGCATCTTGGTGCTCTCGACATCCACGGCCGCATCCGGCGCATGGATGAGAAGGAGCGTCGCGCCAAGCCGCCGCGCCTCTTCTCCTATCCGCCGGCCCAAATCGAGACCGTCGAACTCGCCCGGCCGGTGCTCGACGAACACAAACCGGTAGGGGGCACCGCCCTCGGCAGCCTCATCCCAACACGTCTGTAACGCCTCGGGACTCGCGGCCTGGGACACCTTCCACCCGTGGGCTCGGATGCGCTCGGTGAGCACCTCCCGCAACCGCGGCTGAGCGACGCCCATAAGGACGCCCGAGCCCGGGAGCACATCTTCGGCACGCGTCTCCTCACGGGAACTGAAGTCCGCCGCCAGCGGCAGGCGGAACCAGAACGTAGAGCCCTTCCCAGGCGCGCTCTCGGCACCGACCGAGCCGTCCACCAGCTTCACGAGCTGCTTGCAGATGGCGAGCCCGAGTCCCGTACCGCCATACTTGCGCGTCGTCGAGGCGTCGGCCTGCGTGAACTTCTCGAAGATGTC
>JAUVTV010000183.1 GCA_030601305.1 Candidatus Eiseniibacteriota bacterium | reverse complement strand
CCTGCTGGAAGACGAAGACCCTACAGGGTCATTTCCGGATTGGAAAAGACTGTTGCGAGCTCTGGCCAGCGAGCGTCGACTCACCCCGCGGGTGGTTGCCCAAAACCACCCCGCCCCGATGGTTGGCAATAGGCCTTGGCTGGCGATAGGTTCCCCGGATGCGAGAGCGCTCAGAGAGAGATTCCGCCCTCGCCGATCGACGGGATGGACAGGGGCGAGTCCACTCCCCGATCCAGCAGTCTGTAGCTAATTGCCTCTGCTACATGTACTTCCCCGATATGAGCGCTGGCCGCCAGGTCGGCGATGGTCCGCGACAGCCGCAGGATCCGGTGATAGGCCCGCGGGCTGAGGGCCAGCCGGCTGACGGCCATCCGCAGCAGGCCCAGGGGCTTGCCCTGTACCCGGCCGTGCTCGCGCAGCTCGGCCAGCCCCATCTGGGCGTTGCAGAGGACCCGGGGGTGGTCCTTGAAACGGCTCCGCTGCCGCTCCCACGCCTCCCGCACACGCGACCGCACGGTGAGCGAATCCTCCGCGGCCCCCGGCAGGCTGAGCTGGCCGAAGGAGACCGGCGCCATCTGGATGTGGATGTCGATGCGATCGAGCAGCGGCCCCGAGATGCGGCCCAGGTAGCGCGCGGTCGCCCGCGGCGTGCAGCGGCATCCCCCCCGCGGGTCGAATCGCCGCCCGCAGGGACAGGGATTCATCGCCGCAACGAACTGGAACCGGCACGGGAACTGAATGCTGCTGCCCATGCGCGTGATGCTGACCCGTCCGCTCTCGAGCGGTTGGCGCAGTGCCTCCAGCACATGCCGCGCGAACTCGGGTAGCTCGTCCAGGAAGAGCACGCCCCGGTGTGCCAGGCTGATCTCCCCCGGGCGCGGGGGACGGCCGCCCCCGATGAGCCCGATCTGGGTGATCGTGTGATGCGGCGCACGCAAGGGGCGCTGCGCGAGGAGACCGGCGCCGGCTGCGAGCAGCCCGGTCGCACTGTGGACCACGGTCGCCTCGATCCTCTCCTGATGGGTCATCGGCGGCAGGATCCCTGCCAGCCGCTCCGCGAGCAGAGACTTCCCGGTCCCGGGCGAGCCGATGAAGAGAATGTTGTGCCCGCCCGCCGCGGCGACCTCCAGCCCCCGGCGGGCCTCCAGCTGGCCCCGCACGTCGGCCAGATCCCCGTCGGGGCAGGCCGGCGCCTCGAGGTGCGTGGATCCAGCGGGATCCTGCGCGGAGAGCGCCGCGGGCCCGTCGAAGAGCAGACGAACCACCGCCTTCAGCGTCGTAACCTCCGCGATGCCGACGTCGCCTGCGGCCGATGCCTCCCCGCCGTTGCCGCGCGGCAGGACGAGCTTGCGAGCCTCACGCCCCCGGCGGCGTTCCGCAAGCGCCATGGCCAACGCGCCGCAGATGGGACGGATCTTGCCGTCGAGCGACAGCTCGCCGGCCCACGCGAAGTGCGCGAGGAACTCGTTCGGCACCTGACCCGACGCGGCCAGGACCCCGATGGCGATCGGCAGATCGAAGGCGACGCCCGACTTGGGTAGCCCCGCCGGCGCCAGGTTCACCGTGATCTTCTTGTCGGGGAAGCGATAGCCCTGGTTGCGTAGCGCGGCGGCAATCCGTTCGCGGCTCTCGCGCACCGCCGTGTCCGGGAGGCCGACCATGATCAGCATCGGGTAGGCGCCGCTTACCAGATCGACCTCGACGCGCACGGGGATCGCTTCGATCCCGTGCAGGGCATACGTGTGGACCGTGGTCAGCATGGAATTCCCAGCGGGCACGTCGAACGGCGGACGGGGCGGCTGTCGCTCGAGGGAAGGGAAGCAACCTGCGTGCCCAGGTGGGCTAACTACCGCACGAGCAGCCAAAGCCCGCCCATCATGAGGGCGGCGCCGAGGTAGCGGGGCATCGTCAGGCGTTCGCCGAAGACGAACCACGAGACAACCAGGATGATGAGATAGCCAATTGAGACCATAATTGGGTAGGCGATGGAGATGGGCAGCTTCTTCAGCGCCTGGGTATAGATGAGGACGTTGAGCCCGAAGCAGATGAGACCCGCCAGGAAGGAGATCGAGAGGTAGGGCCGCACGAGACCGGCAAGCCCCGGCTGGGAGGCGGCCGCAGCCCCCCCGCCGATGGCGGCGTACTTGATCAGGAGATTCGCGCCGGCGTTCAGGAGAAGTGCAATGATCAGAAAGAGATACGCGCTCATTCCCATGGTCCTCCGTGTCTCGCGCGCGGTCCCGCCCGAGCGCGCTGCTTCCCCTATACGTCGCGTCGCACCGCGCGGCAAGCGGAAGCTGGCCCGGGAGCCGCGCCAGGGCTTGATTGAGCGCCCCGCGTCGGGGTAATCTCGAATGTCCCGATCGCGATCCCCGGTTTCGGCGAGACCCGGGATCCCGACGCTACGTCCCGAGGAGGTTTGGATGAGAGGATCGATAGGATGTCACGTCGGCACGCGCCGGAGGGTTCCACTGCCCCTGGCGGCGGCCTTGGCTCTGGTGCTGGTTCTCCCCCTCCTCGGCGCCGGCTGCCGCGATCGCGAGCGAGGTGATCCGGTAGATCATCACCACTACGACCACACGATGACCCTCTCGAGGGATTATTCCAGCGTGGCGATCCACACCTTCATCAACCGCACGCATCTCAAGGTGGGTATTCGCCGTGAGGTGCTCTACGACGGCGACCGGGACGGTGCCCTCGAGACGCCGGGCATGGACCGCGTGTCGATCACCGACTACATGGATGTCGAGGATCCACCCGAGAAGGCCATCCACACGAAGGGGGAGATCCGCGACTACGACGAGCTCTTCCAGAGCATCGTGGAGGCCGCCCGATCGGGAAAGGACGACTTCGAGATCGAGGATCGCACGTACGATATCCGCTACCTGCCGGAGGTCGACACTCCGCTCGCTTCCAGGTCCTAAAGACCCGGGGGGTGCCCACATGAAGGTGATCCTGGCCGGGCACAACCTCGACCACGCGATCATCGAACGCATTCGCGCTGCTCTTGAACGGTCGGGCGAAGGTCTTTCGGAACTGGACCCCGCGGCCCTCACGCCCGAAACCGTCTCCGCCGCGTACGCGCGCATCAGTCGCGACCCACGCCCCATTCCGGAGCTGCGCGAGGAGGCGCTTGCGGACGTCGCATCCGCCCGCCGCTCGAATCGCCGGATCGTGTTCGAATTCGGTCACGCCAGCGTCGCCGAGCACGCGGTGTTCAACCTGGACGTCCTCGGCATCTCGCGTCTGGCGATGGAGGCGCTGGAGGCCTCGCGGCTCGGCTCCTACACGGAGAAGTCGCAGCGCTACATCTTGCTGGACCGCGACTTCATCGTGCCGGCCGAGATTGTCGGGACCGCGATCGAGAGCGAGTTCCGTGAGCTACTGTCGCTCCAGCAGAACGGCTACCAAGAGGCCTACGAGGCGCTTGCGCACCACTATCGCACGACGCAGCCCGAGCAGTGGGAGTCCAATCGCAGCCGGCGGTCGCTCGAAGGAGCGGCCAAGGCGGATGCACGCTACTTCCTGGGG
>JAUVTV010000178.1 GCA_030601305.1 Candidatus Eiseniibacteriota bacterium | reverse complement strand
TCGCACACCAGATAGTGCGGGCAGTCGCGACACAGGGTCAGCCCTTCGTAGACGGCCGCCGTGTGGGCGAAGTTGAAGAAGCCCGTGAAGTAGGGGTGCTGTAGGAAGTCCCCGGCTTCGGGCGAACGGATGTTGACCGGGGCGATCTCATAGCCCGCCGGCGGCCGCAGCGGCGCGAGGCGGCAGGGGTGGAGGTTGCCGGCGAAGTCGACCACGGCGATCTCGAGCCCGCCGGGACAGGTCCGCTGCAGCTCCACCGGATAGCCGCACCGCTCGGCCAGCGCCGCCTTGAGGCGCACCAGTCCGTAGTTGAGGCGCAGGCGGAGCGGGTCGCGCAGCCCGGCGGCGAGGCGCGCGAGTTCGCCCGCGGCGCGGATCCAATCGCGCGGCCTCGGCGCGGCGGCCCTCACAGCCTCCGGATGCCAGCTGAGCGCTTTCATGCGATCGACGACGACGCTGTCCACACCCAGATCCAGAAAGGACTCCAGGGACGAGCGCAGCCGAGCGAGGTTCACTTGCGTGAGCGTCATCTGAATGGTCACGCGCACGCGCGAGCCGGTGGCAGACCGCTCGGCGAGCAGTGACCGCAGATGCCGCATGCACACATCGTGGTAGCCGCTTCCGCGCAGCGCGTCGTTCTCCTCGGCGTGGATGCTGTCCAGGCTGATGTTGATCGCGAGGGACGTCTGCTCCAAGAGGGCACGCCGGAGCCGCTCCGTCAGGCGCAGACCGTTCGTCGCGATGCCGACCGGCAGCCCCATACGCTGGGCGATGCCGGTGATCTGCGCGAGATCCTCGCGCAGTGTCGGCTCACCACCCAGGAAGACGACGGAGGCCGCCCCGGCAGCCCTCAGGTGTCTCAGCCCCGCGATCACACTGCTCGTGGAGAGTTCGCGCCCGGCACAGCCGCGCAGGTCGCGCGCCGCCCAGCAGTAGGCGCAACGCGCGTTGCAGCGATCGGTGATATCCCAGTAGATGCTGGTCATCGGCGCGGACATCGATCCCTCCTGACTACCTCGATCCGATGGATCAGTTGGGGTCGTTAGAGCAGAGATTGCAGATCACGTTGCCGCCGGCCGCGGCGCCGCCACGTTCTTGCGGACCACGGAAAGCGGCCACCGGCTCGATCCGGGGGGGCTCATAGACTTGGGGTGTTCTCTCCTTTCCCTGCATGGGAACATCCTCCTTTCCTCAGCAACCGATTCTTCGCTCGGTCGCCGCCAGAAGTGAGACCGCGAGATGCGGCCGAGACCCGATCTGGGTCCCGCTGTCCCTAGCGAGATGCGTTCCGCAGTGAGCGAACTCGCCGCCCGGATGACGTCCGCCACCGGCACCTAGACCTTTGGGGCTAGATCTTGAAGTGCTTCCACGTCCCGCGACGGAAGCGCAGGGTGAGAACGAAATCGAGGATGGTGAGGTGAATCACGCCACCGAGCCATCCGCCGAGCATCCCCAGCCCCAAGGGGTAGGCGAAGAGGAGCGCGAGCGGCACGAAGAGCAGCCCGGAACTCAAGGCATAGACGATCATCGTGAACTTCGTGTCGCCGGCGCCCTGCAGCACGCCCGAGTAGTTCATCTGGACGGCATCCAGGATTTGGAATAGCGCCAACAGCGGCACGATCGCGACCCCGGCGGCCACCACGGCCGGGTCGCGGTTGAAGATCAGGAAGAGGTGTTCGCGCCCCACCATGAACACGGCCGCGACGGCGAACGAGTAGACCAGGTTCATCTTGAGCGTCGTCCAGCCGCATTTTTCGGCCAGCGCCTTGCGGGCGGCGCCCAGGTACTGGCCGACGAGCGTTGTCGCCGCCTTGGAGATCCCGTTGGCCGGCATGAAGGAGAAGCTGAGGAGCTGAATCCCGATCTGGCTCGCGGCGAGCTGATTGGTGCCGAGCCGTCCCATGATCGCCATGAGGACGGTGAAGCTGACCATGTCGAGGAAGAACTGGACGCCCATCGGCACGCCGACCTTCAGGAGGCGCAGCATCGCGCGCGGTCGGAATGGGTGGCCGTTGCGGCTCTGGTAGGCCCGCGCGATCTTCGGGCGCAGGAAGAGGATCAGGATGAGGATGAATCCGCAGCAGTTGGCCATCGCGGTCGCCATGCCGGCGCCCAGCGTGGTGAGGCGCGGGAAGGGTCCCAGACCAAAGATCAGCACGACGTCCAGGACGATGTTCACCGCGTTCGCGAGGATCGCGACGACCATGGGCGTCTTCACGTCTCCGATGCCGCGGAAGAAGCTCGAGATGGCAAACATGCCGAGGACGAAGAAGGCCCCCGTCATGCGCGCGCGACTGTAGCGCAGGCACTCATGGATGACGGCCTCGTCGGGACGCGCCAGCGCGAGAATCCAGTCCAGCTTCCAGAGGAAGAAGGCCAGGACGATCGCGCCGGCGAGGGCAAGGTAGATACCCTGCCAGGCGAAGATCGCGCACTCCCGCGGCTTGCCGGCGCCCTTGGCCTGCGAGACGAACGTCGTCACCGCGTGGACGCCGCCGACGAAGAAGGTGTAGAGCGTCCAGATGATCAGGCCGCCGAAGCCGCCTGCCGCGAGTTCGACCTTGCCGACGCGGCCGAGAAGCATCGTGTCGACGGTCCACATCACCGTCGTCGACAGCATGCCGATGATTGTGGGATAGGCGAGCTTCCAGGCCTCGCGTACGGAGCCGGGGGGCGTCCCGGGAACGACGATGCTCTCTTGCAGGGGGAGCTGTGTCTCCTGTGCGTCCAAACGGCCTCCGTCGCTCCGGATCCAGGCTGCTAGACTATGCCGGCCGCCCAAGGGCATTCAAGCACCCTTCCCCGCACGCCCGGCGTGCGCTAGCATGCTGCGGCAAGGAGGTGCCCCATGGAATTTCAGCGCCTGATCGAGGCGCGCTACAGCGTGCGCGCCTACAAGGCGGATCCGGTGGAGGACGAGAAGCTCCGTCGCGTTCTCGACGCCGCTCGCCTGGCCCCCACGGCAGCCAATCGCCAGCCGTTCCGCCTCATCGTCATGCAGACGAAGGGGCGCGAAGCCGAGCTGCGCCGCGTCTACGATCAGGCGTGGTTCGTCCAGCCGCCGCTCGTGATCGCCGCGGTGGGACTCACGCAGGAGGGTTGGACGCGGCACGACGGGAAGAGCTATGTCGACGTGGATGTCAGCATCGTCATGGATCACCTGATCCTGGCGGCCGCGGATCAGGGGTTGGGCACGTGTTGGATCGGTGCGTTCAGCGTGCCCGCGGCGCGTGAAGTGCTCGGCCTTCCGGAGGAGGTCGAGCCCATCGCCTTCACGCCGCTCGGCTACCCGGACGATGAGCCGCGGCCCAAGAAGCGCAAGGCCCTCGAGGATCTGGTCCGCCAGGAGCGCTGGTAGCTACGCGCTGCTAGGCGCTGTCACGCTGCTCGTCGGAGAACCTGAAGTCGGCCAGCGATGCCAAGACCTCCTGGGCATCGCCGTCGCGGAGCTTCCCGGTGGCCCGGTAGGCCGGCGAGCATCCTCCGCCCGGGGCGACCTCGAGATAGCCCTCGCCAACGAGCCGCTCCAGCAGCGCCCCAAGCGCCTCCGGAGTGAGACCGGCGCCGGTCCGGATATCGCACGCCGCGACGCGGGCCCGGCGCGTCAGCAGATCGATCACCGTCATGCACGCCGCGTAGATCGGCGTCGTCGCGTGGGGTCCGGAACTCGGTGACCCGGTCCGGTTCCCATCGCGCCACTCCTCGATCTGGCGCAGCTCGCGGGGCGTCACCGCGAGGCGCGCCATGGCGAGCGCCTCGTGGGCCCGGTCGACCGCCGCCCGCGCCAGTTCGTTGAGGGCCAACGCGTCCCGGCTGAGTAGATTGACGAGCTGCAGGTCGCTCATTCTCTCCGGTCGCGGTTTGTGGAGCCC
>JAUVTV010000102.1 GCA_030601305.1 Candidatus Eiseniibacteriota bacterium | reverse complement strand
CCCCAGGATCGAGGCAAGCGCGTCGACCTGTTTGTCGATCCGCTCCCGATCCCATGCGCCGGGAACCTCGCCCGGGTAGGCGAAGAGCTGGAGCAGGTCACCCCAGCGTTGCTCCGCCCGCGCGAGATCGAACGCCGCGGACAGGTCGGCCGACTCCCGCGCGCGATTCCCCAGGCGGCGGGCGATCCGGCAGGCGCGCAGGATCTCCTCGATGTCTCCCGGTCTCGACTCCCGGTGCTCGAGGAGCCATGCGTCGATCCGCCCAGCCTCCTCGGGCGGCGACGCCGCCAACTCGCGCCACAGGCACCGGGTCGTGAAGGCCACGCGCCCGCCCGTCTCGCTCCGGAGGTAGCCCCAGTCGAGGAGCTGCCCCAGCTCATCATCCGGGGAGAACTCCTTCAGCAAAGACCGCGCGCACGCCTCCGGAAGCGAGAACCCGGCGTGTGCGAGGATCGCAAGCGACGGCAGTCGATCCAGTGAAGTGAACGTGATGGCGGGAACCGAGGCCGGCGGCGGCAAGTCGGCCAACTTCTCGGATGCGCGCTCACCCTCGAGTTCCCACACGGCTTGCTCTTCGCGGGCGCCGCACCGAACGATCTCGCCGAACCCTCTCGCACAATATGCCAGATCCCCATCCGATCGCTCGTGGAGTTCGGCAGCCAGGCGATCGGCCGGGCTCCCCCCGCGACCCAGGCTGTCGGTGACGATTTCCGACAGCGAATGGGCGTCGATCGGCGGCAGCGAGAACCGCTCCCAGGACCCGCCCAACAGGAGTTCCCGCAGGGCTCCATAGCCCGCCCGGTCGAGCCAGTGGAGACCCGGCGATGGATCGGGAACGCCGCAGATCACCGTGTCGCCGGCAGCGCACCGCTTGCGCAGGAACTCAGCGGCCGGTTCTACGGCGGGCCGTTTCCTCATGGACTCGGTGACCGGCCGGGTGGTGTTTCCGTCCAGGGCCCCGACGTCCAGGAGGCGCGTCAACGGACCTTCTTGCGAAGCGATGGCCAGTTGGGCCTCCAGCAGGAAGCGCGTCAGCCCCAGGCCGGGACGTGATTGCACGAGCAGGCGCCTTCCGGAACCGGCGCACGCCGCGTGGGCGACTGCATCGAGCAGCTGATCGCGTCCCCGCATGGGACCGGCACCCAGCGCGGGGAAGCGCTCCGGATCCGGTGAGAGGTCGAAGAGGCTCTCCAGCTCGTCCCTCATCGCGAGGATCTGGTCATAGCGGCGTGTCGCCACGCGTTCGTTCAGACGCGCGAGAATGGGTACCCAGCGAGCTTCGCGCTCCAGATGCGGGAACATCCGGCGCAGCACCAGGCCGAGGGAGTACTGATCGGCGCGACCATCGACCAGCCAGCCGCGCCGAAGCTCCGGCGCCATGAACTCAGGTGTGCCACCCCGCACCTCGTCCTCGCCCAGATCCCGTAGCCGACTGAGAGCAAAACCGAAATCGAGGAGGCGCGCACGGATCTCGTTCCCGTTCTCGTGCAGCAGGATATTGCTTGGCTTGAGGTCAGCGTGCACGAAGCCCGCGCGATGCAGGTGCGCGAGGACCTGGCAGACGGCCTGCACCGCGCGAGGAATCGCCCCATCGGGAAGATGCGGGGCGGCTTCCTCGAGCGTTCGTCCCTCGAGGTACTCGAGGATCAGATGGAGCCGCCCATCCGGCGCGTAGACCGCATCGAAGGCCTGCGGTCCGACGTGGGGCGGGATGGCGAGCAGCGTGCGCAATTCCTGTCGGGAGAGATGCGGCAGGTCAGACTTCGAGATCAGCCGCCGGTCCGTCAGGCGATCTCGCACCTCGCACGTCAACCTGTGTTCCCGCCGGCTGACTTCGCGAGTGCAGGGGTAGCGCGGGTCGCGCGGCTCGTTCATCGAGGTCTCCGGTCAGGGGCCCGGTGGCGACATCGCGGCCGCCGGGAGACTTCGAGCGCGGATCTAGTTGTGCAATGCGCCCATCGCAATATGCACCAATATGGTACAACATTCGTCGCCCGAAGTCGAGCGGTTCCAATGGCTTGGCGTTGCCCCGTTGGGCGCGTGCGGCGTGCCGGTGCGGTCCTGCCTGGACTCGGGGGGATGGTGCTGCTAGCAGGGGGGGTGCGCGGTGCCTGCCCCAGGGGTGTGATCTCTCCCGCGTGCCCGCGGTAGGACCTGGGCCAGGACCCACCAACACGGCTTCCTCGCTGAGCGGATGACGGGGAACGCATCCCCCTCATCGAGCGGAACCTCTCTCTCGAGAATCGCCGGGGTGGGACGTGTCGCGCCATCGGTGTACCCGTCAAAGCGATAGAGCCCCGGCTGGCCACATCGGTCCCCGGTTTGGAATCGAGTCGCCCACTTGTCGGACACGGCATCACCCTCCATGGCTAGGGTCCGCAGCTCAAAGATGTGCGCTCGGCCTAGAGTCTCAGGATCCTTGTACTAGAACAACGCGGTCATGTAAAGGGTTTTCGTACCATAGTAGACATATGTCTACCCGGCAAGAGCTTAGCCCCCACGGGCTGCGGCCTGGCAGCCCCGAGACGTGTTCCCTCAGCCGCATTCGGGAACCGAACCCGCACTTGCCTCGTTGAAGAACCCACGACAGGCACACACCCAAGCATCGATGAAGGGAGCGAACGGCCATGGAATACCGCCATCTGGGGAACTCGGGACTGAAGGTCTCGGCCCTCTCGCTGGGGGCCTGGGCGACCTACGGCGCGCAGGTCGGCGAGGACGACACGTACGCGTGCATGCGGACCGCCTACGAGGCGGGGGTCAACTTCTTCGACAACGCCGAGGCCTACGCCCGCGGCGAGGCCGAGGTCGTCATGGGCAACGTCATCAAGAAGGCCGGCTGGAAGCGGTCCGACCTGGTGATCTCGACCAAGATCTACTGGGGCGGCGAAGGGCCTAACGACCGCGGCCTATCGCGCAAGCACATCGTCGAGGGCACCGACGCGGCGCTTGCCCGGCTTCAGCTCGACTACGTCGATCTCATCTTCTGTCACCGGCCGGACTATCACACGCCCATCGAGGAGACGGTGCGCGCGATGTCCCACGTGATCGATCAGGGCAAGGCGTTCTACTGGGGTACGAGCGAATGGAGCGCCGCCGAGATCATGGAGGCCCATGCGATCGCCCGTCGTGAACGTCTGGTCCCGCCGCAGATGGAGCAGCCGCAGTACAACCTGATCCGTCGCGAGCGCGTGGAGAAGGAGCATCTGCCCCTCTACGCGAAGCTCGGCCTCGGCATCACCACCTGGAGCCCGCTTGCCAGCGGCCTCCTGACCGGCAAGTACAACGACGGCATCCCCGCCGGCTCGCGTCTCTCCCACGCGAGCTACAGCTTCCTCGCCGAGCGCTTGGACACCGAGGAGGGCCGGCGCGATCTGGAGGACGCGCGCAAGGTGGCGGCGCTGGCCAAGGAACTGAGCGTCACCCCGGCGCAGCTCGCGATCGCCTGGTGTCTGAAGAACCCGCATGTCAGCACGGTGATCACAGGGGCATCGCGGCCCGATCAGGTGACCGAGAACCTGAAGGCCCTCACGGTCGCCGAATCGTTGACCGACGAGGTGCTGGCGCGGATCGACGAGACGCTGGGGAACAAGCCGGAGCAGCCGACCGATTTCAGGTGAGAAACAGGATCGCGACGCCGGCGACGGCCGCCACGGCGCCGACCATCGCGCGCGGGCTCACCTTCTCGCGGAGGATGAGGATCGCGGGCGCGATGATCAAGACGGGCACGATCGACATGATCGTCGCCGCGATCCCCGTCTGCGTGTGCTGTACCGCGACGAGCGAAAGCGACACCCCGAGAAACGGTCCGAAGGTGGCTCCCAGGGTGATGCGCCTCATGGCCGCACGGTGCTGCAGGGCCTCGCGCACGCGCGGCCACCAGCGCAGGAAGAAGAAGAGCACCGCGAACCCGACCACCCCCGCCAGGACCCGGATCTGAGTCGCCGCGAACGCGTTGTAGTCGCCCATCCCCACCTTGCTCATCACGAGCCCGACGGCTTGGCCCGCGGCACCTCCGAGCGCGAGCAGGACACCCGCCGGGATGGGTCCGCGACGCCGATCCGTGCTCGGACGCGCCGCATCCTCAGGACGCCGCTCGCGCACGACCCAGGCGACGCCGGCGATCGTGAGCGCCATCCCCAGCCAGTCGGTCCCCACGGGGTGTTCGCCTAGAACGACCCATCCGAGCAGAGCGGCGATGACGGGCGCGAGCGACATGATAAGCATCGAGATCCGCGCCCCGACGAGGACGAACGCCCGGAAGAGACACAGATCGCCGATGCCGAAACCCACGAGACCGGAGATGGCAAGCCACAGCCACGCGTGGGCGGACGCATCGCTCGGGAACGGTCGGCCGCGGGTGAGCGTACAGAAGACGGTCAGGAAGATCATGGCGATGATCAGACGGATGAAGTTGACGGAGAGCGAACCCACACGGCGCCCGGCCGACTCGAAGGAGAGCGCGGTAATCGTCCAGCAGAAGGCGGTCCCCAGAGCGGCGAGTTCACCCGGGTGCGACATGGCTAGGCATCCACCAGGCGAAGCACGCGGCGGAAGACGGCGTGAAACATCTGCCGGGTAAGTCGGCCGGTCTGCGTGTTCTGCCGGCTGGGATGATAGGAGCAGAGGACACAGGTTTCGCCCGGTTCAATCGCCAGCAGTGCGCCGTGGGCGAACGCCGGACGCGGATCGCGAAGCGGCTTGCCGATCTCTGGCAGAGCCGCGCGCAACACATCAAAGGCGAAACGCCCCAGCGCGAGGTAGATGCGCGCGTGGGTGAGCACACGTAGCTCTCTCAACAGGTAGGGCATGCAGCACTCGCGTTCCTCGCGCGTCGGTTTGTTCCCCGGCGGTGCGCAGCGCACGGCGGCCGTAATGAAGCAGTCTGTCAGCGTGAGGCCGTCGTCTCGAGACTTCGCCACCGGTTGGGACGCAAAGTCGAACGTGTGCAGGGCCTCGAACAGCGTATCGCCCGAGGCATCCCCGGTGAACATGCGACCCGTGCGATTGGAGCCGTGCGCACCCGGCGCGAGGCCGACCAGCACGAGGCGCGCGCGGGGGTCGCCGAAGCCGGGCACCGGACGTCCCCAGTAGTCGCAGTCGCGGTAGGCGCGCCGCTTCACGCGAGCCACCATCTCTCGGTGCTCGGTGAGACGCGGACAGGCGCGGCACGCCACCACCTCGGCGGTGATCTTCTTCAGCGTGTCCGCGGATCGCTTCGTCACCTCTGAACCCTCCCCCAATGCATAGGGAGGAATCATGGACCCGAAGACGCCGGCAGATATACTAGAGAATGATGCGCACCAGGGTCAGCGCACCCAGGAATGCGGTGGCGTACCCGATGGTGCGACGCATTCGTGTCGCCGGCATGGCCTTGACCGTCCAGGCGGCCGCCGGCACCGAGAGCAGCGCCCCGAAAAGCAGGGGAAGCATCAGGCCGACCTCGATCTGCTGACGGAGCAGAAGGTAAAGGGTGAGCCCCACCGCGCAGACGAGGCCCTCGGCGGCGGACGTGATGCCGACGGCGCTCTTCGCCGGAACTCCTGAGAGGATCTGTCCTCCCGTCACCACGGGACCGTAGCCGCCCCCCGAGATGCCCTTGTTGAATGCGGCCACCGTGCCGATGCCGACAATCCGCTTCCAGGACAATCCGCCGGATGGACGCACGATGAGAATGATGAGCCCCATGGTCAGGATCATCACGCCGATGTAGGTCTTCACATACACCTTGGGCAGACTCACCGCGAGCAGCACGGCGGCGAACGTGCCAACCAGAGAGCAGAGCGTGAGGATCGTCATCGTCTTGCGTGCCACGGTACCGCGCCGCAGGTCCACGTTGCCGAGCCTGTGGTGCAGCGCGCCGGACGTGATACCCGACAGGAATTCGGAGAGCAGAACCGCCGGGACCACCTGGAGGGGTGAGTAGCCGAGGATCATGAGCAGGGGTGTGAGCGTCGTGCCGTACCCCATCCCCAGGGAGGAGTCGACATACTCGGCGAAGAAGGCCACCACCATCATGACAACGAAGAAGCCAGCGGTGCCCGAGAACCGCGAGGCGATATCGACCTCCGGACTGAAGGTCAGAATGGTCAGGAGAACGGCGGCGCCGATGAGCACGGCGGACCAAACTATGCGCAAGGTGCGCGGTGAGAATCGGTGAACCTGATCGGTGGCGGCCTGGGGTGCTTGGCGTTCTTGCATGGCTCACCTCCGTACGTACGAATGTATATCCCCTCTATTCCTATCGGGCTACTAGGATATTAGGCACAATGAAATTGCTCCGTCATTGAGCCTGTCGCGATCCACTGACCTTCGGGATCTCGTGCACCTGCGCCGCCATCTCGGCCAGATTCTCCTGGTCGAGCACAGCGGAGATGTTGTCCCTCACGCGCAGCATGAGGTGCCGCAGCCAGCACGTCTCGAACTCGTATGGGCAGTCGGGGTCATCGTGCGGAGCGGTGCGGCTGGCGCACGGGATCGGGGCCAGCGGACCGTCTACGGCCCGAATGATCCTGCCCAACGTGATCTCCTCGGGGGGGATACGCAGCGAGTAGCCGCCCCGCTTGCCGCGCTCGCTGACCAGCAGACCGTTATTGCGCAGGGTGCCGAGGATCTGCTCCAGGTACTTGACGGGCAACTGCTCGAGCTTGGCCAGCCGGGCCACCGAGAGGGGACTCTGGCCGTATGCCCGGGCGAGGTGCGGCAGCACCCGGAGCGCGTAGATCCCCTTGCTGGAAAGCTTCATACCCCTGAACTCCTATCTGAGTACTATTATATAGCTCACAATCGGCGATGTCAAGGGGTGATGTGCTCCCCTCCCTGGATCCGGCCTGGGTCTTCGGATACGGTTCGACTGCGGGATCCGGCAGAATCCGGCCCCGCACCAAGACGGAGCTACTTCATGGCCCGACCGACACTCACGGATGTGCGTGACGCCGCGGCGCGGATCGCACCGTACGCCCATCGCACGCCGGTGCTCACCTGCGGTGCCCTGGACGAGATGGCCGGCAATCGCCTCTTCTTCAAGTGCGAGAACTTCCAGAAGGCGGGCGCCTTCAAGTTTCGCGGTGCGTGCAACGCGGTCTTCTCCCTTCCGGAAGAATCGGCGCGACGGGGGGTGCTCACCCACTCGTCGGGCAATCACGGCGCGGCTCTCGCTCTCGCCGCGCGCCTGCGCGGGATCCCCGCGATCATCGTGGTCCCCGAGGGCGCGCCTCCGGTCAAGCGTGCGGCGATCGAAGGCTACGGCGCCCGCATCGTGGACTGCGCGAACAGTCTCGACTCGCGTGAAACCACCGCCGCGCACGCCTTGGAGGAGACCGGCGCGACGCTCATCCACCCCTACGACAACGACCGCATCATCGCGGGGCAGGGCACGGCAGCGCTCGAGTTGGTCGCCGAGGTGGGCGATCTCGATCTCGTGCTCGCGCCGGTGGGGGGCGGTGGACTGCTGAGCGGCACCGCGATCGCGGTAGGCGAAGTTGCGCCAACCGCCCGGGTGATCGCCGTCGAGCCCGCCGGCGCCGACGACGCCTATCGTTCCTTCCGCGCCGGTCACGTCATCCCGCAGACCGATCCGCGCACGATCGCCGACGGGCTGCGCACCTCGCTGTGCGATCGCACGTTCGCGATCATCCGCGAGCGGGTGGCGGACATCGTCACCGTCAGCGAGGAGGCGATCGTCGCGGCGATGCGTCACATCTGGCAACGGATGAAGATCGTGGTGGAGCCGTCCGCGGCGGTGCCATTCGCGGCGGTTTTGGAGAAGTCGCTCGATGTGACTGGGCAGCGGATCGGCGTGATCCTCTCCGGTGGGAACGTGGATCTGGATGCGTTGCCGTGGCGCGAGTCGGAATAGAGAACTCGGCACGCATCAAGAATCCGGGGTCCGGGGATCACTCCCCGGACCCCTTCCTACGGGGACTGGCAATCGCGCCTAGCGCATGACCACCCTCCGCTTGGTGGACTCGTATTGGTCGGTGCTCCTCTTCATCCAGAAGATGCCCGCACCCACCGGATTGCCGCGGTTGTCCGTGCCATCCCAAAACATCTCGTTCTCACCCGCGTCGGCAACGCCGTTCATCAGCGTCTTGACCACACGGCCGTTCACGTCGAAGACCGAGATCT
>JAUVTV010000203.1 GCA_030601305.1 Candidatus Eiseniibacteriota bacterium | reverse complement strand
GCGCAGGTAGTACTCGCCCGCCGGCAGCCACACGCCCCGGTTGTCCCGCCCGTCCCACACCAGCGAGTGCTCGCCCGGCGTGAACGGCCGGACGGCCAGCGGTGTCGCCACCCGTCGTCCGGTGAGATCGTAGACTGCGATCTCCGCATCCGTGTCCGCGGCTGTCGGCGGCAGACGGAAGCGCAGAGTGGTCGCATTCGAGAAGGGATTCGGCGAGTTCGGCAGGATCTGAGCACGACTGGCAACATGGGAATCGCGATCCGCGGCAAGTTGCGTGCGGCCCAGTTCCTCGGAGACTTCGCCCAAGCCGACGCCTACGACGCGGTAGATCCAGTCGGAGGAGGGATCGGGAAAGGCATCCGTGCACTCGTAGGTTTGCATGCCGCCCACCGCGTCGTACGGTGCGGTGATCAGCGCATCGTTCACGCGCTCGAACGGCCCCGCATGGACTGTCGCGCGCTCGACATGGAAGCCGCGCAGCGCCACCCCCTGCACCAGGCTCCAGGAGACACGCACCTCGGAGCCTTCCCATGCCGCCTCGAGACTGTGCAGCGGAATCCAGGATGGATCCGTGGGCACGAGTTCCAGTATGCGCGCGTCGTCGATGTACCATCCCTCGCGGTTCACGTAACCGTCCGTGCCAAAGCGGAAACGCAGGGTGACCGGCCCCTGATAGGCCGACAGGTCGAAGCACTCCTCGCGCCAGTCGTGGCTGCCGGAGTAGAGCGGCATCCCGTCGGCGAACGGTCCCGCGATCGTGCCCGGACGTGTCGCGTAGGGGTACGGGGTCATCGGCGTGAGCAGGGTCCAGGTGTCGCCGCCGTCCGTGCTGATTTCAACGATTCCGCCGTCGTAAGCCCAGCCGATGCGGAAGGGGCTGTTCTCGGCCTCCATCCAGTGGTGGAAACGAAGCTGTGCGCCCTCACCCAAAACGACCTCGGGCATGTAGAGCGCGGCGTCCAGGAGATCGTCGTAGTGATCGTACCCGCCGCCGCCGCACTTCCAGGCGCAGCTGCCGGCGGGCGTATGATTGCGCGCGCTGCTCAGGCGCCAGTCGTCGCCGAAGCCGCCGCTCGCGGCACCGTGTTCCCAGCCGGCGGTGCCGTTCTCGGCATCGTATGTGAACGCCACCACGTAGCCGGTGCGGAACGTGTGCATGCGCAGCGGAGCACGGAGCGGAGAGGTCTGCACGCGCCCCCACTCGTCGCGCGCCTCGATGCAATAGTCGATCACGCTTCCCACGGGTTGATGCGGGATCTCGGCTGCAAACTCATCCGGCACGCCCGTCGGCCCAAGCGGAACCTCGTGATAGGTACCGCCGCCTACGCGATAACGCACCACCGTCGATCCGTCGACAAGTCTGTCGCCCATGCTGCGAATGTTCGCGCGCACCTCGCAAGCGCCCCCGCCTTCGAGCTGGTCGCCCAGCGGCGTGTGCTCGATCACGAGTCCCGTGCGCGGGACGTATTCGACCTGCTCGGCCCCGAAGCCGAATTCGCAGGCGTTGTAGCTGAGGTAGAAGTGGCCACCGATGCCCCACTCGGTGCCCCAGCTGTTCTTGACGATCCAGGCGCCGTCGCACTGCGTGTCGTCCCATCCCACCAGAAGCACCGCGTGATTGGGCGTTCCACCCTCGGGATAGTCGTAGCAGCCGCCCGTGTAGCAGAAGAAATCCTCGTGCACGGTCATGGCGACCGCCAGGGGCCCCTTGAGGAGCGCGAGCTTGAGGTCACGCAGATTGGGGAACACCTCATGGTAGCCGCCGAGGTGGTCGATGACGTCGCAGGACCGTTCGGTGCACGGAACGTCATCGTCGGCCACGTAAGGCATGCAATCTTCCGCGATCGCCCCGCTGCGCATGAAGTGCTTGTACACCACGCTCATCCAGCCGCCATTGCACCCATACCCGTACGCGTTGCACGCGATGACCTGTTGCTCGGAGAGGTCGTGAAGGTCGCCCTCATAGATGAGGACGGCCGATTCAACCGCCCCCACCGCCGAGAAATCCCAGCACGTGCCGCACTGCCCCTGGTCCTTGACCGGGGTCACGCCGTCCAGTTCGCGCCAATCCCAGCGCTCGGGCAACGAGGGGATTGCGGTGAGCACGAGTGGCCCGTCCGGGGGTGGATTCTGCGAGAGCGCGGTGGGGCCCAGGTGCACGGCGCTCGCTCGCTCGGGCCGCGCCTCTACGTCGTCCTGCTCGGGGATCAGGAGACCGAGCCGTGCTTCCATCGCTTCGGGCGTGAGATTCGAAACCGAGGTCCGGCCCGCGGTCCAGTTCAGACCGTCGCGCACGAGCCGTTCGCGGATGGCTGTGATCCGCGCGGCCTCCTCCTCGGCGGAGATGGAGATGCCGGGATCGGCACCGGCCGACGTGGCGACAAGGATGAAAAGACACGCGAGTGCACAAGCTGTCCGACTCGCGGCGTTCGTGCTGCGAGGCTGCTGCCAGCCCAACGGTGAGAGCATTCGGGGCACCTCCCTGTGCCGTCCTGCGCCGATGTCTGTCCCGCCCCAGGGGTCTCACTTCCGTTTCTCGGCCGGAGTGCCCTGTTCCTTTGGGATTTGCGAGCTCGGGCTGGTATTGGGTGTGCGGCTGGGGGAGAATGCCGCTCAGCGGAAGAGAGGCCGGTGCCGCAGGCGCAACTCTCG
>JAUVTV010000200.1 GCA_030601305.1 Candidatus Eiseniibacteriota bacterium | reverse complement strand
GTGCATCGCGCGGTAGAACGGGACGATGCCAAACAGGTTGCCGTGATCCGTGATCGCCACAGCGGGCATGCCGAGCCGTGAGGTCTTCGCCGCCAAGTCTTCGATCTTGCAGGCCCCGTCGAGCAAGCTGTACTGCGTATGCACGTGCAGGTGCACAAACTGCGGCGATCCCACCAATCCTCCCCGCGGGGACCTTCCCCCCTGCTGCGACGCCCCTCGTGTGGGCCGATGATGGACCCATCCACCGAAAAAATCAAACTTGGGGGCCGGCAGGCATCGTGAGCCTGTCCGGGCAAGCGCGCATTGCGACTGCCGTGCTCCACGAGCAGGGCGGGGCGGGCGCTCGGGGGGCCGCCGATTGAATCCCCCAACACACAACCTCAGTTGTAGTTAGGGTGTATGGTTTCCCTAATCGTTGACACCTTGGCGGGGCCGTCCCTAGAATGCCGCGTTCAGGCATGTCGGCGCGGGGCGGACCGGGTGCCTATCCCAAGGCGTTGCGGTCTGTTGGCCGCATCATGGTGAGTTGCGGGTTGAGGGTACCCCGCGCCGACATGGCTGCCACAGACGGAGCAAAGATGCCGCCACGCATACCATGCAACCAGCCCAGCCCCCATCGTCTGTTGATCCTCGTCCTGGCGCTCTTGCTCGCTCTACCGGTCCAAACCCGCGCCAGCGACCCGCTGCTGACCGTGGCGAAGAACACACTGCTGGGTGGAATCACAGGACTCGTGCTGGGGGGGACACTGACCCTGGTCGTGAAGGAGGACGCGCGCTCGGACGTCGTTCGCTGGGGTGTCGTCGTCGGGACCTTCGCGGGCCTCGGCGTGGGCATCTATCTCGCCTCGCGGGGGGAGGATGACCTCTTCTCCGACGGCTACCCGCAGTCCTTCTCCCTACGCGACTCCGATGCCGATCCCCGCACGCTTCGCTGGCAAGATGACGTCGACCCGTCCGCGGAGGCGGACGCTGCCATGACAAGCGGCTTGGAGAAGCCGGGTACAACGTGGGCCGTGCGCGTCCCGCTGCTGAGCCTGAGCTGGTAGCAGGACAGGGGCGCTACAGGGAGGTGCAGACGATGGCGACGGCAAGACGGAGTTCAGGTCGGGCCAGCCAGGCCTCGCGGCGCAAGACCGGCGGCCCGCGCGGCAAGCCCAAAGGCGCCCGCCCCAAGCCCAAGGGGGCCCGCGTCAAGCCCAAAGGCGCCCACGTTAAGTCCACCGGCAAGCGCGTCAAACCCGGCAGCCGGCGCAGCAAGGCGCCGGCGCGCAAGGTCCGGAAGAAAGTCGCCGGTCGTAGGCCCGAGCTGCCCACAGCACGCAAGCGCGCCAGGCCAACGGCGCGCAAACGCACGAAGGCCCCCGCGAGGAAGACCACGGGCAGGAGAGCGCCGGCGCACAAGACCGCCGTCAGGAAGGTCGCGCCGCGCAGGGCGCGCGCAGGAACCGCAGCCCAGAGCCGCCCCCTCGAGCAGCGCATCGCCGATCTGGAGACCGCCCTCCTTCGCGCCCGCGGCGAGAAGGAAGAGGCGCTTCTCCAACATCGGGAGGCCCTCGCCCGCCTGCAGGAACTCGAGGCTCGTCTGAAGGCGATCCCGGACGCCAAGGCACAGTCGTCCGTCTCCCTCGGAGAGCCTTCGCTACCTGCCGATGACGATGTGGAGGCGGGAGCGCCTCCCGCGGCCGGCGCCGGGGACGACATCCTCGAGGATGAAGAGACCCTCGAGGACGATCGCCCCTTCGACAACGGACTGGCCTACGACGACTACGACGAGGAGGAGGAGAGCGTCCGCGACCCGTCTGCGGGCATGGCCGAGAGACGGCGCGAACTCGACCGCGAGCGCGCCGGCCGCGAGCTGGAGCTGGGCGACGCGGAGTACTGGCTCGTCTGCCCCAAGTGCGGCGAGCACCTCACCGAGCACGAGTTCGACAACATCAAGGTCGAGCGTTGCGAGAGTTGCGGCCTGATCAGCGTGGACAAGGGGGAGATCGAGCTGCTCATGGTGTCGGAGGACAAGCGGCTCATCGCGTACCGCGTCAAGGGTCTGATGCAGTAACCCGCTCGCAGCCCGGATGACTTCCGCCACGGGCCTCTAGCCCTAGAGGGCTCTAGCGGCGGAACATGCCCTTGATGCTTCCCCAACTCGGCTTCTCGGCCGCCGTCTGATCGGTCCACACCTGTCCGCTCACCGAACGAATCAACGTCTCGTTGTCGCCGCAGGCGAGGAACTCGCTTCCGGTGAAGGTGACATCACGGAGCGTGCGGGTGACCGGAGAATCGGCCGCTACCCAGTCGTCGCCGTAGTTGGTGGTGTAGAGGATGATGCCCCCCTCCCCCACGGCGACGACGATGTTCTGAGGCGTCCCGCCCAAACGTGCGACCACGCTGTAGAGATCCACGCCGGTGTGCGAGTCGAGCTCGGCCCAGTCTTCCGCATTCCCCGTGCTGCGCACGATCGTGCCGCCGGCGCCCACGGCCAGATAGCGGCGCCCGGTGTCGTACATCATGGTGACGCCATACAGGTCGACGTTTGGCACGTCGGGATCCTCGATCTCGACCCAGCCGGCGCCCTGGATGTTCCCCTTGAGAATCGTGCCGCCGTGCCCCACGGCGACACCCAGCGATTGGCCCTGCACGGCGTCGCGCAGGAGGGCCTCGGTGGGCGAGTCCTGCTCCGTCCAGCCGCCCTCGGAGAGTGTCGTACTGAGCAGGATGGTTCCCCCGGCACCGAGGGCCAGCATGCGCGTCTGGAATGGCGCCACCCCGTAGAGGTCGACACTTACGGGCGAGGTCTGGGTGATGAACGCCGCACCGGTCCCCCCACTCGACTTGAGGATGGTGCCCTCCTGTCCCA
>JAUVTV010000154.1 GCA_030601305.1 Candidatus Eiseniibacteriota bacterium | reverse complement strand
TTCTTGACCGGCAAGGGCCAGCGCCCGCAGTCGGATCTGCTCGAGTGCCACGGCCAGCTCGCGCCACTCCTCCGGGATGCCGCCCTCTCCGGCGGCCGCGCCGCAGAACGCGCCCAGAATCGCACCGACTGAATCGGTATCGCCCCCCGCGTTGACGGAGCGGATCAGCGCCTCGCGGTAGTTCTCACGGTAGCGTAGGAAGAAATAGATGGCCGCGATGACGCCGGCGAGCGCAAAGCCGCGGCAGGGATGTCCGATGTCGTATCCGGCGAGACGGCTGGCGTTCGCGCCGATCGCCGGCAGCACCTGCTCGGGCCGCTGATTCCAGCTGCCGCGGATGGCATCCAGCGCCTCGGCGAACTGCCGGTGGGCACCGCGCACGTCACGATGCACGCGGCTTCCGTGGGTGTCCATGAACCACTCGCCGGAGCGGCGCACGAATTCGTAGGTTGCGCGGTGCGCCTCCTCCGGGTTGATCCCGGCGACGCTGCGTGACGCCAGACCGGCGAGGTAGGCCACGGCGCACGCCGCCAAGCAGCCGCGCGGATCGGTGTGGGTGACGAGGGCGCTCCACGCGGCGTTCTCGCGGAGGGCCGCATCGTCGCCGGCGAAGAAGAGACCGACGGGAGCGACGCGCATGCTGGCGCCGATGCCGGCGGTGTTGCGCGAGCCGCTGGACCAGCGGCGATCGCGCCGCATCAGCATCACGCTGAATCGGAAATTGCGGCCCGAGCCGCGGTGCGCGCCGAACGGCACGCTGCGGGGACCCTCGCTGAGCTCGACCAGCTTGCGCACCATGATGTCGGGATTGACGCGCCCGGATTCGAGAATCGATTCGGTGATGACGAGCGCCTGCTGGGTGTCATCCGAGTGCAGGCCGAGCTGGCGCCAGCGCGTGGGACGGTCCTCGGGGGACTCCACGAAACCCTCGATGCGCCCGAACCGCTCCTCGATTTCGGAGGCTTCCAGTCCCTCGACCGGTCCACCGAGCGCATCGCCCACCGCGAGACCCACCAGGCTGCCCAGAAAGCGATCTGCAAGCATCGCCGCGCTCCTTGCTCCGCGCGATTGTGATCAGATGTTGGCGAGGACAAAGACCGTGGCCGCCAGGCTGGCGACGATCGTCGCGGTCTCGCGCAGCGTCTTGCCCCAATCGATGGGAGGCCTCTCTTCCTTCGCCTCCACGAAGATCTCATCGCCCTTGTGGACCTTCGGATCCGACCAGAAGCGCTGGGACGCCGATTCCAGCTCGCCGCTGACCCGGATGATCCGGACGCTCTTCTTGTCGGCCTTCAGCGTGAAGCCGCCGGTCTTCTGGAGGTAGTAGTTGGCCTTCTTGCCGGGAACGTAGAGGAGCATGCCCGGGTTGACGACCTCGCCCCAGACGCGCACGGTCTCCGGCCTGCGCGGCACGAAGATCGAATCGCCGTCGGCGAGCTGGATGTTGTCATTGCTTTGGGGATCGTCCAGCGCCCGGCTGAAGTCGATGATCACACGCCCTTTGTTCGACCGAAAGAGCTGAGCCCCCAGCGGAAAGGCGTCGATGGTCACCCCGCCGGCCCGATCGATCAGATCCGTGATGCGATCGGAGATGTTCGCGAGTCCGTACCGGCCCGGAAAGCGCACCTGGCCCTCGACGACCACCACCGGCGGTGGCTGCCAACCGGGTGCCGTTCGCACGAACAGCTTGTCGCCTTTGAGCAGGCTGATGTTGTCGACGTGCTCCGGATCCGCCAAAACCTCGCCGAGGGCGACCGAGAGCAGCGCGGTCTTGGCCGGCACGTCGCCGCCGGTCTCCACGAGACGCGCCACCTCGGCGTAATCGAAATAGGTGCCCTCCGTGACGCCGCCCGCCCGGTAGATCAGATCGGTGACCCGCATGCCCGGCACCAGACGGAAGCTGCCGGGGCGTTGGACCTGCCCGTGGATCTCGACGAACTCCACCGGGTGGGCTTGGTAGACCGAGTAGACGGCGATCTCGTCGCCGCCCGCCAGCGTCAGATTCTGCGCCGCATCCTCCCAGTCGATCTTGTGGAGCTGCACACCCTCAATTTCGGAATAGCGGTCGACGGTCACCACCTCGCGAGTCGCGAGATCGGTGAGCCCGCCGGCCATCTTGATCACGTCGCGCAGCGTTTCTTCGTCGCGAATCTCGTAGATGCCGGGACGCCGCACCTCACCGATGACCCGCACCGTGGCGAGCTGGGGATGGATGTGAACGACATCGCCGCTTTGCAGCGGGACGTCCATGCTGCGATCTCCCGAGAGGAGAAACTCGTAGAGATCGATGTCCTGAAGCGGCTGGTTGCGGCGGGCCAGCGAGATCTTGCGCATGGACCCGTGCAACGTCGGCCCCCCCGCGTGATACAGGGCGGTGAAGACCGTGGAGAGCGCGGTCAGCGTGTAGCTGCCCGGCCGGTGCACGTCGCCCGTCACGTACACGCTGATCGTGCGCACATCGCCGATGGAGACGGTCATGCGGAAGCCCTTGTAGACCTGCCCGAAGACGGCCGCCAGCTCCTCGCGCAGCTCGCCGAGTGTCCGGCCCGCGGCCATGACGACACCCGCGTCGGGGAAGACGAGCCGGCCCTGCCGATCGACGATCTTCGCGTAGCGTTTCTGGATGTCGCCCCACAACGTGATCAGGATCTCATCGCCGATCCCCACGACGTACTCGGGCCCCACGGTGATGTCCTCGACGGGGGTCGTCGGCGCCGGCAACATCCG
This sequence comes from Candidatus Eiseniibacteriota bacterium, assembly GCA_030601305.1. Taxonomy (GTDB): domain Bacteria; phylum Eisenbacteria; class RBG-16-71-46; order CAIMUX01; family WJJG01; genus JAUVTV01. Next base: position 2,446 of record JAUVTV010000154.1, on the reverse strand, counting down.
GAAGATCTTGAACCCGAAAGGCTTGAGGATCCGGCTTTCGAGGCGCCTGGGGTAGAGGATCTCGGACGGAATCACCTGGTCCGGAACGCCCGGCTCCATCTCTTCCCGGGCGGCACCCTCTTCGGTCTCGTCCGTGGGTTGGAGGAAGCGCACGATGATCTCGATCTCCGATTCGGTGTAGGTGCGGTCCTCCGGGAATCGAGCGAGGTGCTCCTCGGCAATCTCGGGGTCGATTCCGTTGGAGATCAGGATTTCGAGGACCTCCACCGACGTAAACGTCGCCGGCCGGGCTTCGTCCTCCGGGTAGAACCGCGGGTTGATCTGCCCAGCGGACTCCGGCGGGGCGAGGAGAAGAGCGCCGAGTGCCCCAATCGCGGCAAGAGTCAGCAAGCCCAAGCGGCGGCACCGTCCGCCGCGTCCGTTCCATGAGCTGCGGCGATACATCCTAGGTGATCACCTCCGTTCAGCAGAGACAGTACCCGATCCACATCCTGAGGAGTCTACCGCGCCCCCCAGCTCGATGCCAACCAAAACCGCACCAGCCAACCGTAGACAGGAGTGGGTGCTACAGCATTCGGCGACGCGATCGCGCCGGGTTGCGGGGCGCGCCGCTGGCGGATAGACTGCGCTCTGCGGCCGGCGGACTCGGGCCGCGAACAAGGATTCTCGGAACAACCATGCGGATCGGTTGGATCACAGAACATGACCTTTTCTCCGAGGGGGCGATCGGCGGCGGGCTGGCGTATCGGCGCCAGCTTCTCGCCGCACTGAGGCGCGACCACGAAGTCGACGTCCGCCACGTCGCGGTGCCCGAGGCGCACGGTTTCCCGGGCAAGGTGCGCGAGAAACTCCGTCTGGAACGTGCCCACGCCCGGGTTCACGGGGACCGGGACGTCTGGATCCGTGACTTCCGCACGCTGGCCTTCCTGGGGCGCGATCGAACCCGCGGCCGAAGAATCGCCATCGTCCACCACATCGATGCGAGCACGTTGCCGAACCGGCTGTACAACGAGACGGCGGATCGGTTGGCGACCCATCGCTTGAAAGCGATGGACACCGTCGTGGTCGTGAGTCGCTACTGGGACGCATGGGTCCGCCGGCGCGGGGTCCGGGACGTGCGCATCATCCACAATGCGCTCGATCCCGCGCGTTTCGCGCCCCTCACGGAGACCACTCGGGACGCGTTTCGCCGCGCACACGGGCTGAACGGCAAGCCGGTCGTCTACATCGGCAACTGCCGCCCCGACAAGGGCGCCCATCTGGCCTACGAGGCCCTTCGCGGAGAGCCCTGCCACCTCGTCACCAGCGGCCCCTGCTATCTGGACCTGCCGTGCCGGAATCTGCAGCTTTCCTACGACGACTATCTGCAGCTCCTGCGCATCGCCGATGTGGCCGTGTTGCTGTCGCAGTTCCCCGAGGGGTGGTGCATCTCGGCGCACGAGGCCATGATGTGCGGCACGCCCGTGATCGGATCGGGCCGCGGCGGCATGCGCGAACTGCTCGAAGGGGGAGGACAGATCGTGTGTGAGGACCGCTCGCGTGTGGCGAGCGAGGTGCGATTCCTATTGGCGGACCGTTCGGCGGCGGCCGCGATGGGGGCGCGGGGTGCTGCGTTCGCGCAGCAGTTCACGCTGCAGCGCTTCGAGGACGCGTGGCGGGAGCTGCTGTTGCCGGACGGGGCACGGCAGGTGCGCCCATGAACCGCGCCCTGGTCAGCATCATCGTGCCGGTGTACAACCGCGAGTCGATGATCGCCGACTGCCTGGACAGCGTGCTCGCGCAGGACTACGCGCCGATTGAGGTCCTCGTCATCGACGATGGCTCCACCGACGGCACGGCCGCCGTGCTCGCGCGCTACGCGGATCGCGTGCGCATTCTGCGTCAGGAGAATGCGGGCCCGTACGTGGCGCGCAATCGCGCCCTGGAGGAAGCCAGCGGGGCCTTCGTCTGTCTCGTCGACTCGGATGACCGGATCCATCCGCAGAAGACCCGTCGCCAGGTCGCGCGTCTGGTGGCCGACCCCGGTGTGGTCCTGGTCTACACGCACTGCGCGTACCGCAGCCCGGGCGGCGCGCGGCGCGTTCCCGGGCGCTCCGAGCAGGTTTCCCTCCGCGGGGATCTGTCGGTGCGCATCCTGGCGGAGTTCGGCGGCAACATCCCCTGGCCGAGCGCAATGATCCGCGCGGAAGCCCTGCGCAAGGTGGGACCGTTCGACACACGTCATCGCGTGGGCATGGACCGCGAACTCGGCATGCGCCTCGCGCAGGTAGGACGCTTCGATGTCATCGAGGAGGCGCTCTACGAGTTCACCCTTCACGCGGAGCACGTGTCCCTGGATTTTGCGCGCCGCGAAGAGGCCGCGCTCCATGTGTGGGACACGATCGTCGGCCTGGAACCCATGCGCCGCGATCCGTCTCTCGTGCGCCGGGCGCGCGCGAAGATGCAT
>JAUVTV010000087.1 GCA_030601305.1 Candidatus Eiseniibacteriota bacterium | reverse complement strand
GGTCTGCCTGGCGATCTTCCTCGAGCTGCGTCCGAACAGCGAGATCATGCTGGCTACCGCCATCGTGGCGCTGATCGTGGCCCCCTCGATACAGATCGCGTACCAGTGGGAGCGGGCCGTACTGCTCCGCTTCGGCAAGTTCCGCGGACTGCGCAAGTCGGGCCTCTTCCTCATCGTGCCGGTGATCGACAAGGTGGCCCAGTTCGTGGACCAGCGGATCCGGGTGACCGACTTCAGCGCCGAGACGACGCTCACCGCCGATACGGTTCCGGTCAATGTCGACGCCATCGCGTTCTGGATGGTGTGGGACGCGGAAAGGGCGGTCTTGGAGGTGGAGCAGTTCAGTGACGCGCTGATCATGTCGGCCCAGACGGCCCTTCGGAACGCCATCGGGAAGAACGACCTGGCGGTGTTGCTCTCCGAGCGGGACCGGTTGGGCGGCGAGATTCAAAGGCTGCTCGACTCGAAGACCAACGCATGGGGCATCACCACCGAGGCAGTGGAGATCCGCGACATCATCATTCCCCAAGCTCTCGAAGACGCCATGTCGCGCCAGGCCCAGGCGGAGCGGGAACGCCAGAGCCGCATTATCCTCGGTACGGCGGAGACGGAGATCGCGGAGAAGTTCGCCAAAGCATCAGAGCATTACCAAAAGAACCCCGTCGCCCTGCACCTGCGGGCGATGAACATGGTCTACGAGGGACTGCGGCAGAAGGGCTCGATGGTCATCGTGCCCTCCACAGCGGTGGAGAGCATGGGTCTGGGAGCCCTCGGCGGGCTGACCGCCCTTGGCCGTGAATTTGCTCCCGAAGTGCAGACCAAGCCGAACGGTGAGCAGGCACCGCAACACGAAGGGGGGTCAGCATGAAGCCGGCTGTGACGATAACCGTCGTATTCCTGGTGCTGGTTGCGCTGCTGCATTTGCTCCGCCTGATCTTCGGCGTCGCAATAACCGTGAATGACATGGCCATTCCAATGTGGGCGAGTGTCCTCGCCGTCATCGGCCTCGGAGCTCTGGCAGGATGGGTGTGGCGCGAACAGCTCGCACCGCGCCCGCCGGGAGCCTGACCGACGCGCGCAGCCAGCGCTTGACCTTCGAATCATGTGGCGGTAAGAATCACTTGTTAACCGTGACTAACGCCTCTCAGAGGGCCGCGCATCCGTATGAAACGAATTCTCGTTCTCGGGGCGGGACAGAGCACTCCCTATCTGACACACCATCTTCTCGTGTTGGCGGAAGAGCACGGCTGGCATGTTACGGTGGGGGATCTCGACCGGGATTTGGCGCAGCAGCGCGTCGGTGACCACCCGCGGGGAACGGCTATCAGCTTCGACGTGAACGATGAGCAAGTCCGCTCCACACAGATCAAGCGCGCCGACGTAGTCATCAACATGCTCGCGGCGCGCTTCCAGGATCTGGTGGCGTGGGATTGCGTGGCACACGGCAAGCACATGTTGTCCGTGTCGTATCGGAACCGCGCGGTGCGCGATCTGGGACCTGACGCGCAGCGCAAGGGGATCTTGTTGCTGACCGAGTTGGGGTTGGACCCTGGCATCGATCACATGTCGGCGATGTCGGTGATCGACGGCGTGCATGCGCGCGGTGGCAAGATTTTGCGGTTTTGCTCCTACGGCAGCGGTATACCGGCGCCGAATCAGGAGCACAACCCGTTGCGGTATGTCATCACCTGGAACCCGCGCAATGTGGTGATGGCGAGCGAGCAGGGCGCCCAGTACTTGGAAAATGACAAGATCAAGATCGTCCCGTGGCACCACGTCTTTCATCATACCTGGCCGGTCGAGGTGGATGGCGTCGGCACACTGGAAGCGTACCCGAACCGGGACTCGATCGCGTACATGAAGACGTTCGGCCTACAACACGTGCGGACGATGATCCGGGCAACGCTGCGGTATCCGGGGTGGTCCGAGACGTGGGAGAAGATCGTGCGGATCGGGTTGCCGAATGAGAACCTGCGAATCCCACGCCTCGGCGAGCGGAGTTACCGGGAAGTCGTGGAGATGTTCCTACCGATGACCAATGTGGATGAGCTGGTCGAAACGCGTCTGGCACGCTTCCTGGGCATCAGTCCGACCGGCAAGATCATGGAGAACCTCACCTGGCTGGGCCTGTTCTCGGATGAGGAGGTTGGGTGCGAGGGAGAGACTCCCGCCGCGATGATGATACATCTCCTGAAGCAGAAACTGCCGCTCGTGCCGGGGATGCGTGACATGGTCGTGATCATGCACGAGCTGGACGTGGAGTACGGCGATTCAAGGTCGGAACGGATCACCTCGACGCTGGTGGCCGAGGGAGAGGCGAATGGGTTCACGGCCATGGCGAAGGCGGTGGGGCTGCCCACGGCGGTGACGGCGAAGTTATTGATGCTGGGTGAGCTCAAGCTGACGGGGAGCCACATCCCCACGCAGCGGTCGATCTACGAGCCGGTGCTCAGGGAGATGGCCGGTGCGGGGCTGGAGTTTGTAGAGAACCTGCAACGCCTGGAGTGAGCGGTACCGATGTCGTTGTCGAGCTTTGGAGTCATTGGACGATCGCGCAAGAAGGACGAATCGCGGGTGCCGATCCACCCGGATCACTTCGCGTCCATTCCGGATGATGTCGCGCAGCGCCTCGTTTTCGAGGAGGGGTATGGAGAGCCGTTCGCCGTTCCCGACGATGAGCTCGCGGAGCGCTTCGGGGGAGTCGGCACGCGAAGTGAATTGCTGAGCCAGTGTGATGGGGTGGTGCTGCCGAAACCGGCAGCTGAGGACCTGCGGGAACTGAGGCGCGGCGGAATCGTCTGGGGCTGGCCGCATTGCGTGCAGCAGCAGGACGTCACGCGCGTCGCCGTCGAGCGCGAGCAGACCCTGCTGGCATTCGAAGCGATGTTCGAGTGGGAAGGCGAGAAGCGGGGCATGCACCTGCTCTACCGCAATAACGAGATGGCCGGTTACTGCGGCGTCATCCATGCGTTCTCGATTGTGGGGCTGGACGGGCACTACGGGCCGCCGCTGAGCGCCGTGGTGGTGAGCCTCGGGTCCGCGAGCCGGGGTGCGATCCAGGCGCTGAGCGGTCTGGGGGTAGGCGATATCATGGTATACACGCAGCGCCTGCCGCTCACCGTCCGCGACCGGGTGATCGGGCCTCGTTACGGGCAGATCGTTCGCGGCGGCGACCGGGTCGAAGTCATCGAGGAAGGCGGGTCGCGGCGCCCGCTGATCGATGCGCTGGCCGAAGCCGACGTCATAGTGAACGGCACTCTCCAGGACACCGATCGGCCGCTGATGTACATGTCGGAAGGCGAGGAAGAGCGGCTGAAGCGGGGCGCGCTGATCGTCGACGTCAGCTGCGACCTTGGAATGGGCTTCCCCTTCGCGCGCCCCACCTCGTTTGAAGATCCGACTTTCAACGTCGGAGATGTGACCTACTACTCCGTCGACCATACGCCGACGTTCATGTGGCGGAGCGCGTCGTGGGAGATCTCTCAGGTCGTCGTCGCCTATCTGGAGCGCGTGCTTCAGGGCCCGGGGGCCTGGGAGGAGGACGAGACGCTGCGGCGCGCCGTCGAAATCCGCGCCGGCGAGGTCCTGAACCCGAAGATCCTCAGCTTCCGCCGACGCGAAGGGAGCGCCGAGGGGCACTAGTCCTCGGGCAGCTCCAGCGCCGCCTCACCGAGTTCCATCAATCGCTCTCTCAGCTTCGTCACCAGCGGGTCCAGGTGCTCCGCCAGGTCGCCGTGCACCGCGCCGTAGGCGCGCAGGCGCTTCGCGTTGAGTTCGTAGATACGCGTGCCCCACACGCTCGCTGCGGCCAGCACGTGCTGCTTCGCGCCGTGGGCCCGGCGCGGCGGGAGGTCCAGCTCCGCCACCATCTCCTGCGCGCTCGCCTCCACCTCGGCGAGCGTTTCCCTGAGCTTGCGATAGGGCTCCCCGGGACGGGCCAGCTCCGCCAGCTGGGCCAGCTGCGCGAGATCATCCAGCAGGAGGTGCACGTGAGTTGCCACGTGCCGTCTCTGGTTCTGGTTCAGCAGACTCCCCGGCATAGAGCAAATGATAGCGGGCGGGGCCGCGCCATGTCACCGCCCGGCGCCCCGGGGGGGGTGGCGAGCGCCGTCCCCGAGCGCCAGAATACCTGACATCCGCGACGCGGCAGCCACATCCGGGAGCGCGGTAGCCTCGATACCACTCCGAACCGAAAGGACACCGCCTCGTGGCCAACCCAGCGGTCACTGACTCTCGGATCATCCGCCACGGCCCGTATCCCGAGCTGACCCTGCCCGCGATCATCGTGGGCTACGGGCTGGGGATCCTGATTGCCCTCAGCATCGGGTACGCCTCGCTCATCCTCGGCTTCTCCATCGAGGGATCGGAGCTGGCCGCCATCCTCGGATTCGGCATCCTGCGCGGCCTGATGGGCCGCACCAGCATCGTCGAGAACAACATCAACCAGACGATCGCCAGTGCCGTGAACGGTGCGTCGGCGGGCATGATGTTCACCGTGCCCGCGTTGTTCATCCTGGGCGAAACCGACTTCAACGTGGTCCTCATGGTGTTCGCCTGCATCGCCGGTGGGGTGTTGGGCATCGGGTTCATCATCCCCCTGCGCAAGCAGATGATCGACTTCGAGCGGCTCACGTATCCGGGCGGAGTGGCGGTGGCGACGATCCTCAAGTCGCCGGGCGCGGGAGTGCACAAGGCTGTGCTGCTCCTGTCCGGCGCCTTCGTGAGCGCGCTGATCCACTTCGTGAGCCAGTCCACTGGGTTCGAGAACTGGAACGTCGGCGGCGCGATCGGAATGCCGGACTACATGAACGGCATCTGGTACGTCTCGCTGCTCACGATCGGTGTCGGGTTCATCGCGGGCAGAGGCGGCTTCTTCTTCATCGTGGGCGGCTACGTCTGCTACTGGATCCTGGCTCCGCTGCTGGCGGGCATGGATCTGCTCCCCACGGCCGCGGCTCTCGCCGAGGCGGACATCAGTATGCCCGGCTACCTCCGGATTGCCCTGTTCCGACCCGTGGGAATCGGGATGCTCATCGGCGGGGCGCTCATGGGCATAGTGCTGGCCCTGCCGCTCATCGTGAGCGCGGTGAGGAGCATGCAGACGGCGTCGAAGACGCGCACCGCCGTGTCGACGGACGAGATGCCGATCAAGCTCCTCTACATCGCGGTCGGCCTCGCGGCGATCGTGCTCACCGTAATCGCCATCCTCTCGGCCAAGGAGGTCGGGGTGCCGCGCGGCATTCTAATGGCCCTGCTTGCCACGCTGTGGATCTGGGTGGCCGGCGTGATCCTGTCGGAGTGCATCGGGCGTACCAACTGGTCGCCGCTCTCCGGAATGACACTGATCGCGGTCACCATCCTGATCGTGATCACCAGCGGAATCGGCGACTCGGCGGCGATCATCTCTTCGGTCATGGTCGGGGCGGCGGCATGCGTGGCGATGGCGATGGCGACCGACCTGATGCTGGACCTCAAGACCGGGTATCTGGTGGGCGCCACTCCCAAGAAACAGCAGACCGCCCAGTTCATGGCCACCTGGCTCGGCCCCATCGTCATCATGGCGCTGATATTCGTGCTGCATCAGGCTTACGGAATGGGGAGCGAGCGGCTTCCCGCCCCGCAGGGCCAGGTGCTGGCCAGCATGATCCAGGGCATACTGGGCGGCGACGTGCCGATTCAGAAGTACGTCGCCGGAGCCGGCATGGGCGCCGTGCTGAGTGCGAGCGGCGTGGGCGGGCTCGGCGTTCTGGTGGGGCTTGGTTTCTACCTCCCGTTCAACATCGTGCTAACGTACTCGATCGGCACGCTGCTCAAGATCGCATCCGATTGGAAGCTGGGACACCGCTTCAGCGACGACGTGGGCATCCCGGTCGCGGCTGGGCTCATCGTGGGCGAGGCGCTCGTGGGCGTCGGCTTCGCTCTGTATTACGTCATCAGCGGCGGGATCGGAGGGTAGGGAGATGAAGAACCTGGGCTACCTGTTGATCATCGCCGGCTTCCTGACGGGAGCGCTGGTGAGTGTGCTGGACGAGGAGCTCGTGGGTTGGACGCTGTACGCGGTCGCTTTGGCTGTCGGCGTGGCAGGCATCGTCATCGTGCGTACCGTGACGCACCGACAGGCGCGCGAGGGAGGCAGGCTCGCGCGCGGCATGGAGGACATCGATGCGAGCCTCGACCGCATCGTAGCCAACATCAAGCAACTCAATGCCGAGAAGGCGAACCTGCACCCCTACGACGTGCGGATGAGGATCGACGAGCTGTTCCCGGACGACATCAACACGTTCGTGGAGGCGCGCGCGAGCATCGGCCACGTGCACGGCCTGCAGGCCTACGCCGAGGTGATGAACTACTTCAGCGCCGGAGAGCGTTACCTCAATCGGGTGTGGTCTGCGTCGGCCGACGGCTACGTGGATGAGATAGACGAGTACCTGGGGAGATCCCAGGTCCAGTTCGCGGGCGCGCAGGAGCAAGTGCGGCTGCTCGAGGGGAAGGGTTCTGCATGAAGACTCTGCGCTCTGTGTTCGCGTGGCTGTCGGAGCCGACGCTGGCGTCGCAGGCGGTGGGCGTGGGGCTGGTTTTGGTCGCCGCGTGGGTCGCCGACTGGGTTGCGCGCCGCGTTCTGTCCGCGGTCGTGGGTCGGTTGGTACGGCGGACGACAACCGGGTGGGACGACGCGCTGATGCGGCGCCGGGTGTTCCATCGGTTGGCACATTTGGTGCCGGCCCTGGTGGTCTACTACGGCATCCAACTCGTCTCGCTCTCCGACTCTCTGACCGCGATGATTATGCGGGGCACCGCGGCCGCAATGGTGCTGATCGGCGCGACGGCGGCGACGGCCTTCCTCTCGGCGGTCAACGACATCTACGAGCTGCGCCCCGAGGCGCGGAACCGCCCCATCAAAGGGTTCGTCCAGGTCGTCCAGATCGCCCTGTTCATCATCGGCGGCATCGTGGCCCTGGCCGCCCTGCTGGACCGCTCGCCGCTGGTCTTCCTGAGTGGCATCGGCGCCATGACCGCCGTGCTGCTGCTGATCTTCCGGGACACGATCCTCTCGTTCGTGGCCTCCCTGCAGATGGGCAGCTACGACCTGGTGCGGGTGGGGGACTGGATCTCGGTTCCGCAGTACGGCGCCGACGGCGACGTCATCGACATCGCGCTGCACACGGTGAAGGTGCAGAACTGGGACAAGACGATCACCACCATTCCGACGCACAAGCTGGTGGATGGGTCGTTCAAGAACTGGCGCGGGATGGCCGAATCGGGCGGGCGCCGCATCAAGCGGTCGCTGTCGATCGACATGAACACCGTGCGCTTCCTGGACGAGGCTGACCTGGACAACTTCGAGCGCTTTGCGCTGCTGGGGGACTATATCCGGGGTAAGCGGCAAGAGCTGGTCGAGGACGCCGCGAGTGGGGGGGCAGACGCGGACGTGAGCGCGAACCGGCGCCAGCTCACCAACCTCGGGACGTTCCGCACTTACATCGAGAACTACCTGCGACGGCACCCCAAGGTGCACCAGGGCATGACCCTGATGGTGCGGCAGCTCGACTCCACGCCCGAGGGCCTGCCGCTCGAGATCTACGCCTTCACGAATGACATTGACTGGGGGGTGTACGAAGGAATCCAGGCCGACATCTTCGACCACATCCTGGCGGTCGCTCCGGAGTTCGATCTGAGAGTGTTCCAGCAACCCTCGGGGCGGGACTTCGAGGCCGCTCTGGGAGCAACCCACAGAGCCGAAGGGTAGACATGGGGATGGTGCGATCCCGACTCGTCGTCTATTGCGCCGCGATTGCCGCGGCGTGCACTCCCGTGGGCTCGCAGCCACTCTGGCAGCCTGTGCCAGAGCCGGGTCTGGAGGACGTCGAGACTTCCCTGTTCCTGATCGGGGATGTTGGTGCGCCCGAGGGGGGCGACCAGGTGCTCGGGGCGCTCACCACGCAGATGGCGCGCCTGCCGGAGCGCAGCATGGCGGTGTTCCTGGGCGACAACGTCTATCCGTTGGGTATGCCGGACACCGGCGCCGATGACCGCGCCGAGGCGGAGCGGAGGTTGAAGCAGCAGATCGATGCCGTGCTCGACGCCGGCGCGCGCGCCATCTTCGTGCCGGGAAACCACGACTGGGTCCGGGGCCGCAAGGGTGGGTGGGAGGCGATCCTGCGGCAGGAGCAGTTCGTCATCGAGCACGGTGCGCCGAGAGTGGTTCTACTGCCGGGTGGCGGCTGCCCCGGACCAGTAGCGGTGGACGTCGGGGAGCACCTTCGCATCATAGCGATGGACACCCAGTGGTGGCTTAACGAGAACGCCAAGCCGAAGCACCCCAACTCAGCCTGTCCAGCGGACGCCACATGGGAGGTGACCGATTCGCTGCGGTCTGCCGCCCGGGCCGCCGGCGACCGCCACGTGGTGTTCGCGGCCCACCACCCGCTCCAGACGGGCGGCGTGCACGGGGGTCATTTCTCCGTGAAGGACAACATCTTCCCGCTGACGGTGGCGGTATCGTGGCTCTATTTGCCGCTTCCCATCATCGGGTCGGCGTATCCGATCGCGCGCAGCGCAGGCATCTCCAACCAGGACATGTCGGGCAGCAAGAACAAGCAGATGCGGGACTCGATAGAGACCGCCTTCGCGGTGCATCCGGCGCTCATCGCCGCCGCCGGTCACGAGCACAACCTGCAGGTGATCGACGGGCAGCCCGGGCAGAACGTGAAGCACATCGTGGTGAGCGGCGCCGGCTACGACGACCACACCGACCGTGCGACCTACATCGAGGGATCGCGCTACGCCGCCGCGGCCAGCGGATTCGTGCGCATTGACTTCCTGCGAGACGGGCGTGCCCGGCTCGCCGTCATTACAGTGGATGGGGAGGGGAGGATCACAGAGAGCTTCTCGATGTGGCTCGAAACCAGCGGAGAGTGACCATGATCGCCTCCCGTTGCGTGCTGATCGCATTACTGCTGCTGGTCGGCGTGGGTGCAGAGAGCCGGGCGCAGCAGCGCGACACCACCGTCGTCGCAGGCCCGGAGTATGCGAAGGGCTGGCTCTACCGCTTCTACTTCGGCTCGGACTACCGCAATCTCTGGACGGCGCCCGTGCGAGCGCCGGTACTCGACCTCAGAGTGTTCGCCGGTGGACTCACTCCCACGACTGCGGGCGGAGGACTCCAGACCAAGTCGCTGCGGTTCCGCGGCGCCGACGGCTTCCAGTACAGCTTCCGCTCGGTGGACAAGGACATGGACATCCTGCCGCCGGAGTGGGAAGGATCGGTGGTGCAGAGCATCGTCCAGGACCAGACCAGCTCGGCCCACCCTGGCGCTCCGGCAGTCGTGGCCGTGCTGACGGACGCGGCGGGGATCCAGCATACGCACCCGCAGCTGGTCGTGCTTCCCGACGATCCGGCGCTCGGGGAGCACCGCGAGAGATTCGCGGGGACGCTGGGCTACATAGAGCGGCGCGCCATCACAGAGCCGGGAGTACCCGGATTCGCCGGGGCCGACGAGATCATAGACGGCGACGAGATTTTCGAGCTCGTGCAGCGCAGCGCCCGGAACCGGGTAGCGGCGCAGGCCTTCCTCACCGAGCGGCTACTCGATCTCCTGGTGGGTGACTGGGACCGCCATCGCGGCCAGTGGGGCTGGGCGCGCTACGGGGACGAAAC
>JAUVTV010000115.1 GCA_030601305.1 Candidatus Eiseniibacteriota bacterium | reverse complement strand
CTACAGCGAAGCCCAGGAGATCCTCCCGGACGATGTCTTCGTACCGGGAACCCGGATCGAATACTACATGCGGTCGTTCTGGTACAACGACGGCGCGCCACCGGAGGACTACTACACCTGGCCCATTCGGGAGTTTGAGATCCTCCCGACGATGATGGCCGCGGACGACAGGGACGGCTATGACGTCGTGTGGCCGTCGGTGCTGTACATCGATGCGGCGACGCAGGAACTGGATGGATATGTCGACGGCGTGTTCGAACTCCTGGGAATCGAATCCTATGACCGCTACGACTACCAGGGACCCTGCTCCTGCTGCAGCGGACCGTTCGCGCGTCTGCCCAACGGAAACAACGGCTGCACCCTGGGCCAGCTGCTGGGCTATCGGCTGATCTTCCTGAGCACCGGTCTCTCCGACGAGTACTGCCTCTGGTATCCCGATCACGAGCTTCTGCAGTCGTGGCTCGACGCCACGGACTGCGCCATCGGGAGCGTCAGGCGCGGCATCATCTGTGACGGCAACGAAGTCGCGCGGATATTCGTGAACAACGGGATTCTCGACCCACTGCTCGGGATTGAGGATGCACCCTTCTACACGGGGAACCCGGACTACTGCGTCGATCTCGCGCCGCCTCCCGCACCACCGCCCCCGGATCCGACCGTCAGTCTCTACGGCAACGACGAAGATGGAGTCTACACCGTCTTGCAGGTCGATCCTGCCGTGCCGGGGGTCTTCGGCAACCTGGTCTACCTCGACGATCCCGAAACCTGGACCGAGTTCGCCTCCGTTCGGCGCGACAACGCGATCGGCGGCCCAGGTCAACCGAACTGGCGGTCCGTCGTTCACGGGTTCAGCTTCCATCGGCTCTACGAACTGGGATGTGACATGCCCGGCGACCCCGACAGTGCCGCGATCGTGCAGGCTGCGGCCGAGATCCTCGGCGACGACATCGCGTGGATCCTGGAGGGGTCCGATCAGCCGTTCGTGCCGTGGCGCTATCCCTGCAGCGGGGGGGCCGATGCGGACGAGGAGACCGACACGCACCTCTCCGGTCGCGTGAACTACCTCTACTCAGTGCGGCCCAATCCGTTCGCGGGGCGGGCGAGCCTTCGCTTCCACCTCGCGGCGTCAGACCGGGCGACGCTTGCGATCCACGACGTGCTCGGGCGACGCATTCGCACGCTCGTAGATGACGCGATCGGCGCCGGTGAACACAACTACACCTGGGATGGCACGGACGAAGCCGGACGACGGGTGGGCGCGGGTCTCTACTGGATGCAGCTCGAGTGTGCCGGCGGATACCGATCGAGCAAGCGCATGATCATGCTGCGATAGTCATCGGCACCAGAAAGGAAGTATCCTGGAACCGTGAGGAACCGAATCCGGCAGTTTTTCTTGGCCTCCACCGCTGCGCTTGCCATTGCGCTTCTATTCCTTGGTTTCCATTGGTACGATGGTACCCACGGCATCTCGTGGCATCCGCATGGCGAGTACTTCCACATATCCAGCACCGGCCTGTCCATCGCAATCTTCGTATCCTACTCCTTTTTCGTTTTCGGCGTCGTCCGATCCCGATCCTTGATCTCAAGATGCGCAGCCTGGGTTTCCAGATCTGAGAGCTACCTGCAGTGGGTTACCAGAATCCTGCCTGTTCTCGCAGCCGCCGTACTCGTGCTCGCCATTGGAGGATTCCTGGTGGTACTCAGCTTGGCACTGACGGTCGTGTGGCCCATAGACTATTTGTCGAATTGAGGTCGTGGCTGGTGCACGACCGTTTTCTAGAGAGCAGACCTCGAACGCCGACACCGGATTGCGAATGCTGAGCTGCGCCGAGCTCACGCCGGGAGAGGTCCGGCGTCAGCCTGATCCCGCCACCGCGACGACATTCCGGAAGAGCTTGATCCCCTCCCCTTCCGCGTTCATGCGCGCCGATCCCAAGACCCGATGCCGTGTCCAGTCAGGATGGTTGGTGGCGTGGTTGAACGCTTCGGGATGCGGCATGAGGCCGAAGATGCGGCCCGTGGGATCGCAGATGCCGGCGATGTCCTCGAGCGATCCGTTGGGATTCCAGGGCATCGCGCCTTTCGCCGGGGTGCCGTCCGGCTTGGCGTACTTGAGGACGATCTGCTTGCCGGCCGCAAGGCGTTCGAGCGTCTCGGGAGAGGCCACGAACTTGCCCTCCGCGTGCCGCACGGGGAGATCGATGCGTTCGATATCGCGCGTGAACGCGCACGGTGACCCAAGCGCGCGCAGGTGCACCCACTGGTTGCGGAAGTTGCCGCAGTCGTTGTAGGTGAGGGCCACCTCGCGCTCGAACGAACCCATCTCGAAGCCCGGCAGCAGTCCAAGGTTCACGAGCGCCTGGAATCCGTTGCAGATCCCGATGACGTACCCGCCGGCGCGCACGAAGGCGCGCAACTCCTCGCCCAGATGGTGGCGCAGCTTGGTGGCGAGAATCACGCCCGCGCCGTGATCGTCGGCCCAGGCGAACCCGCCGATGAACGCCATGATCCGATAGTCGGTGAGTCGTTCGCGGCCGGAGATGAGATCGTTGATGTGCACGCGGACCGCTGTCGCGCCTGCCAGGCGGAAGGCGTACTCGGTCTCGTAGTCGCAGTTCAGGCCATAGCCGGTAAGAACCAGGACCCGCACATCGGTTCTGCCAGGCTGATCGGATGTCGCGGCTTCAGCTGCCATCCGCCTTACTCCTGTCTCTAGACCAATGCCCCAAAGGGCCGCTTCCACGCCTTGCGCAGCGCGGCGCACCCGAGATCGATCAAAGGTTTCCCGTCCAGATCGCGCACGATGAGACGATCGCTGTCGGTGACCGTGCCGACCTGCACCGCGACGTGTTTCCGCATGAGCGTCTCGAAGTGCTCGGCATGCTCCGCGGAGAGCGTGATCAGGAAACGGCCGGCGGACTCCGCATAGAGCAAACGGTCGGATCGCAGAACGGCGTCCACTCCGTTGTCATCCGCGCAGGGAATGCGCGCGAGCTCCACGTCCAGGCCCAGACGGCTGGCCATCACCATGAGCGCGAGATGCACGCCGATCCCGCCGCGGTAGATCCCGTGCACCGAGGCCACGATGCCGCTGCGGATCGCCTCGGCGACCGCCGTGAACATCCCGAAAACCTCGTGCGGGTTCACGGTGGGCACCGAGTCGCCGGTCTCGCCGTGGAGGTCGTAGTATTCGGAGCCGCCGAGTTCATGACGCGTGGCACCCAGGATGTAGAGACAATCGCCGGGCCGCTTGGGCTCCATCGTCACGCAGCGGGAGACATCCGGCACCGCGCTCACGACCGTGAACTGTAGCGTGGGGAGCCCCGAGATGCGGTGGCGTTCGCCGAACGGTCCCGCGAGGTCGCCGTCGACGTACATGCTGTCCTTGCCCGACAGCAGCGGGATCCCCATCGCGAGGCACGAGGACTTGAGCGCCAGACACGACCGCACGAGCTGGGCCGCCTTGAGCTTCCCGTCCGGGTTGCGCTCCTCGTCGAAGCGGATCTCCGGCCAGCAGAAGTTGTCGATGCCGCCGATATGCGCCGGATCCCCGCCCACCGCGATCACGCGGCGCACCGCCTCGTCGATCGTCACCGCGGTCATCGCGTGCGCATCGATCCGGCTGTAGGTCGGATTGAGGGCCTGGGCGACGGCCAGACCGCGATCCGAATCCAGCACGGGGCGCAGGACCGCGGCGTCCGAGGGAATGTCGCGCTCGGCGCCGATCATGGGCTTGATCACGCTGCCGCCCTGCACCTCGTGGTCGTACTGCCGCTGGATCCACTCCTTGGAAGCGATGTTCGGCCGCCCGAGCATCGCAAGCAGACACGCGTCGTGATCGCTGGGCGCGGAGATCACCGGCTCGGTCAGCCCGCGCTGCACCGGCGGGGTCCACTCGGCGTCGAACTCCCACTGCGGGAAATCGCTCTCCAGGAAGTCGAGCGCGATGTAGGCGCACGTCTTCCCCGCGTACTTGAGATGCACGTAGCCGCTGGCCGTGTAGCGACCGATCACGGTGGCCTCCACCGCGTGGCGCTCGGCGAGCTTGAGGAACGCGTCGCAGTCATCCGGATCGACGGCGATCACCATGCGCTCCTGCGACTCCGAGATCCAGATCTCCCACTGGTCCAGGCCATCGTACTTGCGCGGCACGCGGTCGAGATCGACCTCCACGCCGCCCGAGAAGCGCGCCGACTCGCCGACGGCGGAACTGAGACCCCCGCCTCCGCAGTCGGTGATGAACCGGATGAGCCCGCGATCGCGCGCGACGATCAGGAAGTCGTGCATCTTCTTCTGCGTGTACGGGTCGCCGATCTGAACGTGACCGGCGGGAATGTTCTCGGTGTAGATGCTGGAGGAGGCAGTGACGCCGTGGATGCCGTCCTTGCCGACGCGTCCGCCGCACACCACCACGAAATCCCCGGGGTTCGTTCGCTTGCGGTCGCTGCGCTCTCCCTCGATCTCGGACGGCATGATCCCCAGTGCGGTGACGTAGACAAGGCACTTTCCCAAATAGCTTTCATCGAGAAAGACGCCGCCGAACACCGTGGGCACGCCGCTCTTGTTGCCGCCGTCGCGCACGCCCTCGATCACGCCGTCCAGGAGGCGGCGCGGGTGAAGGCGCGGCTGCAGCGGCCCGTCGTAGTCGCGCGGCCCCACACAGTAGCCGTAGGTGCCGCAGATCAGCTTCGATCCCTTTCCGGTGCCGAGCGGATCGCGATAGACGCCGACGATGCCGGTGATCGCGCCGCCGTAGGCCTCCATGTTGGACGGCGAGTTGTGCGTCTCCCCAGTGATCGTGTAGAAGTGCTTATCGTCGAAGCGTCCGACGCCCGCGTTGTCCCACAGCACGCTGATCACCCAGTCCTTCTTCTCGGCGATCGCGCGCGTCGGTTGACTGATGCAGGTTTGGAAAAGGCTGTCGATCACTGCGCGCTCGCCGCTGCTCAGATCGCGGTAGCGGAACAGGCCGCGGAAGGTATTGTGGTTGCAGTGATCCGATCTCGCCTGGGCGATGTACTCCAGCTCCACGTCGGTCGGCAGGTCGAGCCCCACCTTGCCCCGGGCGTGACGCACCTCCGGCCGCAGGTAGTAGCTGCGAATGGCGGGGGCATCGCGCGGATCGAGGAAGAGGTGGCGCTCGGCGCTGATGCGCAGCAGCTCTTCTTCGCTGCCGATGGGGATTTCACTCACCTGCGGCGTGTGCGCCAAGACGACCTTGGGGGTGATGACACCCATCCCTTCGGCCGGGTTCCACTGCGGCCGCTCGTCCCCGTTCCCGCCCGGCTTCACCCGCCAGATGCGCCACTGATGGATGAGATCGTTGGCCAGGAGTTCCCGCGCGAGCCGCTCCATCGCCTCGCCGCTGACGCCGGCCGAAAGCCGGGTCTCGGCCTCTCGAATGAAGTAGAGCTTCGAGGCATAGCATGTCTCGCCGGGTGGCAGCGGGTGACCGAGGAAGTCTTCGATCGCCTCACGCGCGATCTCACCGGCCGTGTCCTTGACGCCCGGAAGGAGCCCCACCCAGATGATCCAGTCCGCGGGGGGGCCGAGCGGCTCGAACGAGGAAACCTCGGTCACGGGGTTGGTGAAGATCTCGGTGCGCAGCTTCTCGAGGATCTCCGCAGGAAGGCCGAGGTCCAGGGTGAGCACACGCGCGGTTCGCGTGCTCGCCAAGCGGTATCCGAAGTAGTCGGCCGCCTTGCGCACCAGCGCCGCCCCTTCGGCGTCGAACAGGTCCTCTCGCAGCGCGATCTCGAGTCTCGCCGGCATGCTCCCTCCCTGAAGCCGCCTTCCGCGGTAGGGGGCCGAAGGTACCACGATCACCCGCGGCCAACAACTGGGAGTCGCGCATGCCTTGCAGAGCTCCGGCCGAGGATGGAAGATGCAGCCGGACCCCTGACGGAGGACGGAAGTAATGCGCATCGCGAAGCCGGTGATCATCCTTCTCTGCATCTTCGGTGCGGCAGCACAGCGTCCCGCGGCGGCGCAGATCGCGGGACCCAGATCCCGGGTGGTCGCGGTAGGCAGCGTCGCGGAACTCACCGCAGCGCTCACCGCCGCGGCAAGTGTCCAAGGGCGGATCATCGTCAATCTTGCGCCCGGCGACTACCACCTCTCGCCGGCGGACTACACCGATCCCACCTGCGGCAACTGCGAGGACCCGGAGCAGCCAATCCCGGCCACGTTGGGACTCCGCGTCAGCGGGAGTAAGGTCACGCTCCGGGGCGCAGGCCCGGACAGCGTCCGCATCCACACGCACGCGGGGTACGGGCTCCTCTTCGAAGACTGCCTCGACTGCCGCCTGGAAGGACTGACCGTGACGGGCGGGGAGCGCGACACCGCCGGCATGGCGACCGACGCCGCCGTCGTCGTCCGCCGCTCGCAGCTGGCCATCACGAACTGCACCTTGCGCGACAACATCGGCGACTCGGCCCGCGTGGCCCGCACCGTCGTCGGCATCATGGGGCTCTGCGGACGCGAGGGCTCGCGCACCGTGCTCACCGATTGCCGGATCTTGCGCAACTCGTGGGACGGCGTCGCGCTCTACCGCGACGCGTGGGCGCGCATCGAGGATTGCATCATCGACGGCGTGGATCGCGGGGCCGACGGCCCGGCCTGCGGCGGCCGGGGCGTTGCCGTGGGGCTGACCTGGAACGCGAGGGCCCAGGTGGAAGGCAACCTCATACGCCGCTACTGGAAGGGCATCGGCATCTTCGTGGATGCGGAGGCGAGGGTCCGCGAAAACGTGGTCGAGGACATGCTCACCTGGGGCATCGCGCTCTGGGACGCCGACAAGGGCACGCCCTACGGTGAAATCGCCTGGAATGCCGTCCACCGCACCGGAGCCTGCGGCATCTCGGTCACCCGCGGCCGCGAGGGGGGGCGCCCCGGCTCGAGCATCGTCCACAACGCCGTTGTGCGCACGGGCGACAACCCCAAGTACGACGCGGACGACGCCTACTGCTACCAGCGCGCGCTGGCCGTTCACGCCCAGACGGCGGACATCGAGATCGCCGGCAACCTGCGCTTCGAGAATCGCGAACCCGGCGACGCCGCCGGAACCGGCGATCTGAGCGCATCGGCGTTCCGCGAAGCCTTGAGCCCTCTTCTGATGCGCCTCGCTCGCCGCAGGGCGCTGCGCGAGAGCGCTTTCTTGCGGGAGTTCCGCTCCGAGTAGAGGAAGCCCTGATGTCGTCAGTAGGTATCCCCTTGTCTGTATCCGCCGTTTCCAGCTTCGT
>JAUVTV010000002.1 GCA_030601305.1 Candidatus Eiseniibacteriota bacterium | reverse complement strand
GCCACGCACTGCCGCGGGGCGCGGACCGTGCCGCGCTGGGGCGCACGCTCTGCGGCCGGCGTCTCTCGGTGGGCGCCGATGGGCTGCTCGTGATTTCGGAGGCCGGCGCCCGCCACTGGAACGCCGATGGCAGCGCGGCGGCCTTCTGCGGCAACGGGGCGCGGTGCGTCGCCGCCTATCTGCTTGCCGGGAGCGACGCGACGCACGTCGACTTCCGCTTGGGAGCGGTGCCGGCGCGCGGCTGGCGCGAGGCCGCCGAGGTCGCCGTCGAGGTTCCGCCGCCGCGGGTCGTCGAAAGAGACGGATCCTCGGCCGAGCTGTTGAGCGACCTAGGCCTGGAGAGCGTGGGGGGGGTGGAAGCCACCCGGATCGACATCGGTGTGCCCCATCTGGTCCTCCTCCTCCGGGGCACACCTGCCGAATCGCTCATCCGCAAAGCCCCCGCGCTCCGCGCCCACGCGCGGTTCCTCCCCGAGGGCACGAACGTGACGCTGATGTGGCGGGATGAGGTCGGGGTCGCGAACATTCGGACGTGGGAACGGGGCGTGGATGCGGAGACGCTCGCGTGCGGGTCGGGGGCTCTCGCGGCCGCCGCGGCCCTCACGGTGACCAGCGCGGAGGGCTCGTTCGAGACGATCAGCCTGCGCACGCGAGGAGGGGCGCTCCTGACGGTAGAGCAAAGGGCCACCGGATGGGTGCTCCGGGGCCCCGCGCAACGCGTCTTCCGTGGCAATCTGGAACCGAGCCTAGAGGCCCCTGACAAGAGTCATCCGGGCCTCTAGAGGCCCGTGGCAGAAGTCATCCGGGCCTCTACCCCTGAGGTGCGGCCTGCTGCCTCTGGAGCAGCTTGACCAGACGCGACTTCGTGCGGTTGGCGGTGTTCTCCTTCAAGACACCTTTGCGGACCGCATTGTCGATGAGGGAGGTGGTCTCGGGGAGCAGCGCTTCCTTCTCGGCCGGCGCCGCTTCACGATAACGCCGGATCGCGGCGCGCACATGGGATCTCACCGCTCGATTGCGCTCGCGCTGCTTGGCGCTGGTGCGCATTCTCTTCCCCGCGGACTTGTGCTGTGGCATGCTTCCTTCGCTCCTTTCGCTCCGTCGCCCGTCGAGGATGTGGACCGCAAGCGGCCCGAAGATCGGCGACGACAAACAGGCCAATCAGGTTACCAGCAGGGAGGCCCGTGCGTCAATGCCCCTGACCTCTGGCGGTGGTGAGGGTCGCGGCCCGCGCGGCCGGCGCTACCGGCTGCTGGCCTCGGTCCTGAGCGGCCTCCTGCTCGCCCTGGCCTTCCCGCCCTGGCGACTGTGGCCGCTCGTCTTCGTCGCCTGGGTGCCCCTCTGGCTGTCCATCGATGGGGATCTGCGGGACGGAGGGCAGCGAGCCGGATGGCGGCAGATCTTCCTGCGCGGGTGGCTGATGGGCTTCGTGGCCTTCCCCGCCATGCTCCACTGGCTGCTCGCGCTGTCCAACGAGGAGGTCACCATCCCGGGCCTCATGATCCCCTCCTTGCTGCTGATCGGCCTCTATCTGGGGATCTTTTTCGGTGCCGCGCTTCTCTTCGCGACGCTGCTCGCCCGGTGGAGCCGCCTGGACGGGGTGCTCCTCCTGCCGCTCGTCACCGCCCTCGTCGAGTGGCTGCGCTCCCTCGGGCCGCTGGGCTTTCCGTGGGGCACGGCCGCCTTCGCGCTGGCACCCGTGCCGCCACTGCTCCAGACGACGCCCTTCTGGGGTTTCTGGGGGCTCGTCTTCGTCGTTCTGCTCGTCAACGGACTTGTCGTCGCGGGTTTGCGCAGCAAGGGCCCGCTGCTCGCCGCGGCCGCCCTGCTCGTCGCCGGGCTCTGGATCTACGGTGAGGGGGTGCTCGCCCGGCATCGCC
The DNA here is from genome assembly GCA_030601305.1 of Candidatus Eiseniibacteriota bacterium. GTDB lineage: Bacteria > Eisenbacteria > RBG-16-71-46 > CAIMUX01 > WJJG01 > JAUVTV01. The sequence continues at coordinate 42,776 of JAUVTV010000002.1, read as the reverse complement.
CGGGCGAGCTCGAACCCGGCCAAGAGACGATCCGCACCCTCGTCGTACAGCCGGACATCCGGCGCAGGATCAAGTGGAAGCGGCACCGGCGTGAAGAGGTCATTCGCACGGTTCTCGCCCACGGGGAGGATGCGGCCCGCCAGGCGGCGGACGGGGGTGGGTTTGATCTCTTCATCTGGCCCGAGACCGTCTTCCCGCTGCGCCTGCTGAGCGATCGGGGCGTGCTGCCCCGCGTGGAGGCCATGGTCGACTCGCTCGAGACACCGTTCCTCGTGGGCACGCAGGAGGCCTACTGGGTTCTCTCGAACGAGGAGCGCACCTGGGTGGCGCACAACTCGGCGTTGATCCTGTACCCGGGGGGAAGGCAGTCGCCGGTGCAACGCAAGATGCGCCTCGTGCCGTTCAGCGAACGCATGCCGCTGCAGAAAATCGCGCCCTGGCTGGGCAAGATCGATTTCGGTCAGTCCAACTTCTATCCCGGGGAAGGGCCGGTGATCCTCGAGGCCGGCGGGGCACGCATCGGTTGCCTGATCTGTTTCGAGTCGGCGTTCCCCGATCTCGCGCGCGATTTCGTCCGCGCCGGCGCCGACCTGTTGGTGCTTCTGACCAACGACTTCTGGTTCGGGCGCAGCGCCGGGCCCGCACAGCACGCGGACATGTCCGTCTTGCGCGCCGTCGAGAATCGCGTGAGCCTGGTGCGCTGCGCGAATACGGGGATCAGCTTCGTCGTCGACCCATGGGGCCGCGTGTTCCACGAGACGAGCCTCTTTGCGCGCGAAAGCTTCGTCGCCACCGTGCCGCTGGGAAGCGGAAGCTTCGCCGCGCGTCACCCCGACTGGGAGATCCGGTGGCTCACCGTCGCGCTCCTGCTTGCCGTTCTGTGGGGGGGTGTACGGAAACTGGGTTTCCGCAAACGACCGGGAAAAGACCCGGCCAACGAGGAATGAAGATGTCTGAGAACAACGCGCTTTCGGATGGAACCGCCGCCCGTAAGATCGACTACGTGGTCCACCTGCGTCCAGGGCGTGAGCGCTCGGTGCTGCGCCGGCATCCCTGGGTTTTCGCGGGGGCGATCGAGCGACTGGAAGAGCGGGACACGGCCAGGCCGGGCGGCTTGGGTGCGGTGCATGGCGCCGACGGGCGGCAGCTGGGCGTCGCGATCGTCAACCCGGGAGCGCAACTCGCCCTGCGCATGTTGCGCTGGGATGCGGGTCCCATCGATGTGGATTGGTTTGCCGGCGCCCTGCGTCGTGCCGGCGCGCTGCGCGAGCGCGTCGTGCCGCGAGATACGAATGCCTATCGTCTGCTGAACGCCGAGGGCGACGGACTGCCCGGTCTGATCATCGATCGCTATGCGGACGCCCTCGTCGTCCAGTGCACGGCCCTCGGCATGTCGCGTCTGGATGCGCTCTGGCTCGCGGCCTTGCAGGCGGTCTTCCCCGGTCACTCCATCCTGGACCGGAGCCAGCGGGCGCGCAGTGACGCCAACCTGGTGCGCAAAGACGGCACGCTGCACGGCCATGCGCCGGCCGGGCCCGTCGAGGTGCGCGAGGGTGGCCTGCGCTTCCGCGTGGATCTGGCGGCAGGACAGAAGACCGGGTTCTATCTCGATCAGCGCGAGAACCGCAGTCGTATCGCAGCGCTCTCCCGCGATGGGCGGATGCTGAACGCCTTCGCCTACACGGGGGCCTTCGCGGTGTGGGCGGGGGCGCGCGGGGCGCGAGAGGTGACCTGTGTGGAGACGTCCGCGCCGGCGCTGGCCTTGGCCCAAGAGAACTGGAATCTCAACGGTCTCCCGGGGAAGGGCCTGCGGGTGGTTCGGGAACGGGCCGGCGATTACCTGCGCGCGGTCGAGGAACGCTTCGATGTCATCGTCCTGGACCCGCCGGCCTTCGCCAAGCAACATACCCACGTGGCGCGCGCCGCACGGGCCTACAAGGACATCAACCTGTGGGCGATGAAGCGACTGGCTCCGGGCGGCTATCTCGCCACGTTCTCCTGCTCGCAGCACGTCGGAGCGGACCTGTTCCAGAAGATCGTCTTCGGGGCCTCGCTCGACGCCCAGGTGTCGCTCCAATGGCTCCAGCGACTCGGGGCGGGGCCGGATCATCCGGTCCACCTGGATCACCCGCAGGGCGAATACCTGAAGGGCTACCTGCTGCGTTCGCTGGCCGCATCGTAACTCGACGAGGCGGGCAAGATGCCGCGAGATCCCTGGACCATCGAGCGCATCGAGCCGATGCGCCTGCCGGCCTCCAACGGATTGCTCCGCGAGCACGTGGCGCGCTACGTGCTGGCCGGAGAGCTCTTGCGCGGCCGCGTGCTGGATGCCGGCAGCGGCACCGGCTACGGCGCGCTGATGCTCGCCGCGCAGCCGGAGATCCGCGAGGTGGTGGCCGTCGATCGCGACATGCGGGCGATCCGCTGGGGGAAGCGCTTCTACGCGGCCCCGAACGTGCGTCATCTGCGGGGGGATCTGCTGGCACCCGCGCTCGCGCGCCTCGGTCTCTTTGACGGAATCGCCTGTCTGGAGGTGCTCGAGCATCTTCCGCAGCCCGAGCTCCTGCTGCGCCGTCTGGATCATTGTCTGGCGCCGGGGGGGCGACTTCTGGTATCGACACCCTTGGGAAGGGGGCGCGCGGTGCCCTCTTCCCAGCCGTTTCACTTCTTCCAGCTGAATCGTGCGGAGCTGGAAGCGATGCTCAAGCCGCGCTTCGAGGTCACCCTCTTCGGACAGAAGGGTGTGACGATCGAGCTCTGGCGGCCCGGTCAGCGCTATTTCCTCATGCTGGCGCTGTGCCGCTCGCGGTCGGAACTGCAGATGAGCGGAACGAGTCCATGGCGCGCAACATCAAGCTGACCGTCGAGTACGACGGGACGCGCTTCTGCGGCTGGCAGAAGCAGCCCGATCAGCGAACCGTGCAGGGCGACCTGGAGCAGGCCCTCGCGACCGTCCTGCGGCATCCGGTCACGCTGTCCGCGGCCGGCCGCACCGACAGCGGCGTCCATGCCCTGGGACAGGTGGCGAACTTTCGGTCGACCTCGGGACTGGGCCTCGAACGAATCGTCCGTGGCGCGAACGCGCTCACCGGCAGGGATGTCGCCGTGACGGAGGCCGCGGAGGTCGGTCCCGACTTCCACGCCCGTCACAGCGCCCGCGGGCGACACTACGCGTATTTCCTGATGCGCGGACCCTCGGCGCTGTGGGCCGGACGTGCGGTGCGCCCGCGGCGGTTCCCCGAGATTGAGCCGATGAACAGGGCGGCGGCTTACCTGGTCGGGGAGCACGACTTCGCCGCGTTCAGTTGCCGCACACCCGACGAGGAGGGCACCCGGTCTCACGTTTTCTACGCACGCTGGGAACCGTGGGAACGAGGCCTGGTCTTTCGTATTGGGGCCGTGCGCTTCCTGTACCGCATGGTGCGCTGCATCGTGGGCCGCTGCCTCGAGATCGGAGGAGGGGGCGAGGACCCGGACACCTTCGCTGCGGCCCTGCAATCCCCGGAACGGCGGGGGGAACGGGTCGCTCGCGCAAGCGGCCTGTACCTGGTCTCGGTGGTCTCCGCGGCGGGGCCGCAGGCGCCGGCCTGGGGGCCCGGTTGCCTGCCTCCGAGGCGTGTGGTATAGTCCCGGATCGCGGACGGGGGAGGCCGTCGGCGACCACGACTTGACTGCGGCGCTTACAGTTACGCGGCCGGAGGCGAAACGCGGGAGGCGACATGAAGATCTTTCTCGACACGGCGATTCGGGACGAGATTCGGCGCATGGCAGCGCTGGGAATCGTGGACGGGGTGACGACGAATCCCACCCTGCTCAAGGCCGCCGATGCGCCCTATCACGAGGTGATCGCGGATATCTGCAAGATGGTTCCCGGGCCGATCAGCGCCGAAGTGCTCGCCGAGGACTGGGAGGGGATGGTCCGCGAGGGCCGCGAGCTGTCGGCGATCGCGCCCAACGTGATCGTGAAGATTCCGATGACTCCGGACGGGATGCGCGCCGTCTCCGTACTGAAGTCTGCGGAGATCGACACCAACGTCACGCTCGTCTTCAGCGCCAACCAGGCCCTCCTGGCGGCCAAGGCGGGGGCGCGGTTCGTCAGTCCCTTCGTCGGTCGCCTGGACGACGCCGGGCACGACGGCATGGACGTCGTCGAGGAGATCCTCGAGGTCTACGCCAACTACGATTTCACGACGGAGGTCCTGGTGGCGAGCGTGCGCCACCCGCAGCACGTCGTCCAGGCGGCGCTCATGGGCGCCGATGTGGCTACGGTGCCCACGGGCGTGCTCGCATTGATGTTCTGTCATCCGCTGACCGACGTCGGCATCCAGCGTTTCCTGGACGACTGGAAGGCCGTCCGCAAGGAGTGAGTCCGCGACACAACTTCTGGCCGCTACCAGGGGGAGGCGACGCGTGCAGCAGGACCTTGAGCAGACAAGGCGATCTTCGGGGGGGGTCCGGGCGGCCCTGGTCCTGTCGGTCTTCGTGGTCGGGGTCGTCTTGGGCGGCATCGCCGTCCACCGGCTCTGGCGGGGGGGATCCCCGGAGTCACCCGCGGGCGGCGGCGGACGACCGATCGCGGAGCTCCCCTCTGACCAGGGCGAGCCGTTGACGGGACCCGCCGCCGACACTGGCTCCACCGGAGCCGGACTCCCGGATGTTGCGCTGCCGACGCCCGCAGGCTCGGGATCGCCGGCCGCATCCGATCCGGAGCCCGCCCGGCGCTCGGCGCTGGTACGCGCCGCGGAGCGCGTCGGTCCGGCGGTCGTCTCCGTCAGTGTCACCCAGATTCGCCTGGTGCGCTCGAATCCCTTCGCCCGCGGCCGGGATCCCTTCGACCGCTTCTTCAGCAACTTCTTCCCGGGACGCATCTACGGTCAGGAGGTCTCCAACCTGGGCTCCGGGCTGATCATCGATTCGCGCGGCATCGTGGTGACCAACGAGCACGTCGTGCGCGATGCGAAGGAGATCAAGGTCACCCTGCCCGACGGCCGCACGTTCGATGCGACCCTCCTGGGGGCCGACAGCGCCTACGATCTGGGTGTGCTGAAGATCGAGGGCGAAGATCTGCAGGTGGCGCCGATCAGTGAGGGTCGGGAACTCATGGTCGGGGAGTGGGCCATTGCGTTGGGGAATCCGTTCGGGTTCCTGCTGAACGATTTCCAACCCACGGTGACCGCGGGGGTGATCAGTGCCACGAACCGCGACATCAAGTCGGGCGGCGAGACCGAGGCCATCTACAAGGACATGATCCAAACCGATGCCTCCATCAACCCGGGGAACAGCGGCGGGCCGCTGGTCAACTCGCTGGGAGAGGTCATCGGCATCAACACGTTCATCTTCACGACCGACGGCGGCAATCTGGGGATCGGTTTCGCGATTCCGATCGACACGGTCATCCGTGTCGTGCGCGAGATCCTCGAGCACGGGCGCGTGCGCCAGGTGTGGATCGGGATTCGCGTGCAGGAAATCACTCAGGCGGTGGCCAACTACTTCCGCATCCGCGATCGGCACGGGCTCCTAGTGTGGGGGATCGACGAAAGCAGCCCGGCGACCGAGGCCGGGATTCAGGTGGGTGACATCATACGCCAGGTCAATGGGCAACTCGTTTCGCAGGCCAGTGAGGCTCAGCATCTGATCTTCGGGGCCACGATCGGCGATTCGATCACGCTCATCCTTGAGCGGGATGGGGAACTGTGGGAGACGGAGATCCTCCTGCAGGAGATGCCCCAGGACTAGGCTGTCGATCCGGCCGCGGGACGCGCACCGTTCCCCCCACGGTACGATGGAAGGAAGAGAAACCGCATGATCGCACGCTACACGCTGCCGGAGATGGGGAGCCTGTGGAGCGATGCCACCCGCTTCCGGACCTGGCTCGAGGTCGAGATCGCTGCAGTGCAGGCGATGGAGGACCTCGGAAGCGCCCCGCACGGCACCGCCGCTGCTCTGCGGGATCACGCGCGCTTCGATATCGCGCGCATCCACGAGATCGAGGCGACCGTGCATCACGACGTGATCGCGTTTCTCACCGTCGTCGGCGAGCACTTGGGTGCGGAGAAGACCTGGTTGCACCGCGGGATGACCTCGTCCGATCTCCTGGACACCGCGCTCGCGCTGCAGCTGGTGCGGGCGTGCGATCTCATCGACGGGCGCCTCGCGACCGTGGGAAAGCTCCTCAGGCAACTCTCCGAGCAGCATCGCGAGACGCCGATGATCGGCCGCACCCACGGCGTGCATGCCGAACCGATCACCTTCGGCCTGAAAACCCTGCTCTGGTTCGCCGAGATGGAGCGGCAGCACGTGCGACTCCAGAGGGCACGCGAGGAGGTCCGCGTCGGGAAGATCTCCGGCGCGGTGGGCACCTTCGCGCACGTGACGCCGGCGGTCGAGGCGCGCACGTGCGAGATCCTCGGACTCGCGGCCGCGCCGGTATCGAATCAGATCGTGCAGCGCGATCGCCATGCGCACCTGCTGGGCGTTCTCGCGCTCGCCGGTGCGACGCTGGAGAAGATCGCCAGCGAGGTGCGCCATCTCCAGCGTACGGAGGTCGCGGAGGTCTACGAGCCGTTCGCCCGCGGGCAGAAGGGCTCCTCGGCCATGCCGCACAAGCGCAATCCGATCCTCTGCGAGCGCATCTGCGGACTCGCGCGCCTGCTGCGCAGTCACCTCATACCGGCATACGAGAACATCGCCCTGTGGCACGAACGCGACATCAGCCACTCGAGCGTCGAGCGCGTCATCCTGCCTGACGCGTTCATCGGACTCGACTATGCCCTGCACCTCACCGAGCGCGTGGTCGGCGGTTTGGAGGTGGACGCCGAGCGGATGGCGGCCAATCTCGGGTCGTCCGGCGAGCTGTTCTACTCGCAACGGGCGCTGCTGGCGCTCACCGAGCTGCTCGGATCCCGCGAGGAGGCCTACGAGATCGTCCAGAGCGCGGCCCAGGCAGCGTGGCGCACGAGGCGCGGGCTGCGTGGAGTGCTGGCCGCCGACGAGCGCGCGGCAGCTCTCCGGGAGGCGGGGCGCCTGGATGACATCTTCGACCTCCAGAGTTTCTTCACCCATCTCGGGCCCGTCTTCGCCCGGGTCCTCGCGACCGACTGGGCGCGAGAGATGCGCGCATGAGGGACGGATGGACGAGCTGAAGCGCGAGCACGCCACGTCATCGACAGCGCGCCGCGGCATGGGGTACCTGATCCGTTTCGTGGGCCTGCGGTTTCTCCTGGGACGGCGCGAGACGGCGCTGCACTCGGCGTCGACCTTTTCCGCCGCCGGCGGGATGGCGCTGGGGACCTGCGCGCTTCTCGTGGTTCTCGCGGTCATGAGCGGGTTCGACAAGGAGGTCAAGGAACGCATCATCGGCACCAACGCGCACGTCATCCTGCTGCGCTTCGGCGCCAGCGGCATCGCGCACGCTGACAGCCTGCAGAGACGCGTGGCCGAGCATCCGGAGGTCGAGGCGACCGCGCCTTTCGTCTATGGCAAGGCGATGCTGTCTGCGGGAAACGCCGCCGAGGGTGCCATCATCAAGGGCATCCGCATGGCGGATGAGCGGGCCGTCACCGCCGTGGCCGACTACATCCAGTTCGCCGAGGGTGAGACCGGCCTCGCGCGCCGGGGCGAGGAGGCGCCGGGCATCGTTCTCGGCAAGCACATCGCCGACAACCTGGGTCTCGTTCCGGGCGACGAACTGCTGCTGGTGAGCCCCGCCGAGTCGCGCCGCACGCCGCTGGGCTTCGTCCCGCGCATGCGCCGCTTTCGCCTGGTGGGAATCTTCGACTCGGGGATGTACGAGTTCGACGCGTCGCTCGCCTTCATCCACCTCGCCGACGGGCAGTCGTTCTTCGGCCTGGAGGATCGCGTCACCGGGCTGGAGATCCGGGTGGCGGATCTCGACCAGGCGCCCCGCGTGGGGCGCGAGATCGTGGCCATGCTGGGAGGGTTTCCCTTTCGGGCGAACAACTGGATCGATCTCAACGAGAACCTCTTCATCTGGATGCGTATGGAGAAGCAGGCCATGTTCGTGATCCTGACGATGATCGTTCTGGTGGCCGGTTTCAGCATCGCGACCTCGCTGATCATGCTGGTGATGGAGAAGCGTTCGGAGATCGGGATCCTGAAGGCCATGGGGGTGACCTCGGGCGGGATCCTGCGCATTTTCGTGCTGGAGGGGTGGGTGATGGCGCTGAGCGGCACCCTGCTCGGCACGGGCGTGGGGCTCCTGCTTTGCCACCTCCTGGAGCGCTACCGGTTTATCCGCCTCCCGGAGGACGTCTATTTCATCGACACCCTGCCGGTCAGGGTCGAGTGGACCGATGTGGGCGTCATCGTTGGATCTGTCCTTGTAATTGCCACCCTGTCAACGCTATACCCTGCATGGAAGGCTTCCCGTCTGGATCCCATCGAGGCGATCCGTTCGAAATAGACGGAAAGGGTGCACGAATGGAACCGAGGGGGTATGAAGGAGAGGGAGGTGGGTGTGCTCCGCCCCGGGGAGACGGTGCGACGCTCACGGCCGCCCGGCTCTACAAGAGCTATTCTTCCGGGGGGGGGCGCCTGCACGTCCTCCGCGGTCTGGACCTCGAGGTCCGGCCGGGGGAAGTCGTCGCCGTGGTGGGGGCCTCGGGATCGGGCAAGAGCACGCTCCTGCACATCTTGGGGGCGTTGGACCGGCCCGACGAGGGGGTGATTCGCTACCGGGACATCGATGTCACGACGGCCTCCGACGAGCGGCGTGCCGAACTGCGTAGCCGGTTTGTCGGCTTTGTGTTCCAGCATCACCACTTGCTGGCGGAGTTCAACGCCCTGGAGAACGTGCAGATCCCGCTGCTCATCGCGGGGATCCCGCCCGGCAAGGCGAAACGGAGGGCCGCAGAGCTGCTGGACATGGTCGGGCTGGCCGATCGGGCCCACCACCACCCGGCGCAGCTCTCGGGTGGCGAGCAGCAGCGCGTGGCGCTGGTGCGGGCCTTGGCCAATGGGCCCAGCCTGGTCCTGGCGGACGAACCCACCGGGAACCTTGACCGCGCAACTGGTGAGGCCCTGTACGAGTTGCTATATTCGCTGGCCCGGGAGGGACAGCAGAGCTGGGTCGTTGCGACGCACAATGAATACCTGGCCCAACTTGCCGATATTAGGTGGGAACTGCTCGACGGTGTGCTGAGTCCGATCGCGCGGTCCTGAACGAGAGGCCCTCGCAGCGCAGGAGTGGAGCCATGAAGTGCCAACACTGCAACGTCGCTGAGGCGACCATCCACGTCAAGGAGGTCAAGAACGACAAGGTCAGTGAGCTTCACCTGTGCGAGAAATGCGCCCGCGAGAAGGGCTACCACTCTCTGGTGGAGAAGGGGAAGCTCTCGATCGCCAGCCAGTTGGTGTGGATGGCCGAGAACCTCTATCCGGAAGGCACAGCCCGCATGGGCACCGTGCGGTGCGCCGACTGCGGGCTCAAGTACAGCGAGTTCATGAAGACCGGGCGGCTCGGGTGTCCAAGCTGCTATAGAGAGTTCTCAGCACAACTCAAGCAGATCCTCCGGCGGGTGCACGGCGCGGTTCGCCACGTCGGCAAGGCGCCCGGGCAGGAGGGGGTTCAGTTCGAGCGGCGCCGCGAGATCCAACGGCTCCACGAGGAGTTGGAGCGAGCCATCGAACGCGAGGAATACGAAAAGGCGGCCCGGTTGCGCGACCGCATCCGCGCCGTGGAGGCGAGCGCCTCGCCGGAGGGGGAGCCGGTGGACGAAGCCGCCCGCACCCCCGAGGCCCCGCAGGAGTAGGAGCATCATGGGTCTGCCGATCTCCGAGATGTTGTCCACGGAGGGCAAGTGGTTTGGCCGGCTCGGCGACGCGGCCGATTCGATTCTGAGTACCCGCGTCCGCTTGGCCCGCAATCTCAAAGGAATGCGCTTCCCCGGCCGGGCGCTGGAGGAGGAGCTGAGCGGCGTGATCCACCGGGTGGAGAACGCGGCCGTCGCGATCCCCGAGTTGGAGGGTCGCCCGCTGGTTCAGATGGCCGGCCTTCCGGTGCTCCAGCGGCAATTCCTCCTCGAGCGTCACCTGATCAGCTACGACCTGGCCAGCAACGCCGGGCACTGCGGCCTGATCTTCGCGGCGGACGAGAGCGTGAGCGTGATGATCAACGAGGAGGATCACCTGCGCATCCAGTCACTCCGCTCGGGTTTTCACCTCGACGAGTGCTTCGCAGCGGCCAGCCGACTGGACGAGCAGCTCGAGTCCTCGCTCGAGTACGCCTTTTCGGATGACTTCGGTTACCTGACGGCGTGTCCCACGAATGTCGGTACGGGGCTGCGGGCCTCGGTGCTGGTTCACTTGCCGGCCCTCGTCCTGACGCGCAAGATCAAGAAAGTGCTCGCCGGTGTCTCGCAGGTGGGGCTTGCGGTCCGCGGCTTCTACGGCGAGGGCACCGACGTTTTGGGGAACTTCTTCCAGATTTCGAACCAGATTACATTGGGGGAGAAAGAATCGCAGGCGCTGCTGAACCTCGAGCGCGTGGTGCGCCAGCTTCTGGACTACGAGAGCAAGGCGCGGGACATGCTGCTCAAGGACGCGGGGCGGCAGATCCGGGACAAGGTGATGCGCGCCCTGGGGGTCTTCTCGCACGCGTACCTGCTCTCCACCGAGGAGGCCATCGGGCTGGCATCGGCCATCCGCTTAGGGCTCACGCTCGAGATGCCGGGTCTGCCTCCGGTCGAGATGATCAACGAGATTCTGCTCTGTAGCCAACCGGCGCACCTGCAGCTCATGGCCGAGCACGAGATGAGCTCGGAGGAACGCAACGCGGCGCGGGCAGAGCTCATTCGGGAAAGACTGAGCCATCACGCCGCGGCCTAGCGGCGCCGCGGCTGAAGAGGAGCGATCCGCGAAATGAATGACAAGTTCACCGAGCGCGTGCGCAAGGTCATCTTCCTGGCCCGCGAAGAGGCGAGCCGCCTGCAGCACGACTCGATAGGCACCGAGCATCTCTTGTTGGGTCTGCTGCGCGAGGGCGAGGGGATCGCGGCCACGGTTCTGGGCAATCTGGGGCTCGACCTGGATGCCATCCGCCAGCAGGTGGAGAACCGGGTGGCGCACACCGGCGGCACGCTGACGATCGGTGAGATCCCGTTCACCGCCAACGCGCGCCGCGTGCTCGAGCTGGCCGTCGACGAGGCCCGGCAGATGGGCCACAACTACGTGGGGACCGAGCACCTGCTCCTGGGCCTCATCCGTGAGGGAGAAGGGGTGGCTGCGAAGGTGCTGTTGGACATGGGCGTGGATCGCAAGAAGATCCGCGAGGAGACTCTCAAGCTGCTCGGAGGTCATCCCAACTCGCCGCAGCAGGACTCCGAGGAGCGCCCGGAAACGCCCAGCCTGAACCAGTTCGGTCGCGATCTCACCGTGCTCGCCAAGGACGGCAAGCTCGATCCGATCTTCGGACGGGATGACGAGATCGAACGCGTGGTGCAGATCCTCTGCCGGCGCAAGAAGAACAACCCGGTGCTGATCGGTGAGCCGGGCGTCGGCAAGACGGCGATCGTCGAGGGCTTGGCCCAACGGATCATCGACGGCAAGGTGCCCGAGCTGCTGCGCGGCCGGCGCCTGATGACCCTCGATCTGGCCAGCGTGGTCGCCGGAACGAAGTATCGCGGGCAGTTCGAAGAACGGCTCAAGACGATCATCAACGAGATCCGCGAGTCGCAGGACGCGATCATCTTCATCGACGAGCTGCACACCATCGTTGGGGCGGGGGGCGCGGAGGGGGCTATTGACGCCTCCAACATGCTGAAACCCGCGCTGGCGCGGGGCGAGCTGCAGTGCATTGGCGCAACGACGCTCGACGAATACCGCAAGTACATCGAGAAGGACGGCGCCCTCGACCGACGCTTCCAACCCATCATGGTCGATCCGCCCACGTTGGAGGAGACGATCCTCATCTTGCGGGGACTGCGCGACAAGTACGAGGCGCATCACCGCGTGCACTTCGACGACGATGCCCTCGTGGCCGCGGTGCGGCTGAGCGATCGCTACATCACAGATCGCTATCACCCCGACAAGGCGATCGACGTGATCGACGAGGCCGGAGCGCGGGCACGCCTGACCCAGAGCATCTTCCCCGGCGAGCTGCGCGAACTGGACAAGAAAATCGAGCACATCGCCCTCGAGAAAGAGGCCGCCATCCGGTCGCAGGAGTTCGAGCGCGCGGCCAGTCTGCGGGATCGGGAGAAGGAGTTGCGCCAAGACTACTACCGCATCAAGAAAGAGTGGAATGAGGCCAAGAGCACTCAGAAGACCCGGGTCACCGAGGACGATATCGCGTACGTCATTTCGCGCATGACCAAGATCCCGGTGAGCAAGATCGGCGAGGCGGAGACATCGCGACTCCTGCGCATGGAGGAGGAGCTCGAGAAGCTGATCATCGGGCAGCGCGAAGCGGTCGAGGCGATCGCCAAATCGATTCGCCGCAATCGGGCCGGGCTCCGCGATCCGCGGCGTCCGATCGGCACCTTCATCTTTCTGGGCCCCACCGGAGTGGGCAAGACCGAGCTCGCGCGCGTCCTCGCGCGCTTCCTGTTCGACGATCCGGATGCCCTCATTCGCATCGACATGAGTGAGTTCATGGAGAAGTATGCGGTCAGCCGCTTGGTGGGGGCTCCTCCGGGATACGTCGGCTACGAAGAGGGCGGACAGCTCACGGAGAAGGTCCGCCGCAAACCGTATTCAGTGGTTCTGCTCGACGAGATCGAGAAGGCCCATCCGGATGTCTTCAACATCCTGCTGCAGGTTCTCGAAGACGGCGCCCTCACCGACAGCTTCAAGCGCAAGGTCAGCTTCAAGAACTGTGTCCTGATCATGACGAGCAACGTCGGTTCCCGACGCCTGCTCGGCCGTGGCTCGATGGGTTTCGCGCGCCAGGATGCGGAGACGACCTACGGCAGGATGAAGGAGACCGTACTCGAAGAGGTGCGCAAGGTCTTCAATCCCGAGTTCCTCAACCGGCTCGACGAGCTGATCATCTTCCGGTCGCTCGACCGTGGGCACATGGAGGGCATCGTACAGATCCTCTTGAACGAGGTGCGCCAGCGGCTGGTCGACGCGGGCATGGATCTCACCCTCACGCGGGGGGCGATCGAGCTCTTGCTCGACAAGGGGTTCGATCCCGACCTGGGAGCGCGCCCCATGCGGCGTGCCATTCAGCGCTACGTGGAAGATCCGCTCTCCGAGATGGTCCTGCGGGGACGCTTCAAGTCCGGGAGCGTCGTGCGCGCCATGAAGAAGGGCGAGGGTCTGGTCTTCGAGGATGACCGCCGCGGTGCGGGGCGGCAGGACGCGGAGGAGATGGCGCCCGAGGGGGAGCTGCCGGTGGAGACCGGCGAGCACGCGGACGATCCCTCCTTGTCCACGGAGATGAAGAGCCCGGGAGCGTAGCGTCGCGTTCCACCCGGCGGAGTCCGGCCAATCAGAGGGCAGGATGTCCCACTGGTCTGCAGCCCCGGCAGGATGCCGCTGGCAAGCCTGCCTATTCGCCTGCCTGCTTCTCGCCGGCGCGGCAGCCGCACCCCGTGCGCAGGAACCGGCCGTCGTCGATTCGGTGGCCTTTGTAGGACTCACCACGGTCGACGCGGAGCTGATTCTGGAGTCGATCCAGGTGCGCATCGGGGAACCGGCCCACCTCTACCGCATCACTCGCTCGGTGCGCAGTCTGTATGCCCTCGGTCTCTTCGACCAGGTCGAGGTGTGGGTCGTTCCGGGACCGAAGGGTGAGAAAATCCTGCGCTTCACCTTCGCGGAACGCTCCCGCATCACGGGCGTCACCTTCGTGGGGCACGAGCACTTCAGCGGCGAGGATCTCAAGGAGTTCGCCGGCCTCAAGGTGGGTTCCGTGCTGGGGCGCAGCGATCTGTCGCGGGCGCGCCGCGCGCTCGAGCGGGCCTATCGCGACGATGGGTATGCCCAGGCCCAGGTCACTCCGCTGGCCGGCGACGATCCCGCCGGCGACGGGGTGATCGCGAAGCTCGAGATCGAGGAGGGCCATCGCGTCAAGCTGCGCGCCGTGAACTTCACCGGCAACGAGTTCTTCACCGACGATGATCTGCGCGGCAAGGTGAAGGTCAAGCCGCAGGGCTTCCTGCGCAAAGGCCGTTTCCAGCGCGAGAAGCTGGAAGAGGATGTCCTGCGCCTCGAGGAGCACTATCACAATCACGGATTTCGCGATGCGCGCGCCTCTCTCGGGGAGCCGGTCTTCTCGCCCGACGGCGAGTACGTCGACGTCTTCTTCGACGTCGAGGAGGGGCCGCGCTACTACTTCGGGCGGCCCGACTGGCAGGCGGTGAGCGTCTTCGACGAGCAGGCCATCCGGGCGGTGCTCCAGTTCCAGCCGGGGGTGCCTTACGACCAGAGCAAGGTGGACGATTCGCTCGCCGAGCTCTACAACATGTACACGGAGCGCGGCTATCTCGTCGAACTGCGCATCGAGCCGGTGAGCGTGGTGAAGGGCGACAGCGTCGAGGTGACCTTTCACGTCACCGAGGGGAATCCCTCGCGCGTGGGTGACATCTATATCACGGGCAACACGCGCACCAAGGAACACGTGATTCGCCGGGAGCTGAAGCTCTTTCCGGGGGATGTCCTGCGCCGCAGTCGGCTGCTGCGCTCGCAGCGCGACATCTTCGCGACCGGTTTCTTCGAGGACGCCGCCGTGGAGTTCAACCCTTCGGAGCGACCCGGGGAGGTGGACGTTACCTTCCGGGTGAAGGAGAAGAGCGCGGCCCAGGCCAATGGCGGCGTGGGGTACTCCAGCCAGATGGGTCTCACCGGCTTCGTCAAGTTCGGGCACAACAACCTGTTCGGCAATGGACAGGCGGTGGCGATCGAGATCGAGCGGGGTCGCCGGCGGGAGTTCTACGATTTGTCGTTCACCGAGCCGTGGGCCTTCGGCCGACCGATCGCGGCGGGGATCGATCTGTACAACACGGAGAACTACCGGGAGGTGAGCTCGTCTACGGTGTTCAACTCGACCGATCCGTTCGGCGGCACGGAGGTGGGGACGATCACGACCACGGACCCGCACTACTGGCACAGCACGCGGGGGATCGGCGTGCGTCTCGGGTTCCCGTGGATCCTGAGCTTCCCCGACTACACGCGCATGAGCACGGGCTACTCGATCAGCGAGACCCGCTATCGGGACTATGCCTCGCTGCCGCTCGAGTCACAGGGCCAGCTCCTGGACGGCGCGGGAAGTCGGTCGCGTGTCTACGTCTCGCTGCACCGCAACTCGACGGACAACCCGTTTCACCCCAGCTTGGGCACGCGGACGACGATGCGCGTGGAGCTGAACGGCGGCTTCTTGGGCGGCGACATGGACTATTATCGCTTCACCATCGACCATCGTCAGTACTTTCAGCCGTTCTGGCGACCGGTACTCATGCTGCGCTACCGCTTGGGAGCCATGGACACCTATTCGCGCAGCGGACGGATGCCCTCGGGTGAGCTCTTCCGTCTCGGCGGTGTGACCGGGTTCGACGCGCTGCGCGGCTACGACGACTACTTTGTCGTCCCCGAGGAAAACATCACGCGCGATATCTACGGGCGCATATACCGCTTTCCCGGGGGCAACGTGATGTTTGGATTCACCTCCGAATTCCAGTTCCCCGTGGTCGATCCGGTGTGGGGCACGCTCTTCATCGACGCGGCGGATACGTGGACCAACGGGTACGACATCTCCTTGAATGGATTGAAGTTGGGCGTGGGGGCCGGGGTCACGATGGAGGTGCCCATGCTCGGGCCCATCGGTCTCTACTACGCCTACGGCACGGAGACCAGGCGCTGGCGGACCCACTTCGCGTTCGGTCCGGCGTTCTAGGACCCAGCCCCGGAGAATGGGGTGGAAACGTTCCGTGGGCATTGACTAGGATCTCTTGCGGACTAGAACACCGTGGGGATGGAGGATTCTGATGCGGAAGTTCTTCCTGACACTTTTTTGTCTGGGTGCCGTGTTGACGCTGGATGCGGCCGCCGAGCTGAACATCCGGTTCGTCAACAGTGAGATCATTCTCCAGCAGTACCGGGCGGTTCAGAGCGTGGTCGAGACGTTCAACCGCGATGTGCAGGGCTGGAACGACGAAGCCCAACGCCGGAAGAGGGAGATCGAGGAGCTGCAGCGCGAGTTGGAGAGTCAGAGCTTGATGCTCAGCAACGAGCGCCGCCAAGAAAAGGATATGGAATACCAGCGCAGGCTGAACGAATACGAACAGTACGTGCAGAGCATCTGGGGTCCGGAGGGCCTGGTGGAACAGCGCAACGAGGAACTGCTGCGCCCGATCATCAACAAGGTGCAGGCGCTCCTCGCACAAATCGCCGCCGAAGAAGGCTACGACTTCATCCTGGATGCGGCCGACAACAACATCCTGTATGCGGATCCGGAACACGACCTGACCCAAGATATCGTGGACCTGCTCAACAGTGAGGAAGTCGGCGACTAGGCGGCGTGCCGACGGTCGCCGGGGGGTAACCATGGAATTCCGACTGGCGGAACTCGCCGAGCGCTTGGGCGGAGAACTCATCGGAGATCCCGACCTGCAGATTCGGGGAGTCGCTGGCATCAAGGAGGCCCAGGCGGGGGAGATCACCTTCCTCGGCAACCCGCGCTACGGGGAGTGGCTCGCCAAGACCCATGCCTCGGCGGTGATCCTCCCGCGCGAGCATCCCTTCAACGGGCGCGCGTGCATCCGCGTGGCGGAGCCGTACGAAGCTTTCCGTTCGGCGATGGAGCTGTTTCATCGCGAGCGCAATCCGATTCCACCTGGGATCCATCCCTCGGCAGTGCTGGGGAGCGCGGCCCAGATAGGGATCGACGTCGCGATCGGGCCGCATGTCATCATCGGCGATCGCACCCAGATCGGGGACCACACCGTCCTGTTCCCGGGGGTCGTCATCGGCGCGGACGTGATCGTCGGAAGCCGGTGTCTCGTCTATCCGAATGTCGTCATCCGTGAGGAAGTCGAGATCGGCGACCGGGTCATCCTCCACGCGGGGGCGGTCATCGGGGACGACGGCTTCGGTTTCCTGACCAAGGGGCACGCGCATGAGAAGATGCCCCAGCTGGGACGCGTGGTGATCGAGGACGACGTCGACATCGGCGCCAACACGTGCATCGACCGGGCCACCACGGGTGCGACGGTCATCCGACAGGGAACGCGCATCGACAATCTCGTCCAGGTGGCGCACAACGTGCGTGTGGGCCGCAACTCGATTCTCTGCGCGCAGGTGGGCATCGCGGGGAGCACCCACCTCGGCGATCGCGTGACGTTGGGCGGTCAGGTGGGCATCATCGGACACATCGAGCTCGGCGACGACGTCATGGTCGGCGCGCAGGGCGGCGTGACCAAGTCGGTGCCGGCGGGGGGGCAGGTCTCCGGGTATCCGGCGACCTCGCACGGCTTGGCCAAGCGCATGTATGCGGCGCTGCGCCAGCTGCCGGAGCTGCTCAAGGAAGTCCGGCGACTCAAGAAGAGGGTGGCGGACATGGAGGAGAAGGAGGGCGACCGACGGTGAGGCAGCGAACGATCGGCCGGGCCGCGACACTCACCGGTGTCGGGCTGCACACGGGCGAAGAGAACACCGTCACCTTCCGTCCCGGGGAAGCCGACCAGGGAATCTGGTTCGTACGCGCGGATCTGCCCTCGGCGCCGCGAATCCGCGTCTGTCCGGAGAACTCGGTGGAGGACCGCGAAGGGCGACGGCGCACGATCCTGCGCACCGGGGAGGCCGAGGTGCACACGGTCGAGCACGTTCTCGCCGCGGTGACCGGCCTCGGCCTGGACAACATCATCATCGAAGTCCAAGGACTCGAAGTGCCCGAGCCGAAGGACGGCAGCGCGGCGCCGTTCGTCGAACGGCTCGAGCAAGCCGGAATCCGCGAACAGGACGCCGAGCGCCGGCCATTCGTCATCCGCGTGCCGGTGGCCTACGAACAAGACGGGGTCGAGATCCTGGCGACGCCGCACGACGGGCTGCGCATCAGCTTCACGCTGCAATTCGACAATCCGGTCCTCGGCACGCAGTACTGCAGCCTGGAGGTGACCCCCGAGAGCTTCAAGGAGGAAATCGCCCGCGCGCGCACCTTCGTGCTCTATCGCGATGTGGAACGGCTGCGCGAGCTGGGCATGATCAAGGGCGGCAGCTTGCAGAACGCGGTCGTGGTGAAAGACGACGGCATCTTGAACGAGGAGCCGCTGCGCTATCGTGACGAATTCGTGCGGCACAAGCTACTGGATCTCCTGGGCGACCTGTCCATTCTCGGCCGGCCGGTACAGGGTCACATCCGCGCCGTGCGCAGCGGCCACCAGCACAACGTGCGCTTCGTGCACGCGCTGGTGCGCGAGCACAGCGGCGCGGCCGAGTACGAGCAGCTGCTCGATCAAATCCACTTCGACATCCGTGATGTCCAGCGCATCATGCCGCACCGCTACCCGTTTCTCCTGGTGGACCGCATCCTCTACCTGAAGGAACGCGAGCGGGTGGTGGGCATCAAGAACGTCACGGTCAACGAACCGTTCTTCACCGGGCACTTCCCGGGCTTCCCGATCATGCCCGCGGTGTTGATCATCGAGGCCATGGCGCAGGTGGGCGGCGTGCTCTTGCTGAATACGGTCGAGAATCCCGAGTCGAAGCTGGTCTACTTCATGGGGATCGACAACGCGAAGTTCCGCAAGCCGGTGGTCCCTGGCGATCAACTCGTCCTCGACTTGCACCTCACGCGCCTCAAGAGCCGAACCTGCAAGATGGCCGGCAAGGCCTTCGTGCGGGGCCGCCTGGTGGCGCAGGCCGAGCTGCTCTCGAGCATCGTGGACAGGGAGAATCCGGCGACATGAGCGCAATCCACCCGACCGCCATCGTGGAGAAGGGTGCCGAACTCGGCACGGACGTCGACATCGGACCCTACTGCCTGGTGGGACCGGAGGTTCGCCTCGGGGATCGGGCGCACTTGCAGTCGATGGTCCGCCTCGACGGCTGGACGATCGTGGGCGCGGACTGCCGCTTTTTCCACGGCGCGGCCATCGGTGCCGAGCCGCAGGATCTCAAGTACCGCGGCGCGCGGAGCCAGGTGCGCATCGGAGCGCGCAACACGTTTCGCGAGTTCTGCACCGTCAATCGCGCGACCGACGAGGGCGAGGTGACGGCCATTGGCGACGACAACCTGATCATGTCCTACGCCCACGTGGCCCACAACTGCGTGCTGGGCAACCACGTGATCCTGGCCAACTCGGCCAATCTCGCGGGCCACGTGACGATGGAGGACTACGCCATCGTCGGCGGGGTGACCCCGGTGCACCAGTTCGTGCATCTCGGCGCCCACTGCATCATCGGCGGCGGGTGCCGCGTACCCAAGGACGTACCGCCCTATGTGCGCGCCGCGGGACATCCCCTGAGCGCATTCGGGCTCAATCAGGTGGGACTCGAGCGCCGCGGTTTCTCGGCCGAGGCGCTGCGCGAATTGCGCACCCTGTATCGCATCTTCTTCCGGTCCAAGCTGGTGAAGGAGGAGGCCATCGCGCGAATTCGCGAGGAGTGCCAGCCCCTTCCCGAGATCGATCACTTCTGCAAGTTCGTCGAGCAGTCCGAACGCGGCCTGACGCGCTGATCGAGGAGGGTTTCGCATGTCGGCGCCTCAGGCAGTCGCGGTGGTGGGGGCCGGTCATCTGGGATCGATTCACGCCCGCGCGCTCCACCGCCTGGATGCCGCGCAGCCGCGATGGGTGGTCGACGTGCAGTCCGAGCGGGCGGAGAAACTGGCGGCGGAGGTTGGGGCGCAGGCGACGACCGATCTGCGGGCCGTGTTGGATGCGGCGTTCGCGGTGGTCCTGGCAACCCCCACCGAGACGCACCACGATGTGGCGCGGGAAGCCCTGCAACGCGGATGCCACATCTTCATCGAGAAGCCGATGACCCAGACGGTGGCCCAAGGAGAGGCACTCCTCGCACTGGCCGCCGAGCGGGACCTCCGGCTGCAGGTGGGGCACGTCGAGCGCTTCAATCCGATCTTTCGCGCGGTGCGTGAGAGGATCGGCATCCCGGCCTTCGTGGAGGCCGAACGGCTGGCGCCGTTCGTGCCGCGCAGCCTGGATGTCGATATCGTGCTGGATCTCATGATCCACGACCTCGACATCCTGCTCAGCCTGGTTCCCCATGAGCTCACGTCCTTGGACGCCGTGGGTGTGGCCGTACTGACCCCGCGCGAGGACATCGCGAATGCCCGCCTGCGGTTCGAGAACGGAACCGTGGCGAATCTCACCGCGAGTCGCGTCTCGCGTGAGCGCGTCCGCAAGATGCGCCTTTTCGGCCCGGCCGGCTATCTCTCGCTCGATTTCCTGCGCCGCACGGGCCATCGCACGGTGATCGGCGCGGACGCGGACGGAGACGTCGAAGTGCCGGGCGTGGGACGCTTCCGCGTGGGCGAGGAGGAGCTGACCGCTCCCGAAGGCGATGCGATCAGTGACGAGCTGCAGGCGTTTCTTGCCGCGGCACGCGACGGAGGACCGACGGCGGTCACCGGGGAGGAGGCGCTTCGCGTGCTGCGCATCGCGACCCGCATCCAATCCCAGGTGCGCGAGAGTCTCCAGCGCCTGGCGTCCGGATCCCTGCCGCCGTCCGCCGTCGGCGCGCATCGCACCTCTGGACCTTAGGCCGCCGCCATGCCACGACTGCGCATCTTGATCGTCGCCGGCGAAGCCAGTAGTGATGCGCACGGAGCCGGTCTCGTGCGCGCGCTGCGCGACGAGGGGCTGGCGGGTACATTCTACGGGGTCGGCGGGCCGCAGCTCCAAGATGCCGGCATGGAGATGCTCGCGACCTACGATGACCTGGCGGTCGTGGGTCTCTGGGAGGCCGTGAGGGTCGTACCGCGAGCGCTCCGACTTCTCGCCCGCCTGCGCGGCGAACTGCGGCGCAAGCCGCCCGATCTCTTCCTGCCCATCGACTCGCCGGAGATCAATCTGCGTTTGTGCAAGACGGCGGCGGCGGCCGGGGTACCGGTGGTCTATTTCATCGCCCCGCAGCTCTGGGCGTGGCGTGCGGGTCGCGTGCGGACGCTGCGTCGCTTCGTCCGCGAGCTCCTGGTGCTCTTCCCCTTCGAGACGGAATGGTTTCGCGAGCGCGGCGTGACGACGACCTACGTGGGACACCCCCTGGTGGATGCCGCGCGGGCACGCGCGGAGGCGGCGGAAGCGCCGGTCGCCGCCGGTGTGCGGCGCGGCCTGCTCCTGCCGGGCAGCCGCGCGAGCGAAGTGCGCCATCATCTCCCGACGATGGCGCAGGCCGTTCAGCGCTTGTCCGCGACGCAGCCGCAGCTCACCTGGACGCTGCGGATGGCCGACCGGCTGGACGCGGATGCCTATCGGCCATGGGCGGAGCAAGCCGGCATCGCGCTCAGCCGTGAGCCGGTCCTGGATCTGGCCGACACGGCCGGCATTGCCGTGGCAGCCTCTGGGACCGCCTCGTTCGAGGTCGCGCTGATGGGCGTTCCCACGACGGTGGTCTATCGCGTGAGCCGTTTGACCTGGTGGGTCGCGCGCCGGATGGTGAGCGTGCCGTGGGTCTCGATGGCCAACCTGTCCGCGGGACGGCGGATTCTGCCGGAACTCCTCCAGGACGACTGCAACCCTCAGCGGCTGGCGGGCGAGATCGAGCGGATCTTGGAGGATGCACCGGGGCGCGCGCGCATGCGCGCCGAACTCGTCACGCTTCGCGAGCGGTTCGGTCCTCGGGGCGCGTACCAGCGGGCCGCGAAACGCGTCCTGGCGCATCTCTGGGCGGGAGCCACCCCCAGCGAGGGAGAGGGCACGCAGTGACCCGCAAGCGCGCGCAATCCGTGGGAAAGGGCCGGCGGCCGCCGATGAGAGGCGCGCGGGAGGATGCCCCGTTGCGCGTGAAGCTGGTCGGCTTCTTCGGGGCGCTCCTCTTGCGCTTGGTGGGTGCGACGTGGCGTGTGCGCTACGTCGGCGAAGGGCACTTTGCGCATTGCGTGGCGAGTGGGAAGGGGTTCGTCCACGTTTTCTGGCACGGTCAGCTGCTCCCTTTGAGCTACTTCAAGCGGAACGAAGGGGCGATCGTCTTGGTGAGCCGGCACCGCGACGGCGAGATGATCACGCAGGTGATCGAGCGCCTGGGCTACGGAACCGCGCGTGGCTCGACCAGCCGCGGAGGGTTCCGGGCGATCATCGAAATGGCGCAACTGGGTCGCCGGGGCGTTCCGCTGGCCATCACGCCCGACGGCCCGCGCGGCCCGCGTATGAAGGTGCAGCCGGGCACCGTGCTGGTGGCGCAGCGGGGCGGTCTCCCCATCCTGCCGGTCGCCGTCAGCGTCCATCCGGCGAGGCGCCTCGCATCGTGGGATCGCTTCATCATCCCGCATCTCTTCGCGAAAGTGGTGATCGGGTACGGGGAACCGTTCTTCGTCCCGGACGATCTGCCGCCCGAGGCCGCGGTGGCCGAGTGGGCCCCCCGCGTGGAGGCGGCGATCGAATCGGTTCACCAACACACGAAACGCGTGCTCGAACGGTGGCGGGAGACCGGTCATGCCGCGGGGGACTGAACGAGGAGATCCTCGGCGGAGGGACCGAAGCGGCCGGCGTCCCTGGCTCGCGCGTGTCGGCGATGGTCTCTACGGGGTTGCCTGGGCCGCGGCCCTGTGCGGCGGATCGCCCTATGTTGCGCTGCGCGCCATGCGGCACCGCCGCGAGATGCGCGAGCGCTTCGGGAACTGGCGCCCGCTCCCGGCCGCCGCCGAGGGCGCGCTGTGGGTCCACGCCGCCAGCCTGGGCGAGATGCGCGGCGCCCTTCCGCTTCTGCGGGAGCTGAACCGCCGGGGTCGACGGGCGGCGCTCAGCGTGGTCACGCCCACGGCCCGTGAGCTGGCGCCGGAAGCCGAAGCGGCGGGCGCGCGCGCCGTGCGCTTCGCCCCACTGGATGCCCCCGCGCTAGTCCGGCGGACGCTTGGCACCCTGCGGCCGCCGGCCGTGCTGGTGTGCGAGACGGAAGTGTGGCCCGGCATGATCGCGGAGATTCACCGCGCGCGCATACCGCTCGCCTTCGTCAGTGCCCGGCTCACGGAGCGTGGGGCCGGTCGACTGCGCCGCCTGGGTTCCTGGCTGCGGCAGCTCCTGGGCGGAGTGTACGTGGCCGCGCAAACCGGCGGTGATGCGGAACGCTGGCTCGCGCTGGGGATATCGCCGGAGCAGATCGCCGTGACCGGCAACACGAAGTACGAAAGCCCGCGCGGGCGAGTGCCTGCGGAAGAGCGCGTGCGTGTGCGCGGCGACTGGCATCGGGTGATCGTCTTCGGGAGCGTGAGACGCGAGGAGGCCGAGGCGTTGGCGCATGCCCTGGACGCGCTGCGCAAGATTCCGGGTCCCCTGCTTCTGGTCGTCGCGCTGCGTCATCCCGACGGGGCCGGCGTGCTGCGCCGCCGGCTCGAGGTGCACGGGTTACCGATCCTCGAACGACGGGAGCTCGGCGGACCGCTCCTGCCCTCCGTGCGGAGTGTTGCGGCGGCTTGCAGTCGACAGGATCCGGACACCCTTCGCGCCGTCCTGCTCGTGACGACGGTCGGTGAGCTGCGCGGTTTCTACGCGGCGGCCGACCTCGCCTTTGTCGGGGGCACGCTGTGTCCCGTGGGTGGACACAGCCTGTTCGAACCCGCCGAGCTGGGCATCCCGGTGTTCTACGGATCGTACGTGAGCAACGTCGCGGACGTCGCCGCCGTGCTGGAGGACGAGGGCGGCGGTTTCCGGGCGGCCACCGGGCTGGAGCTGGGACAGACACTCGCCGGCCTGGCAACTTCGCCCGAGGAGTGCCGGACTGCGGCGGGTGCCGCCCTGCGCGGGGCCGAACGTGTGGGCGGGGCGGTGGGGCGCACCCTGGACGCGCTCGAGGCCTGGGGTTTCCCAGTCGGAGAGGCGGCCAGGCCTTCTGCCGAGGGACGATCCGATGGGCTGGCTTGAAGCGCACAGACGCTTGGCGCGAGGGGAAGCCCGCGGGGCGGATCTCCTGCTGGCGGTCTTCCTCGGCCCTGCGGCGCTGCTCTACGGGGGGGCGGCCTGGCTGCGCAATCGCGCGTACGATAGCGGCCTGCTCGCCGCACGAGATGCGCCGGTGAAGGTGATCAGCGTGGGCTCTTTGAGTGCCGGCGGCAGCGGGAAGACGCCGCTCGCGGCGCTCATCGCGACGAGGCTGCACGCGGGCGGGCGCCGTCCTCTCCTGGTGGCGCGCGGCTACGGTGCTCCGCGGCCGCGAGCGGCGCCGTGCCTCGTGAGCCGCGGCGCGCCGTCGGAGAAACCGCTCGAAGGCTGGGAGACGGTGGGTGAGGAGGCGATCCTGCTGGCGCGTCTTTCGCCCGAGGTTCCGGTGGCCGTCGCGCGCCGTCGCGAAGAGGCGTGGCAGGCGGCCCGCGAACTGGGCATCGAGACGGACGTGTTGATCGTCGACGGCGGGTTCCAGCATCGCCGGCTGAAGCGCGATCTCGACATCGTCGCGCTGGATGCGTCGCTTCCTCCGGGGCGTTCACACCTCATCCCGTGGGGAGACCGGCGAGAGGGGTGGAGCAGTCTGCGCCGGGCCGATTGGGTCGTGCTGCATCGCGCCGAGCTGTGTGCGGAACGCACCGCCTGGGAAGCCGCCGTGCGCCGCCACGCGGGCGCGGTGCCGCTCGCGTGGTGCGAGAACCGTCTGCAGACTCCGCGGTCCCTGACGGGTGCGCCGACCGGATGGGAAGCGCTGCGGGACGGGCGCTGGGGCGTTTGGACGGCGCTCGCGGCACCGGAATCGTTCGTCGCCGGGCTCACCGCCCGCGGCGTTCAGCCCGCGTGGGTGCGCGCGGCCCGCGACCACGCACCGTTCGGTTCGAAGGACGTGGCGCGCCTCACGAGCGTGGCGCGACGAAGGAAGCTCAGCGGGTTTCTCGTCACGGAGAAGGACGCCGTCAAGATGGAAGCGCATGCGGTCAGCTTGCCGGCGATCGTCGTCGTGCCGGCAGAGCTGGCCTTCGTCTCGGGCGAACCGGACTGGATCGGTCTCCTGGACTAGCCCGTGGCAGAAGTCATCCGGGCTGTTTAGTACCCGGATCCATACATACGGTGGCATTCGGCCGCCGCTGCATCCCGCTCGGGCTGCGTTGCTCCTCCTCCGTGATGGAGCGGCATCGCGTCGTCGTCGCGCCTTGCCGGGCGGGCGCATCGGCGCCCTCGTTGCGTCACCGTATTCATGAACCGGGGCACTTAGTCAGGATCGGTCCAGTTCGCGAAGTGGACCTGCATGTAGGCCACCGCTTCGACGTCTTCCTTGGACGTCTCCTCATAGCCGGTCAGGGTGATCTTCGCGTTGACCAGCAGCTCGCCGCCGGTCGCCAGCGTGCTGAGCGGTGGCACGGTCTTCGAGATGGCGGTGACGAGCACGATCCGCGTGATGGCCCGATTGTTCGCGCCCATGTGGACGACCAGGTTCATTGCGGCATCGATGGGGTCGATGACGTCCGAGCCGGGCACCAGGTAGTCGACCCGATAGCGGGTGAGGACCACCGCGCCATACGGTCCAAGGGGGTCGATCGCCAGGACGCTGTTGCGGGGCTGGTTCTCGAGCGTCAGATAGGTCTCGTCCTCGACCACCGAGTCGTCCTCGGTGCCCGGGATGCCGTCGGCCCCCGCGTTGGCGACGTCCGAGAGGTAGACGTAACTGTAGGTGTCCTCCTCGACGTCGGACTCCGCGATGCGAACCACCAGGAGGCGCGAGCGGGGCGCCTTCTGGTCATCGCACCCCGTTACCGACAAAGCCAGTACCAGGAACAGAAAGAAGGTGACTACCAGCGCGCCGTGCTTCATGGCACAACCTCCCCGCTTGGTCTTCGGCCCGAGTGAGCCTCTCCCCTCGAGCCAGCTCCTCGCCCGGGGCGTGCCCCGGACACGTGTTTTCGGCCTTTGCCCCACCTATCGGCCTTCCCTATACTCGCCTGAAGCCCAAAGGCGACAAGCGATTCCGTCGCTGGAAGAGCCCCCCCGATGGCGCATCTCCGGGAGTGTCCCCGCATGTGCGAGTACCGCTATGACTTCCTCGTCATAGGCTCCGGCCTGGCCGGCCTGGTCTATGCCCTGGAGGTGGCCCGCTGGGGCCGGGTGGCCATCCTCACGAAGCGCGAGGCGGTCGAATCCAGCACGCGCCTGGCCCAGGGCGGGATTGCCACCGTAAGTGACCCAGGGGATACATTTGCGGCGCACAGTGCCGATACGGTGGCTGCCGGGGCGGGTCTCGGCAGCGAGTCCCTGGTGCAGAGCGTGGTGGAGGAGGGCCCCGAGGCGATTGAGACGCTCGAGGGCTACGGCGTCACATTTGCCCGCGTGCCCAGCGGCGAGGCCTACGACCTGGGTCGTGAGGGAGGGCACTCGCACCGCCGGATCCTGCACGCCACGGACGAGACCGGCCGGGTCATCGAGGAGGCGCTGCTGGCGCGCGTCCGCGAGCACGCGCAGATCGACCTCTACCCGCACCACTGCGCCATCGACCTCATCACGACGGCGAAGCTGGAGGGGAGTATCCCGGAGGCCGGGCTGACCGTGGTGCTCGGGGTCTATGCGCTGGATGCCGCGGGCGGTGAGATCCGGGTGTTCTTGGCGCCGCAGACGCTTCTCGCCTCCGGCGGGTGCGGCAAGGTCTACCGCTACACGAGCAATCCGGACGTGGCGACGGGCGACGGGCTGGCAATGGCCTACCGCGCCGGGGCGCGCCTGGCCAACCTGGAGTTCGTCCAGTTTCATCCCACCTGCCTGTACGACCCGCGCGGCGGCCGCTTCCTCCTCTCGGAGGCCTTGCGCGGGGAAGGTGCGATCCTCAAGTCGATCTCCGGTGAAGCGTTCATGGACGCCTATCATCCGATGGGCTCGCTTGCCGCCCGCGACGTCGTGGCGCGGGCGTGCGACCAGGAGATGAAGCGCCGGGGCGACCGCCACGTGATGCTGGACCTGAGTGCGATCGGTCGCGAACGGGTCAAGAGGCGCTTTCCGATGATCTACGCCTCGTGCCTCGAGATGGGGGTCGACATCGCGCGCGATCCCGTGCCGGTGGTGCCGGCGGCCCACTACCTGTGCGGCGGCGTCGTGACCGACGGCGATGGGCGCACGGATCTCGTGGGCCTCTACGCCGCAGGGGAGACCGCGTGCACCGGACTCCACGGAGCCAATCGTCTGGCCAGCAACTCGCTGCTCGAGGCGGTGGTCTTCGCGCTGCGGGCCGCGCGGGCCGGCGGCGCAAGAGATGCGGCCGGCAGGAACCCCGTCGCATCGCACGGCGCGGTGCCGCCGTGGGACCCGGGGACGGCGACGGTCGCGAAGGAATCGGTTCTGGTCGATGCGCACTGGCAGATGGTGCGCGCCCTGATGTGGGACTTCGTCGGCATCGTGCGCACCGATCACCGTCTGTCCCTGGCGTCACGCTACATTGCGCTGATGCGCGAGAGCATCGACCGGTACTACTGGGATTTCATCCTCGACAGCGATCTGATCGAACTGCGCAACATCGCCGTCGTGGCTGAGCTGATCATCCGGGCCGCCGCGTCGAGGCGCGAATCGCGCGGGCTGCACCACAACGCGGATCACCCAGTGCGCGACGACCGCAATTGGCAATGCGACACGTTGATCGATCCGATCCACGACGAGGTGCGCCCGGCGGCAACCGACGAGCTGCCGTTCGGCCGGCGGCAACCCGCATGGCGCGTCCATTGAGGTCAGGGAGGATGAGGCGGTGAGAGACGAACGGGAAGCCCGGATCTACGAGATCTACGAGCGCAAGCCGCGCTTCAAGCCCCAGGCGTACTTCTTCATCTTCATGGCTCTGGCGCGCAGCCGACTCATGCACGAGCACAAGGGACACGTCTCCGGCCGGCAACTCCTCGAAGCATTCGCCGAGGAGGGTCGCAACCAGTACGGGCCGATGGCGCTCAGCGTGTTGCAGCACTTGGGATTCACCTGCGCCCGCGATGTGGGGGAACTGGTGTTCCTGATGGTGGAGGAGGGCCTCCTCAGCAAGACCAACGAGGACAGCCTCGCGGACTTCGAGGACGGGTATGACTTCGAGGAGGAGTTCGTCACCAAGTACCGCTGGTAGTCCGACACCGCGCGAGAATCCGGTGGAAGGAGCCTGGCCGGCGGATGCTTGGAAGGGGCCCGTACTCGTTGCGCGCCTCAGCAGTCTGGGCGACGTCACGCTGGCGACCGTCGTCGTGCGACTCCTGACCGCGCGCAGGCCGGATCTGGACGTGGACTTCCTCACGCGCCCGGCGTTCGCGCCCGTCGTGCACGATCTCCCGGGCATCCGGCGCGTTCTGCTCGAGGCGGAAGATTCGCCCCCGGCGCAGGATGCCTACGCGGTGGTTCTCGACCTGCAGGGCGGCGCCAAGGGGAAGCACGCCTGCCGACGATACGCGCCCGGCGCGGAGCGAAGGACCTACCGGCGGGCCGCCTTGCGGCGACGGGTGATGGTTCTCCTGGGACGGCGCGTGCCCGGTCCCGAACCGGTAGCCCTGCGCTTCGCCCGCGTGGTGGCGGGCGACCAGGTGCGGGCGGGAGAGCTCTCGCCGGGGGTGTCGGTCGATCGCTGCGCGCGCGATGCGCTCTCCCGCGCCTTGCGGGCCGGCGGGACGCCCAACCGCGGCTGGGTGGTCCTTTCGCCGGGCGCCTCGCGTCCGCTCAAGGCGATCCCTGAGAAGCTGGCTGCCGCGATCGAGGCCGAGCTTCTACGACACGGCTGGGGGGTCGTCCGGTTGCTGGCGCCAGGGTCCGGTCCGGCAGAGGGCCTGTTGGAAAGCGGACCCGGACGGCTGCAGAGGACGTTCTCGGGTGATCTGCCCGAGGTCATTGCGCTTCTCTCCGCAGTGGATGCCGTCGTCTCCAGCGACTCGGGGATCCAGCACCTGGCGACCGCGGTGGAGCGGCCGCTCGTGGCTCTGTTCGGTCCGACGGTCCCCGAACTGGGCTTCTCACCGCTGGGAAGAAGCGTCGTCCATGGTGTAGATTTGTCCTGCAGGCCGTGTCACGTGCACGGGCCGCGCCTGTGCTGGCAAGGACATCGCCGCTGCTGGCGGGACATGGCGCCTGAGCGCGTCGTCGCGGCCTTGGGGAATCTGATGGCGGGGCGTGCGTGAGCGGTTCCGGGACAGGGGACCCGCGGCGAACGGTTGCGGCCGGATCGGTGGAGCAAGACATGGAGCCCACATCGTCGACGAGGATCCGCATCGGGTTCCTGGGAGTGGGTCGCGAGCAGTTCGATCTGCTGCCGGCCCTCTACCAGGACCCTCGCGCGGAGGTGGCCTGGATCCAGGCCGCGGATCCCTCGGAGACGGTGGATCGACTGGGCAGCTTGCTCTCGTTTCCCGTCGTGCGTGAGGCGCCGCGCGAAGCCCTGGCGGACCTGGACGTGCTGATCTACGCGGCGCAGGATGAGGCGCCGCCCGCGGGGCTTCCGCCGGATCTGGTCGTTCTCTCCGACATCGAGCTCTCCAGTTTCCGGGGCGAGGACGGTTTCCGCTGGGAACGCGTGTTGACACGCGCGCGAGACGGTGCGGGGGACGCGAGCGGCCGGCGCGCGAATCACGCGTCAGAGGTCTCGAGCGCCGCGAAGACGGCTGCGGCTCGGGCGGCGTCGCCGGGCGCGATCCCGGCGTGGTTCGACGAGATGGCGCGTGCGAGGCGGCTCGGGGAGTGGTTGGCGCGAAGGACCGCGCAGCTCAGTGGTGCCGGAAGCCAGGGAGTGCTGCTGGTCGTCATGCAAGGTGACCGATGCGTGGCCGCCGCGACGGCGGCCGGCGGCGTCGTGCGGGTCAAGCGGGCGGCGCGCCGTATTGCTGCGCGCTTGGGCGCCGAGGCGGTTTGGGGAGCGGAGATCGCAACGGATCAGGGGACGCTCGGCGTCGCGCAACTTACGGAGAGCCAGACGCCGCATGCTTCGGCGGCAGCTTGCGGCTTAGGCACCGCGCGCCTCTCGGCGGTGCGGTTGAAGGGCGAGCGAGGAACCACCCTGTATGTCGTCGCCAGTGGCGCCGGGGGCGGATGGGTGGGTCTGGTACGCCAGGCGCTCCTTTCGGAAGCCGCTGGGGTGCGCGCCTGGGTGCGGCTCGCCGTGCAGGAAGAGGAGGCCCGCAGCTGGCGGCGGCTGCGCCGGCTGTGGCACAGCGTGACGCGCAACGGCGCAGAACCCACCACGACCGAGGAGAGGGACGAGGAGCGTGGGCGAGCAGAGCACGAAGAACGGGATGACTGAGCAATCTGCGATGAGCATCCGTCGTCTGCCGCGCGATGTGGTGGCGCGCATCGCGGCGGGCGAGATGATCACGCGCCCGGCCGCAGTCGTCAAGGAGCTGATCGAGAACAGCCTGGATGCGCACGCGCAGCAGATCACGATCGAAGTCACGGAGGCGTTGGACCGCCGGGTGCGGGTCCACGACGACGGGCGCGGCATGACGCGCGACGAGCTGGCCCTCGCCCTCGAGCGGTACACGACGAGCAAGATCTCACGCGAGGAGGACCTGCTGGCGATCGAATCGCTCGGCTTCCGCGGCGAGGCGTTGGCGTCGATCGTCGAGATCGCCAAGGTCGCGGTGGTCAGTCGCACCGCGGAGGAGGAGCACGCCTGGCAGATCACGGCCGAGGCGGGCGAGATCGGTCCGTTGGTCGCCGCCGCGCGCGCGCAGGGAACGAGCGTCACCGTCGAGGACCTCTTCTTCAACACCCCTGTGCGCAAGCGCTTCCTGAAGAAGGGCCCCGGGGAGATGCGGCTCGCGCGCGCCACGTGCGTGGCCTACGCGCTCTCGGCGCCGGGCGTCGCGTGGTGCCTCGAGATCGACGGCAAGCGGCCCATCGACGTCGCGTCGGCCGGCGGTCTGCGGGAGCGCGCGCTGCAGCTCTTCGGCGCGCAGCTCGAGGATCAGTTGATCGACGTCAGCTGGCGCGAGAAGGACCTCGTGGTGCGCGGGATCCTCGGGGTTCCGGAGCTCGCCCGCGCGGGCTCGCTCCACCAGCACGTCTTCGTCAACGGCCGGTGGGTGGCGGCTCCCTGGATCGGGCAGGCGGTGCGGCACGGATTCGGTGATCTGCTGCCGGGACACCAGAATCCCTGGGTCGTGCTCTTTCTTGTGATCCCGCCGGACCGCGTGGACGTGAACCTCCATCCCGCCAAGCGCGAGGTGCGCTTCCTGGACGAACGGCGGGTGTTCGGCTCGATCCAGCGGGCCGTGCATCAAGCGGTCGCGCGCCTCCTACCGCGCTTCTTCGTGGGCGAGAAGGGGGGCGAGGCGCCGGCGCATCCTGCGGGGGGCGCGCGAGCGGGGACACCTGCGGGCACGAGGGGCGCTGGCCTGGCCGCGCCGAAGACGGCGCATCACCGCGCGGAGTCGCGCACCTTCGATGGCCTCGAGGAGGCTTCTCGCCTGTACGGCGGTGCGCCGGGTGCGGGGCTGGTTGCCGATGCCGATCTCATGGGCGAAGCCGTGGGGGCCGAGGCCACCCTCGGGCTGGTTTCCCTGTGGCAGCTCCACAACCGGTACGTCCTGGCGCACACACGCAAGGGGCTGCTCATCATCGACCAGCACGCGGCGCACGAGCGCATCCTGTACGAGCAGATCCGCGATCGCATGACCCGCGGAGAGGGCGGCGCGCAGCAACTGCTCTTCCCGGTCGTCCTTGAACTGGACGAGCAGCGGATGCAGCTCTACCGCGACGGGGCGGCAAGCCTCGCGCGCATGGGGTTCGACACCGAGGAGTTCTCCGAGAACAGCGTGATGATCCGCGGCCTCCCGCCTCTGTGGCGAGCGCGCACCGAGGCCGAGCTGTTGCGCGACCTGCTCGACGAGGCGACGTCGATGGGCTTGCGCGAGGGCGAGACGCTCGAGGGCCTCGCGCGATCCTATGCCTGCCGCGCGGCGATCAAAGCGGGGGAGCCGCTGAGTGTCGAGGAGATGAACCGTCTGGTCGACGAGCTCTTCGCCACGCAGCGGCCGCACGGTGATCCCCACGGTCGTCCGACCTTCGTCTTCATCTCACTTCGCGATCTCGATCGGCGTTTCGGGCGCGGCGTGGGCCCGGAGTAGCGCCATGCGGGAGGCGCGCCCGGTGTTCCTGGTTGGCGCGACCGCCGTGGGCAAGACGGCGGTGGGCATCGAACTCGCCGAGCGGCTCGGGGCCGAGATTCTCTCGGTGGATGCCCGCCAGGTCTACCGGCAGCTGAGCATCGGAACCGCGAAGCCCACGGCGGATGAATGCACCCGCGTGAGGCATCATCTCATCGACCTGTACGATCCGGTTGAGCAAGTGACGGCGGCGGACTTTGCGCGCCGCTTCGGGGAGCGCCTGGATGAACTCCGGGAGCGCGGTTGCGAAGCCCTGGCGGTGGGCGGCTCGGGCCTCTACGTGGACGCCTGCCTCGGCCGCCTGGATGCGATGCCGCCGGCCGATGAGGCCATCCGGGAACGGCATCGCCTCCTACGTGATCGGGAAGGCGATGCGGGCCTCCATCGGCGGCTGGCCGAGGTGGATCCCAGTTCGGCGGCGCGGCTGTCGCCGGCGGACTTCCAACGCGTCAGCCGCGCGCTCGAGGTGCGGGAACTGACCGGGAAGCCTCTCAGCGAGCTGCAGCACACCCCAGGTCGGCTGGATCTCTCGGTCGGTCCGCCACTGATCCTTCTCGTGCGCCCCCGCGAGGAGCTCTATGCGCGCATCGAAAGCCGCGCGCGAGCCATGCTTGCGGAGGGACTGCTCAAAGAGGTGGCGGCGCTCCTCGAGCAAGGCGTAGCGGTGAATCGCCCCGCGTTCGAATCGATCGGCTACACCGAGTTTGCGCGTGCACTGCGTGGCGAGGCCTCGATCGAGGAGGCGACCGGAGCGTTCATCCGGCGCACGCGGCGGTACGCGAAGCGGCAGGAGACCTGGTTCCGCAACCGGTATACGGGCATCGTCGAGATTCAGATCAATTCTGGGGATACGCCCCAACTAATTGCGGATAAGGCACATGCGGAGGTCGTTTGTCGGCAGGCCGGGGAGGGCTAGCCGCTTGACACGGTCAAGGCCGCGGGATAGGCTGACCGGTGAGAGGTTTTCGGGCGGGCATAACTCAGTGGTAGAGTATCAGCTTCCCAAGCTGAGAGTCGCGGGTTCAACTCCCGTTGCCCGCTCCAGATTCGGATAGCAGGGGATCCGGGCGACCGGGTCCCCTGTTTCGCTCCGGGGCACGATCTGTATGAAGATCACGCAGGTCAGGAAGAGCTCGCCCGCGGCGCGTGCCGGCATTCGGGCGGGCGAGGAGGTCCTCTCGATCGATGGGGAGCCGATCCGCGATCGCCTCGACCTGATCTACCACGCGGCAGACGAAGAACTCGACTTCGAGATCCGCGGCGCTGATGGCGCCGTCCGCCGCCTCACCGTCACGCGTGTGCCGGGCGAGGACCTGGGCTTGACCGTGCCCGAGGATCCGATTCGTTGCTGCGGCAACCGGTGCGTCTTCTGCTTCGTGGATCAGAATCCCAAGGGGCTTCGGCGAAGCCTCTACGTGAAGGACGAGGACTATCGCCTCTCCCTCCTCTATGGGAACTACGTGACGCTCACGAATCTGCGCGAGTGGGAGCTGGCGCGGATCGTCGAGCAGCACTTGAGCCCGCTCTACATCTCGGTGCACGCCACCGACCCGGAAGTCCGTCGTCGCCTGCTCCGCCCGCGCGGCGACGCTGAAATCCTGCCGCGCATGCGGCGCCTGCAGGCGGGTGGGATTCGCATGCACACGCAGATCGTCCTCGTTCCCGATTACAACGACGGAGAGGTGCTCGAGCAGACGCTCGATGATCTCGAGTCGCTCCATCCGGGGATCGAAAGCGTGGCGATCGTGCCGGTGGGGCTCACGTCGCATCGCGACCGGTTGCCGGCTCTGCGCGCGGTGACCCCCGACGAAGCTGCCGAGATCATCGATCGCGTGACGGTGCGACAGGCGCGCTGTCGGTCGCGATGGGGGAGTCGCCGGCACTATCTCGCCGACGAGCTGTATCTCTTGGCGGGCCGCCCGCTGCCGTCGGAAGAAGCCTATGAGGATTTCCCGCAGATCGAGAACGGCGTCGGCATGGTGCGACGCTTCGAAAGCGAGCTGCGCGAGAGGGTGCGCCTCTTCGCCGCGGGCGCCGAGACCGATCGCGCGACGCGCGTCGTCCTCGTCACCGGCGCGCTCTTCGCGCCGATTCTGACCCGGCTTCTTCCGGAAGCCTTGGAACGCACCGGTGAGGCTCAAGGCTTTGACGTGCGGGTGCTCGCCGTGCACAATCGTTTCCTGGGTCCCGGGGTCACGGTGGCCGGCCTTCTGTCCGGCGTGGACATCGTGCAGCGGCTCGGACGCGAGGATGAATTTGACCTCGTGCTCCTGCCGCCGGACATGCTGAGTGCCGACGGCGTGACCCTCGATGACCAGACGCCGCAACAGCTCGCGCAGACGCTTCGCCGGCCCGTTCAGGTGGGCCTGGGCGGAGACGCGCTCTTCGAATGAGGCCGGCAGATGCACATTCCGGTGGTCGCTGTGGTGGGTCGCCCTAACGTCGGCAAGTCGACGCTCTTCAACCGCATCCTCCATCGCCGGCAGGCGGTGGTCGACGACACGCCGGGCGTCACGCGCGATCGCAACGCGGGGCTGGCCGACTGGGCCGGGCGAGAGTTCTACCTGGTCGATACCGGTGGCTGGTTGCCGAGCGCGACCTGCGGCATGGAAGGGTACATCGCCTCGCAGGTGACGCGCGCGCTCGAGGAGTGCGACGTGGTGCTCTTCGTGACCGACGGCCGCGAGGGGCTGCAGCCGCTGGACGAGGAGATCTCGCGCACGCTCCATCAGCTCTCGACGGATGTTCCCGTGCTCCAGGTCGTCAACAAGGTCGACGGCGAGCGCTGGGAGGCGCACGTCCACGAGTTCCAGGTTCTCGGGTGGGAGCACATCTGTCCGGTGTCCGCGACCGAGGGGCGCCTGGTGGGCGAGGCGCTGGATGCGCTCGTGGCGCTGCTCCCCGAAGGCGGCAGCATGAAGGATCCCGGGGAAGGCATTCGCATCGCGATCCTGGGACGGCCCAACGTGGGCAAGTCGAGCCTGCTCAATCGGCTTCTCGGCCGCGAGCGGGTGATCGTCGACGAGCGCCCCGGCACGACGCGCGATGCGATCGACGTTCCCTGGCGATGGCAAAAGCAAACCTTCTGGCTCATCGACACCGCGGGCATCCGGCACAAGTGGGACCATCTTCCCGGCTTCGAGTTCTACGCGTCGCTGCGCAGCCTGCGCGCGCTCGAGCGGGCCGACGTGGCGCTGTTCATGCTGGATGCCACGTGCGAGATCAGCCGCCAGGACCAGCGGGTCGCCTCGCTCGTCGAGGAAAGCGGCAAGGTGGGCATGATTCTCATGAACAAGTGGGATGCCGTCGTCAAGGACACCGGCACCATGGTGGAAGCGCAGAAGCGGGTGCGGGGCGCGCTGACCTTTCTCGACTACGCGCCGATTCTGTTCGTTTCCGCGCTCAGCGGACAGCGCGTGGGGCAGATCCCCGAGACCGTCATTCGGCTGTACGAACAGGCGCAGCGCAAGATCACGACGGCCGAGATCAACCGCGTGCTCCAGGAGGCGATCGACCGCACGCCGCCGCGCGGGAGACACGGGAAGCGCCCGCCGAAGATCCGCTACGCGACCCAGCTGCGCGTGACGCCGCCGACCTTCGGCCTCCATACGCGCCACCCCGAGATGCTGGCGCCGGAGTATCTGCGCTATCTCGGGCGGCAGTTTCGCGAGGCGTTCGGGTTCGAGGGCTCGCCCATTCGCTTCAAGATCCGCAAGAGCAAGGGCACGCCCGCACGCGGGAGTCGGGGAGGACGCCGATGATCGGCATGGCGGCCATCGCATCGGCCGGCGCGCCGCCGGCCGCGCGCGCCACGCTCCTCGTCATCCTCGCCTTTCTGGTCGGCAGTCTTCCCTTTGGACTCATGATCGGTCGCCTGGTGCGCGGGATCGACGTGCGCCAGCACGGCAGCGGCAATCTGGGCGCGACCAACGTCCTGCGCACTCTGGGGCGCGGATGGGGAGCGCTCACCCTGCTGCTCGACATCGGCAAGGGCTTCCTTGCGGTTGCCTGGCTGCCCGGGTGCCTGGGCCTTGGCTCGGTGGCGAGCGGTAGCCCCTGGCCGGCGGTTGCGGCCGTTGCGGCCGTGGCCGGACACGTGCTCACGCCCTTCGCGGGCTTTCGCGGCGGCAAGGGGGTCGCGACGCTCTTGGGTGCCTTCCTGGCGCTGGCTCCGCTGCCGGCGCTCATCGGGGTGTTGGGATTCGGCATCACGGTGGCGGTGAGCGGATTCGTGTCGCTGGGGTCGCTGACTCTCGCGCTGCTGATGCCGCTGGCGACGATCCTCTGGGGGCCGCCGGCGCCGCTGCACGAATGCGCCGTCGTTGCGGGCGCACTTCTGGCCGTCTTGATCGCCGTGCGGCACCGCGCGAACTTGTCGCGCATCGCGGCGGGCACCGAGTCTCGCGTTCGTGGGAGGAAGAAGTGAGCGGCGAGAAGCTGAGCGAGGTGGCGGTCCTCGGTGCGGGGAGTTGGGGTACGACGCTCGCGCTTCACGCGGCGCGCCTCTGGCACCCGGTGCGTCTCTGGGAGTTCGACCCCGAGCGGGCCGCCGAGGTTGCGCGCAGCCGGCTCAGCCTGCCCTTCCTGCCTGCGGAACGCCTGCCGGAGACGATCCGCGTCACCTCCGACTTGGGGGAGGCGCTCGAGAGTGCCGAGATCGCGATCATCGCGGTTCCCTCGCACGTGATGCGTTCCGTGGGGGAACGGGTGCGGGCGGCCTGCGCGGAGGGGAAGACGAAGGCCGCCGTGATCTGGGTGTCCGCCACGAAGGGGATCGAGGAGGAGACGGGCAAGACCCCGATCCAGGTCTTCGCGGAAAGCAGCGGTCTGGCGATCCAAGACATGGTGGTCCTCGCCGGGCCCAGTCTCGCTGCCGAGGTCGTCTCCGGGCTGCCCGCAGCCGTGCTGGCGGCATCGGAGAACCGGGATGCGGCATGCCGCGTCCAGACCGCCCTATCCGGTCCCAACTTGCGCATTTACACCAGCGCGGATCCCCTGGGGGTCGAGCTGGGGGTGTCGCTCAAGAACGTCATCGCCATCGCCGCGGGGATCGTCGAGGGGCTCGATCTGGGCCGCAACGCGATGGGCGCGCTCCTCACCCGGGGTCTCGCGGAGATCGCCCGCCTGGGGCTGCGGATGGGGGCCCAGCGGGAGACCTTCCTGGGTCTCGCGGGCATCGGGGACCTGGTCACGACGTGTACGAGCCACCTCAGCCGAAACCATCAGGTCGGATTGGCGCTTGCGGATGGCCGCCCACTGCCGCAGATTCTAGACGAAATGGTCATGGTGGCAGAGGGTGTGCGCACCACTCGCTCCGCGCTCCAACTCGCCCACCGCCTGGGTGTCGAAATGCCGATCACCGAGCAGGTGCACGCGGTGCTCTACGAGCGGAAGGATCCGCGGGAGGCGCTGGTCACGCTGATGAGCCGGCCGCCGCGAGAGGAGTTTTGGGGGGAGGGCCATGAGTGACGCTCTCACGAAGTCGTACTACTCGATCAGCAAGGTGAGCGAGAACACCAGGGTCAAGGCTCATGTCCTGCGATACTGGGAAACGCAGTTCTCCATGCTCCGGCCGCGCAAGAGCCGCGGGGGGGTGCGCATGTATCGCCCGAAGGACGTGGCGCTGATCGAGCAGATCAAGCACCTGCTCTACGACCGGGGTTTCACCATCGCCGGCGCGCGGCGCAAACTCCTCGAGGATCGTCGCTCGGGCGAGCGCATCGGGACGGTGCAGGAGAACAGGGTCGGCTACGCCAAGGCCTCTGGATCGCGGGGAACGACCCGGGACGCCGGCGAGGCGGAGGCGGACGTCGTCCGCACGGGTGCAGAGCGGACGGCCCTGATCGGAGAAGCCCTCAAGGAGATCCGGCGCGAGCTGGAACAGCTTAGGCAGCGGCTGGAACGACTGCCCACACCGGAAGATCAGGACAACGGCTAACCCGTTGTGTGATCGCAGGACACCCGGGGCGCGCCTGAGGCTCAACATTCGCGGTTGATCGGGCGATCAGGGTATTGGTAGGATTCCCCTGTAGATAAGGTCGGGGCGTAGCGCAGTCCGGTAGCGCACTTGCATGGGGGGCAAGGGGTCGCTGGTTCAAATCCAGTCGCCCCGACCATCTCATATCTCCGGCGATGTCGTCGCCCTTCGCATCCGCGAAGGGCGATTGTGCGATGATGTTTCACGGCCTGGGGGACGCGACCTCAAGGACGGGATCCGGCCTGTCTGCCTACCGCGCGAACGGCGCGAGCGAACGAGAGTGATGGACTGGAGCGTGATTCCCTTGGATCCAGTCGACGAACCTCAGGGCACCCGACACCATTCGTGTGACGGTCCGTCACGGGGCGTTCAGCACCCCAACACCTCTTTTGGTTTGATATCCTGTACACAGGTGTGCCAGCTTCTTTGCCTGAACGGAGAAACGGGAACTCGACTTGCGGGGTGACATGCGCATCCTACTGACCAACGACGACGGCATCGACGCGCGCGGCTTACGCGAGCTGGCCGCGGCGCTGGAGGGGCTCGGCGAGATCTGGATCGTCGCACCGGACCTCGAGCAAAGCGCCGCCAGCCATGCCCTCACCTTGCGCGATCCGCTGCGCGTGAGGCACCACGACGAGAGGGTGTTCTCCATCTCCGGCACGCCTACCGACTGCGTCCTGGTGGCCGTGCGCGGCATCCGCGGCGTGCTCGAGCCCCACCCCGATCTGGTCGTCTCGGGCATCAACCACGGGCCCAACATGGGCGACGACGTAACCTACAGTGGTACGGTCGCGGCCGCATTGGAAGGGCGCCTTCTGGGTCTTCCTTCGATTGCCTTCTCGAACACGAATTGGAATCCGGAGCACCTGGACTCCTCGGGGCAGATCGCCCGTCAGATCGTCTCGCACATGATCGATGCGGGCCCGCACCCCGCAAGGCTCCTCAACGTCAATCTTCCCGATCTGCCCCGCGACGAGATCCGCGGGTTGAGGGCCACGCGCCTCGGAGTCCGCGTCTATCGCGACGAGATCGTGGCCAAGGTCGACCCGCGGGGCCGGCCGTACTACTGGATCGGCGGCGATCCACCCGAGTGGGTCAAAGATGACGAAAGTGACTTCGGGGCCGTCTCCGCCGGATATGTATCGATCACGCCGCTGCAAACGGACTGGACCGACGATGCCGACCTGGAAGCGCTCCGCGGGTGGGAGAACGATCTGGCCGGTACTTCCCACCGGGCCTAGAATCGAAGGGCACGAATCGTGCGTGACGACCGACGGGGCCGCGCGTGAAGATCGACGGGGGGGCGCGCGTGAAGATCGACTACCGGAGGGCGCGTGCGCGCATGACGGAGCAGCAGCTCCGCGCGCGGGGGATCCGTGACCAGGCGGTGCTGGATGCCTTCCTCAAGATCCGGCGCCACGAGTTCGTCGAGTCGGCCCTCGCGGCGCAGGCCTACTCCGATCGGGCGCTTCCCATCGGCCACGGGCAGACGATCTCCCAACCCTACATGGTCGGGATCATGACGCAGACGCTTGAGCCGCGGCCGTCGGATCGCGTGCTCGAGATCGGAACCGGATCCGGCTACCAGGCGGCGATCCTGAGCGAGCTGGTACACACGGTGTTCACGGTCGAGCGCCTCGCGCCGCTCGCGAAGCGGGCGCAGGAGGTGTATGCGCGACTTGAGATCACGAACGTCCTGCAGCACGTCGGCGACGGGTCGCTCGGGTGGAAGACCTACGCGCCGTACGACGGCATCATCGTGACCGCGGCGGCTCCCCGGGTGCCGCCGTCACTGGTGGACCAGCTCGCCGATGGCGGCCGACTGGTCGTGCCCACCGGATCGCGCGGCGGCCAGATCCTGAGCATCATCACGCGCGAGGGAGACCGGTTCCACGAGCGCACCGACGTGCCGTGTGTCTTCGTTCCTCTGGTAGGGGAGGAGGGGTGGAAGGGTGACTGAAGACATCGCCCAGTGGTTTGCGATGTTGCCGAAGGAATGGGTGGTCTTCGTGATCGCCATGCTCCCGATCGTGGAGCTGCGGGGCGCCATTCCCTGGGCGCTCAGCCCGGCGATGGGGCCGCCACTTCACTGGACGGTGGCTTTCGGGATGGCCTGGCTGGGCAACATGGTCCCGCTGATTCCCATCCTCCTGGGTCTGGGGCCCGCCTCGGACTGGCTCCGGAGACGAAGCCGTCTGATGGACCGCTTCTTCACCTGGCTCTTCGTGCGAACGCGGCGACGCGGCAAGGTCATCGATCGCTACGGTGCGCTGGGGCTCATCCTCTTTGTCGCCATCCCCCTGCCCGTGACGGGCGGCTGGACGGGTTCGGCGGCCGCCTTTGTCTTCGGGATTCCCTTCCGCAAGGCGTTGCCGTGCGCGGGCATCGGGGTCGCGATTGCCGGCTGTATCGTCACTTTGGCCACGATGGGGGTGTTCGCGGTGATTGGCCTGTGAGATATCTGCGTGTCCGTTGGGCCTCACGTGCGTTCACATCGATTTCCGGTAACTCATTCACACGATGCGGGATATAATTCCAACTTGCACAATCGCCGTCTCCCGAGCGGGTTCGGGCGACAGAAACCCCCTTGACCTGCCGAGGAGTAATCTGCAAACTACTGGTGTAAGAGCTTTGTGTCGGGGCGTAGCGCAGTCCGGTAGCGCACCTGGTTCGGGACTAGGGAGTCGCTGGTTCAAATCCAGTCGCCCCGACCATTTCCCCCCTTGTCTCCTTGGAGGTATCCCCCAGAAAGGGGGGGTACCATGGCAGTCAAGAAGCGCGTTGCGACGCGCGTGCGGACTCTCACGGATCTGCTCGCCGAGGGGCAGAAGAACGGGGAGCTGTGCGCTACCCAAGTCGAGGCTTCCCTCCTCTCGACAGTCCCCGATGCCTCGGAGTTCTCGCTCTTCCTGGACCTCACGCGGACGCTGGGGATCACCATTCGTGATCCGGCGACGCCGGCTCCCCCGCCACCGTCGCTCCAGGCGCTATCGGTCTACTTCCGAGATGTGGGCCGACACCGTCTGCTGACGCCGCGTGAAGAGCGCATCGTGGCTCGGCGTGTCCAGGCCGGTGACGAGCGTGCCACGGAGTTGCTCGTGGTGAGCAACCTGCGTCTCGTGGTGAGCATGGCACGCAAGTTTTCCGGGCGGGGACTCGACCTGGAGGACCTCATCGAGGAAGGCAACCTGGGCTTGATCACCGCCGTGAAGCGGTTCGATCCGGAGAGAGGATTCCGGTTCTCGACCTACGCGGCATGGTGGATCCGGCTCGGGATCGCCAAGGGGCTCTCCGAGCAGTCGCGCACACTCAAGATCCCGCTGCACGTCATGCGATCGCTGCACCGCTACATCGAGACCGAGCGCAAGCTCACCCTCGAGCTGGGCCGCTTCCCGGACACGAGCGAGATCAGTCGCGCGGCCGGGTTCGGTCCGCGGCGGGCGCGTAGCGTGACGGCACTGGTGCGTGGCATCAAGTCGCTCGATGAAAAGGCCGTCGGTGAGGCCGGTCGCGGGCTGACGCTCATGGAGAAGCTTCCTGGGGGGCCGTCACTCGAAGAGGTGCTTCATCGCCAGATGGAGTGCCGGCATCTCGAAGAGTTGATGCAGCGGCTTTCGGAGCGCGAGTACCTGGCGCTGCGCATCCGCTATGGGTTGATGGACGGCAGACCGCGGAGTCTCACGCGCACCGGGCTCTTCCTGGGCGTCAGTCGCGAGCGCGTGCGCCAGATCGAGCGGCGTGCGCTGAAGCGCCTGCGCGAGTGGATCGAGGAAGAGGAACGGCGCGGAGCCCAAGTGCTCGAACGTCTGCGCAGCAGCAAGTGGTCTTGAGACCCGGCGTGCCGGGAACCCGAGTCGTCCCGGCGCGGGGGCGGTTGCGAATGGCCTTGAGATGCGCGCCGTCTGGCGGATAGAGTTTCTGCGCCCCTGAAACGGGCCTGGAACCTACGGCAGGGCTCGCCCCACGGGCGGGTTTCGAGGAGCGCGCCATGGACCTGAGAGATTCACTCAGAGAATCAATCCGTACGGTGCCCGACTTCCCCAAGCCGGGCATCCTCTTCAAGGACATCACCCCCGTGCTGCAGGATCCCCCGCTCCTGGCACGTTGCGTCGGCGAGATCACGCGGGCGTTTGCCGGCGACGGGTTCGATGTCGTCGGCGGCATCGAGGCCCGCGGCTTCATCCTCGGCGCGCTCGTGGCGCACACGGCGGGCAAGCCGTTCTTCCCGTTACGCAAGCCGGGCAAGTTGCCTTGGAACTGCCTTCG
Source organism: Candidatus Eiseniibacteriota bacterium (assembly GCA_030601305.1). Lineage (GTDB taxonomy): Bacteria > Eisenbacteria > RBG-16-71-46 > CAIMUX01 > WJJG01 > JAUVTV01. The sequence goes on along the minus strand of JAUVTV010000002.1, from coordinate 378 downwards.
CGAGTCGTACACCTTGGAGTACGGCGAGGCGGAACTCGAGATCCACACCGACGCTTTCCCTGCGGGGCAACGGGTTCTCATCGTCGACGATCTCCTGGCAACCGGTGGCACGGCGGCCGCCGCGGCACGCCTGGTGTCTCGCGGCAAGGGCGTGCTCGCCGGGGTGGGCCTTCTCGTCGAGCTGACCTTCCTCGGCGGGCGCGCGAAGCTGCGTGCGGCCGGCGTCGATGACCAGCAGATCCGCAGCCTGATCGGGTTCGGGGAAGGGGAGTAGGCCGTCGTGCATGTCCGCATCGTCTGGTCTGGCCTTCTGCTGCTGGTTCTGCTCGGTGTCGCCCTTCCCGCGCAAGCGCAGCTCGAGCCCTTCGGTCTCCAGGG
>JAUVTV010000058.1 GCA_030601305.1 Candidatus Eiseniibacteriota bacterium | reverse complement strand
TCGAAGGGGCCGATCGGCGAGCCCTCGACGAACTTGCTGCTGATGGCCTGAAGGCGCCCGTCGGGCAGGCGCTCCACGACCGCAAGGATCTCGTCCAGGTCCGTCACGGTGGCGGCGCGCTTCTTGCCGTCCTCGCCCTTGATCATAACGCCCTGGCCCAGCACCAGATCCTCGCGGGCAAAGCGGACCAACGCGTCGTCGGGCACGTTGTAGCCCGCCGCGTGAAAAATGCGCCCGCTCACGACTCCCGCCACGCTCATGATGCCGAGATAGCCCGGGGGGGCAAACTTGATGAGATAGACCTCGCCCGCCGCGTCGCGGATGACGAAGCCCGGCGTGACGCCCTGGGTCTTGGCGCGGATGACGGTCCAGGGGCCGCCGCGGTCCGGTCCCCTGCCGGTTCCCGGTCCACGGACCACCGTGTCCCGTGGTCTAAGGGCGGGACAACTTCGGTCGACAACGGTCAGGTTTATTGTACAAAATGCAACCTGGCTAAGGGTACCAGCACCTAACAAGTGCTTGCACGCAGACAATCGCGTCCGTCACGTCTTGTGCTGACGCACAAGCCGCGCCAGCCACGCTTGCTGGTGAAGCCAACGTTCGGCGCCCAGATTGGGTCTTGACAGATAGCCTTGTAGTACGTACGATGTACGTATGAAGAATCTCCGATTTACCTGGGATCCCAACAAGAACCGGACCAATCTCAGCAAGCACGGGATTGCCTTTGAGGAAGCCCAAACGGCCTTCCTCGACGAGAACGCGAAGGTCTATTTCGACCCGGACCACTCGGAAGACAAAGATCGGTTCATTCTTCTGGGCGTCAGTTTCCAGCTACGCGTCTTGGTTGTGTGCCACTGCTTCCGCGAATCGGAGACGTTGGTCAGGATCATCTCAGCCAGGAAGGCGGACAGGAGTGAGCAGAAGGACTATTGGAGTTGAAGCCATGAGAAAGCACTATGATTTCTCGAAGATGAAGTCACGGCGAAATCCATATGTGAAGTACCTCAAACAATCCGTGACCATCCGTCTGGATCGGGACACGGTTGAGTACTTCAAGGCCTTGGCGGTCAAGACCGGCCTCCCCTACCAGAACCTGATCAATCTCTATCTCCGTGACTGTGCCTTGCGCCGGAAGGAACTTTCAATGAAGTGGGCATCGACCGATCGTCGAACAACGCGCTCCACCAAGCGGTCCGCTACGCGGCCCGCTGGTGAGCGCTAGCGTTAGGGTGCGTTCATAGGAGGATGACTTGGAGCTGCGTTTGAGAACAGCGAGTCTCACGCTCCTGCTTGTGCTCAGTCTGTGGCCATGCGCCCGGGCACTGAGACCGGAGGTCGGATACCGTGCGGTTCCTTCGGATTACGGCATCATCTATGATGACGTGACATTCGAGACAAGCGATGGAGTCTCGCTCAAGGGGTGGTTCTTCCCGGCGCAAGATACAGCCGGCATCGCCAATCGACTCGTGGGGCGGGTCATTCCCGTACCACCGGATCTCAAGCCGCCAGAGAGACCGTATGGCGCTGTCGAGCCCCAGCCCGGGCCGACGATCGTGATCTGTCCGGGTGACGCTGGCAACATGACCTACTCGATCCTGTATGCGTACAACATGTTCACGGCCGGCTTCAATGTGTTCACCTTCGACTGGCGTGGTTTCGGCGAGGGCGACGCGTGGCCGCTGGATCCCGACTGCCTGGTTTACTCCGAGTTCCTGACTGACTACGCGGCAGCACTCGACTACCTTGAGTCCCGACCGGAGACGGATCTGTCCTGCATCGGGTTGCTCGGCTTCTCCACGGGCGCGTACCTGTCGTTCGCCATGGCGGCCCAAAGGGATAACGTCGCTGCCCTCGCTGGCCGAGCGACCATCACCTCATTCGACGACCTTTCGCCCATTCTGGCACGACTCGATCCGGACAGGGAGTGGTGGCTGCCGGAGGACTATCCGCGCGGTCTTCTTCCGGCCAACGCGGCGCCTCAAGTTACCATTCCTGTGTTCCTTATCGTGGGGGAGGACGATGAGCGGACGCCTCCTTGGATGTCTCGTCACGTGTACGATTCGCTTCCTGGTCCGAAGGAGCTATGGGTGGTGTCAGGTGCGGGGCACGGTGGGCGGTCCGCGCCGGAGATGGTGGCGTACGATGAGTTCTTTGGGAGGGTCGCTGCTTTCTTCCGACGATACCTTCGGAACGAGGACAGAGAGAACTGAATGCTGCCTAACGTGACGCTGGACCAGCAGATCGCTTGAATCACCGGCGTCCCGATGCCCCGCCAACCGCTGGGGTTGCCCCCCTCATACCCAAGATGCCCGGGTCATGGAACGCCGATTCGGCGTCACGGGCTGTATCTTATTGCAATCAGAAGGATTAGAAGGTCTGCTTGCGATGGTCAGTTGAGTTGCCTACCTTCGGGTGGCATGTCGGCGGGGGTCTCGCATGGATGTGATTCGACTGAAAGAGATTACGGTGTTTCCCCGACTGGGCGTCGGGGATCTCGAGAAGGGCTGGGTCCAAAAGGTCACCCTGGATGTCGAACTGTATCTCGATCTCTCAGCGGCGGCGCGGACCGACCAGATCCGGGACACCGTGGATTACCAGCGGATCTACGAGCTGGTCCGCGAGATCAGCGAGGAGCGCCCGTTCCACCTCATCGAGGCCTTGGCACACCGCATCGCCGTCTCCATCCGGGAACGCTTCGCGGTGAGCCGCCTCGTAGTGCGCGTGCGCCAGCTCAGCCTGCCGTTCGACGCTCATCTGAATTGCGTCGAAGTCGAGATCACCGAGCCGGGCCAAGGAGAGGCCGGGAGACCGCAGAAGTCATGAGCGAGCAGACGGTGGCAGTGGCCTTGGGCAGCAACCTTGGGAATCGCGCGGACAACCTCGCGCGGGCGCGACAGCAGCTCGCGGAATCCGTGGGCTCTCTGCTCGCCGCCTCGCGCATCTACGAAACCGATCCCGTGGGACCTCCGGGGCAGGGCCGCTTCCTCAACCAGGTCGTTCTGCTGCACACGCCGCTCGAGCCCGAGGCCATCCTCGAGCGGGCGCTCCGCATCGAAGCGCGTCTGGGAAGGGTGCGGAGGCAGCGCAATGGGCCGCGCACGATCGACCTGGATCTGCTCCTTCACGGCAGCCGCATGTGTGCCACGGAGCAGCTCAGCCTGCCGCACCCGCGGATGCACGAACGGCCGTTCGTCCTCGTGCCTCTCTGCGAGCTGCTGCCCGCCTGGCGGCATCCGCTCCGCGGCGAGACGGTGCGGGACATGCTGGCGGCGAGTGGCGGTGCGGGGGTTCGCGTTTGGGCGTCGAACGCAGGGACTTCCACCCCAGCCGGAGTGGCGCATGGCAACTAGGCCGGCCTCCAAGGCAACGGAGAAGAAGCCCCTCCACTTCATTGCCGTCGAAGGCGTCATCGGCGTGGGCAAGACCTCCTTGGCCCGCCGCCTGGCCGACTATCTGGGCGGCTTCGTGCTGCTCGAACAGGTGGAACTGAACCCCTTCCTGGCGGACTTCTACCGCGACCGGAGGGCCTACGCGTTTCAGACCCAGATCTTCTTTCTGCTGAACCGCTACCGCCAGCAGCGCGAGTTCCTGCAGCGCGATCTCTTCCGCGGCCCCGTGGTGAGTGACTACATGTTCGAGAAGGACAGCGTGTTCGCGAACATCAACCTCGACGACCACGAGCTGGACATGTACACCCAGATCTTCACGCTGATGGAGCGTGAGCAGCCCAAACCGGATCGCGTGATCTACCTGCAGGCGACCATCGACGTGCTCCTCGAGCGCATCTCGCACCGCGGTCGCGAATTCGAACGCGACATGGATCCGCAGTATCTCGAGACGCTCAACGAGGCCTACAATTACTTCTTCGCGCACTACGCGGGTGCGCCGGTTCTGGTGATCAACACGAACGAGCTGGATCTCACCCGCGACCTCTCGCTGGTGGCCGACGTCTGGCGCGCGGCCGCCGAGCACCGGTCGGGCACGGCGTACTACCGTCCGGAGGAACAGTCGTGACGGCCACCCGGAGGACAGGATGAAGAAGATCGATGTGATCTCGGCAGGGGACCTCGAGCGCTGGAAGAAGCGTGGCCGCAAGATCCCCGTCCTGACCTGCTACGATTTCACGATGGCGCGCATCTTGGATGCGGCCAAGATGCCGGTGCTGCTGGTCGGGGACAGCCTGGGGCAGGTGATGTTGGGCCACGACCACACCCTGCCGGTGACGATGGACGAGATGGTCCACCACACGCGGGCCGTGGCCCGCGCCAAACCGCACGGCCTGGTGGTCGCCGACATGCCGTTCCTCTCGTTTCAGGTGAGTCCCGAGCGGGCGCTCGAGGCTGCCGGGCGACTCGTCCAGGACGGCCGCGCCGATGCGGTCAAGCTGGAGGGCGGCGAGCGCTCGGTGCCGGCGGTCGAAAAAATCGTGGCGGCCGGGATCCCGGTGATGGGGCACCTGGGACTCACGCCCCAGTCCGTGCTCACGCTCGGGGGGTACAAGCTTCGCGGCAAGCGCAAGACAGAGGGTGAGACGATCTTTGCTGACGCGCGGCGTCTCGCGGCTGCGGGCTGCTTCGCCATCGTCCTCGAGTCGATTCCCGCGCCGCTGGCCGCCGAGATCACGGCGGATCTCAAGATCCCGACAATCGGCATCGGCGCCGGCCCGCACTGCGACGGACAGGTGCTGGTGCTGCACGACATGCTGGGGATGTTCACCGAGTTCCAGCCGCGTTTCGTGCGGCGCTTCCTGGAAGGGGCCGCGTTGATCGAGCAGGCGGTGCTGGAGTACGCCACCGCCGTGGAGAAGGGCGAGTTCCCGGGACCCGAGCACTGCTACGGTCTCGACGAACAAGACTCAAGACTCGACGAATGAGGTGCACGCGATGACCACAGGCAAGGAGAAGCGCGCCGGGGGGAGCCAGAGCGCCCGAGCGGGCAAACCCAAGGCGAAGGACAAGGATGTCCACACAATGAAGCGTTTCCAGTCGTCCGAATCGCAGCGGCGCTACTCGCGTCAGATGCGCGACAAGGGCAAGAGAATCGGCTTCGTGCCGACCCTGGGCGCGCTCCACGAGGGTCACCTCGCCCTGATCCGCAAGGCGCGGAGTCAGGGTGACATCGTCGTGGTGAGCATCTTCGTCAATCCGCTGCAGTTCGGACCGGGCGAGGACTACGATCGCTATCCTCGCGATCTCGCGCGGGATATGGACCTGGCGAGAGAGAACGGCGTCGACGCGATCTTCGTTCCCGAGGTCGCGGAGATGTACCCGCCGGAATTCGCCGCCAAGATCTCGATGGGTCCCATGACGGAGAAGATGTGCGGGGCCTCCCGGCCGGGTCACTTCGACGGCGTGTGCACGGTCGTGATGAAGCTGCTCGGCGTCGTGCAGCCCCACCGGCTCTACCTCGGCCGCAAGGATGCCCAGCAACTGCGCATCCTGGAGCGGATGATCGAGGATCTCAATCTGGACGTGAAGGTCACCGCGTGCCCCACGGTGCGTGAGAAGGACGGCCTCGCGGTCAGCTCGCGCAACGTCGTGCTGTCGAAGGCCCACCGCGAGCAGGCGCCCAGGCTCTACGCGGCCTTGCGGCTGGCGCAGCGCGAGATCCTCGTAGAGCACGTTCGAGACCCGCAGATGCTAACCCGGAAGATGCGTGAGCACATCGAATCGGGAAGCGAGATCGACATCGAATACATCGCGGTGATCGATCCCGAGACGTTCGAAGACTTGCCGACTCTCACCGGCCGCGTGCTGATCGCCGTGGCCGCGCGCTTGGGCGATGTGCGCCTCATCGACAACATCCAGATCAACGTGCCCGGGGGGCGCATGGCGGAAGGCTTCGCGACGGGGCGGACGCCAAGGCCCTCGGGGCGCTAGGGGACATCGTGCGCGAACTGGCTGTCATCATCCTGGCTGCGGGCAAGGGCACGCGCATGCCCGGGGAGCTGCCCAAGGTGCTCCACCCTGTGGCCGGCGAGCCGCTGCTCGCGCACGTGCTCCGCACAGCCCGCGCTCTCCGGCCGGCGCGCATCCTGCTCGTCCTGGGTTACCGTGCGGACGAGGTGCGCGCGCACGTGGACGGCAGCGACACCGTAGTTGTTCTCCAGGAGACCCAACGGGGTACGGGTGACGCCGTGCGGCGCGCCGAGCCCGAGCTGCGCGACTTCGCGGGCGATCTGCTCGTGCTCTATGGAGACGTCCCCCTGCTCTCCCCTGACTCCTTGCGCGCGCTGCTGGAAACGCATGGCACAGAGGAGAACGTCGGCACGATCCTGACCGCGGAGCTGACCGACCCGGCGGGGTACGGGCGCATCGTGCGCGATGACACGGGTCGCGTGCGCGCGATTCGCGAGCATGCCGACCTGCGCGCCGGCGAAGCCCAGATCCGCGAGATCAACTCCGGCATCATGGCGTTCGACTGCGGCCGGTTGCTGGCCGCGCTGCAGCAGATCGCGCCGAACAACCGCCAAGGGGAGTACTACCTGACCGACGTCGTGGAGATCATGGAGGGCGCCGGAGGGCGCATCGGCGCTCATCGCCTGGCGGAGCCTCAAGAGATCCTGGGTGTGAACACGGTCCAGCAACTCGCCGAGGTCGAGCGCATCTTCGCGGCCCGCAAGGTGGGAGGGAACGGAAGCTGCCCGCGCTGCACGGCGGCGGGCATTTCGCGAGAGAGCCGCATCCTGGTCGAGGGGGATCACGGCTGTCTGGCGGTGGAGGATCCCGGATTCAACAGCGGGCACCTCGTCGTCTATCCGCGGCGTCACATCACGCAGCTCCTGTCGGCCTCGCCGGAGGAGTTGCACGTGATCGGCGACCTGCTCAGGCGCGGTGAGGACGCACTCCGCAGGGTGTACCGGTTCGATGGGCTCAACATCGGCTTCAGTTCGGGGAGCAGAGCGCACTTCGCAGTGCAGCTCATCCCACGCTGGACCGGCGACATGAGCTTCCTTCCGCTGGTCGCGGGTCTCAAGCCGGTGCCGGAGAGCCCGGGGGACGCCTGGCAGCGCCTGCACGAGGTGATGTCATGACACGCCGTCCGAAGAGAGGCACCTCCTCGCGGCGCACGCCGCGCAAACGCGTCTCGGGTCAGCGCAAGGAATCCGACCTGTTCGGGCGCGTGGCCCGAGGAACCCTGGCGTTCGTCCTGCTCGTCGTGCTCCTGCTCTTCGCGGCCTCCGTGATCATCCCGCACATCCTGGGCTCGGGCCGTGGGGAAGACCGTCGCCTGAGCGCAGAGCGCGATGCGGGCGCCTTGACGAACCGACATCTGCTCACCCAGACCGGCTTGACGGAGGCCAGCCATGCGGTCTCTTGGGGACTTGACGACCCGGCCGCCGCGCAGGCTTCGGGAACCGGCGCTGCCAAGGCGACGCGCTCCACCGACGGAGCGGAGTCGCGCATCTCCGCGCCCGCGGATGCGAAACCGATTCGCGTCTATCTGGCCAACGGGTGCGGGGTCGATCGGCTCGCGGCCACCTTGCGGGTTCGCCTGGCGCCGCTCGCGCGAATCGATGTGTGCGGCGTCTCGGACGCCGATCGCTCCGACTATCGCGAGACGTTGATCGTGGACCGCTGCGGCGATCCCGCCATGGCGGCCGAGGTCTGCCGCATCTTTCAGGAACAGTGGAGGGTGGGGCGCGTGTTGCTGCAGGCGCGCGATGCGCCCGCGACCGACGTGCTCGTCGTCCTGGGGCAGGACCTGGCCACGCGGATCGCCCGGGAGCCGCGCTAGCGGCGCGGATGACTCCTGCCACGGGCGGCCAGGTGCGCCCTGGACCCTACCCGCCGGGCGTGCTAGAGTAGTTTCGGCCTGAACCCGGCCGACCGGTGGCGGTCGGCTGGAATCGGAAGGAGGAACCCATGGTGCACCCAGGCCCGCTTCTCATCTTCGGCTCTCTGGGTCTGCAAGAGATCCTGGTGGTGCTCCTCATCCTCTTGCTGCTCTTCGGCGGTCGGAAGATCCCCGAGCTCGCCCGCGGATTGGGACGCGGCATTCGGGAGTTCAAGACCGGTGTTCAGGAGACCCCCAAGAAGGACCCCGAGGCCCTTCCCCGCGAGACCCAAGGCAACGACGCGCCCCCCAAGGACTCCTAGCCCGGAATCCTCACCCCGCTGCCACGGGCTGCTAGGTTCGGTAGGCGCTCAAGACCTTGCGCACACCCGCGATGACGTCTTCCACGTCCGCGTCACGCAGCTTGCTCGACAGCGGCAAACTGAGCGTGCGCGCTCCCACCCACTCCGCATGGGGGTAGTCGCCCACCTGGTACCCGAATCGTTCGCGGTAGAAGGGATGCAGGTGCAGCGCGCGGTAGTGGACGCCGGTGCCGATGCCCTCGGCGTGCAACGCCTGCAGCACGCCATCGCGATCCGTGCCCAGATGCTCGAGGTCGAGGAGCACGATGAACAGATGGCGTGCGTGCCGGTCCTGCGCGTGGGTGGGATCCGGCGGCACGCGCAGCGGCAGGTCGGCGAAGGCGGTGGCGTAGCGCTTCCAGATCGCCTCGCGCCGCTTGAGGTTTTCTTCGACGCGGGCGAGCTGGTGGATCCCGAGCGCCGCCTGCAGATCCATCATGTTGTACTTGAACCCCGGGAAGGTGACCTCGTAGTGGCGGAAGCCTTCGTCCGAGTATCGCTTCCAAGCGTCGCGGCTCAAGCCGTGCAGCCCGGCCACCTTGATCCAGTCGGCGATCTCGGGGTCGTCGGTCGTCACCATGCCGCCTTCGCCGGTGATGACGTTCTTCGTCACGTAGAAGCTGAAGGCCGTGCAGTCGCCGATCGTCCCGATCTTCGCGCCGTGATGGAGCGTCTCGATGGCGTGGGCGGCATCCTCAACGAGCTTGAGCCCGTGGGTCCGAGCGATCTCGACGATCGGTGTCATGTCCGCCGGCCGGCCGGCGAAGTGGATCGGGACGAGCGCCTTGGTGCGGGGCGTCACCCGCGCGGCGATCTGCTGCGGGTCGATGCAGAGCGTCTCGGGGTCGCAGTCGGCGAACACCGGGGTCGCGCCGAGATGCAGGATCACGTTGGCCGTCGAGGCGAACGTCATCGGACAGGTGATCACCTCGTCACCTGCCTCGACCCCCACGGCGATCATGGAGAGATGCAGGCCGGCGGTGCAGGAGTTGAGGGCCATCGCAAAGCGCGCTCCCACGTACTCGCGGAAGGCCTCCTCGAAGGCGGCCACGCGGGGCCCGGTGCCCAGCCAGCCGGAGCGCAGCGTGCTTTCGACCTCGCGGATCTCGGCGTCCCGTACGTCGGGGCTGCCGAAGACCAGATAGTCCTTACGGACCGGTGATCCCCCGTTGATGGCCAGAGTGCCCGGATCACCCGCGCTCATCGTCCACTCCTTCCGGATGCCCCTCGCAGGCGCCCCAAGCTCGCGCCGGCCCGATTGACGATCCGCTGCAACATGCCCCTCCGCTGCCAGCGGGGGAACGGCTTCTTCACGCTGCCGAACGACTCCTTGAACGCTTCTACGGGCGCGATCCCGGCACTGGGCAGCATATCGTAGATCCGGCAGCCGTCCTCAATCGCATCGCGGATGATCCGCTCCTGGGCGAGGACGTTCGGCCGCAGGTTGCGGGCGTCATGATCGAAGTACCCCGCTTGGTAGTGTGCGATTCCGTTCCATCGGCACACCAGGGTGCCCCCGATGACCCGGTCCTCGAACCGGACGATGTAGAGGCGCACGGCGTCACCCCCGTGCTCCCGCATCGCGCGATAGAAGGTCAGAGGATAGACGAAACCGGGACGCTTTTCCCAGGTTCGCATGCGCTTCAGATATAGGTCGTAGAACGCGTCCAGATCACCCGGCTGGCTGGCGAGCTGCACGTCGACGCCCTTGCGCGTCAGGCGGCGGATGTCGTTGCGCTTGCGACTCGTCAGGACATCGCTCCAAAAGGCCTCCACGGTTTCCGGCAGAGCGAGCAGATGCGTGTGCTCCTCTCCCAGGGTGAAGCGCGGGGCATCGGTCGCGGGGGCACACGCGCCAAAGGGATTGCCGATGAGGAGGGCGGAAGAGCCCGCGTGCTGGAGATGTCGGCGAACGGCCCGCCAGGCCGCCGGTGTGGAGGGAATCGGGCCGCCGTAGAGGAACGGGAAGCTGCTGTGCGCGGTGGTGAGCAGTCCGCCGGCGCGCCGCCAGACATAGAGGGGGAGCGCGTGCCGCTGTTCACCGGCGGTGACGATGCACGACCGGTCGACGATTCGGGGGAAGGCACGCGTGACGATCCGCGCCCACCTGCGCGTGTGGTAGAACGTGGCCTCCGGGGCGTTCGCGAGGAGCGCCTCGTACGCCTCTTCCCGAGCCGGTGAGACCGGTTCGATGTGCATCGTCTCGTCCACGGTCATCCCCATCTACGCGCGCGGCGCGTCGCCGCCTGGCGGGTCCTGCCACTTCCGCCGTGCAAGCCGCCCGGCGAGATTCTTATAAGCCACCCAGTCGTCCCTGTCAGGCAGAAGAATCCGCGCCGGGCCGACGCCGGTCACCCTCCAGAAGTAGAGCAGCATGAGCAGCGCCTGCGTCGCATAGGCCAGGGTCGAAGCCCACGCGGCGCCCACGATGCCGTACCGGCGGGTCCAAAGGAGGTTGAGCAGGAGGTTGATGCCGAGGGCGACGGCCATGATGAGCGTGGGATAGAAGCGCCGGTTGCGACCCGAGAGATCCGCGCTGAGGAGCTTCGAGATCGTCAGCGCGGCGACGCCCGGCAGGAGGATGCGCATCGGCGCGATGCTCGGGGGGAACTCCCCACCATAGATCCAGGTGCCCCACGGGGCGACGGCGAAAAGAAGCGCCGCCGCCAGAAGAACCCACAAGAGAGTGTGCCGGCAGACGCGCGGGGTGAGATGGTTGGCCTCCTCGGCCGACGCCGCAGAGATGTGGGGAAAGAGCACGGCCTGCACGCTCGCCGTGATGTGGGTCAGCTTCTCGGCGAGGAAGACGGCCAGGAAGTAGTGACCCTGCGCGACGACCCCCAGCCAACGGATGACCAGCACCGTATCGAGCCGGTAGATGAAGGTCGTGAGAATCGTGCCCAGGAACCCGCGCAGGCCGTAGCCGAGGCTCTGGCGCAGGAGCGGCCACGAGGGCGCCCAGGACGTGAGATGCGCGCCCGCACGCATCTCGTGGCGCCACACCCAGCCTGCGGCCATCGCCACCATGAAGGCCTGACTGATGATGAAGCTCCACAGCGCCCAACGCGCCCCGGCGTCGAACAGCCGAAATCCCGCGAGGAGCAAGACGAGTAGAAGCAGGTTTCCGACCACATAGATGAGGTTGAAGGTCTCGATGCGCCGGCGTGCCATGAAGACCGAGAGCAGGAGGTAGCGGGCTGCGATCGGCACGACCATGATCGCCCCGACGGTCAGGAAGGGCGCGAGATCGCCGCCCTCGCCACGCGTCGCGGCGTTGATTAGCGGGGGAAAGATGGGAATCAGGATCAGCGCGAGGGCCCCGAGAACCAGCAGCGAGTTGCCCACCAGTTGTGCACTGCGATAGCGTCCCGAGGCCAGGTAGTAGGTGTGCGCGGCATCGATGCCCAGAAGTCCGACCACGACGCACGTCGTGGCGTAGGTCGTGGTCGACGAGTAGATGCCCTGACCGTGCGCCCCCAGATGCCGGAAGATCAGGATCGAGATGGGGAAGTTGGCGAGAACCAGGAGGATCCTCGTTCCGAAGGTGAGCAGGCTCTCTCTGAGGAAGCTCACGCCCCGTCCTCGATGGTGCTCACGCCCCAACCGCGCGGCACGCGCTTCACGAGGACGATCGGCACGCGCTACCGGGATGCCACCGCGAGCCGATAGTCGTCGATCTTCGCGCTTTCGCGCACCGACTCCATCCATGCGTTGAGGAACCGGGCCTGCTTCTCGTGCAGCAGCCGCTGGTGGATCTCAGCGCGCTTCTCCGCGAACTCCTCCTCGGGCGGCTCCGTGTGGGCGGTGACCTCGACCACCAAGGCGCCCTGGAGACCCATGATCACCTGTGGCAGCAGGCCGACTCCGCTCGCGAAGGCCGCACCCGTCAGATGGGGGTCGCTGCCCACACCGCGGATGTAGCCAAAGCGAGTCACCGCCTCCGCGGCGTAGAACGTCGCCAGCGACTCTGCCGCGGCCACCTCCTCGAGAGGTGTGCCGGCCTGGCAGTGCTCGAGCAACGTGTTCGCCAGCGTCCGGGCGGCATCCTTGCCGCGCTCGCGCCGGATTCCGGCCTCCACGCGATTGCGCGCCTCCTCGAACGTCGGCATCTCCGGCGGGCGCCGCTCGGTGGCGTAGAGCAGGTACCAAGCCGCCTGTGTCTCGATGGGCCGGCTGTACTCGTCCGCTTCGCAGTCCTTGGCGAAGTCCTTGGCGGCCACGAGGCGGAAGAGCTTAGGGATGCTCGCCGCATCGGCTTCGAACAGCCCGGTCTCGATCAGGTTCAACCCCCGGGTCTCGGCGGCGGCCCGGAAACCGACCACGGCGGCGCTGTCGGCGAGATCGAGCGCCGCGTCGCGGATGGTGATGTTGCTCTCCGAACTCATCCGCAAGGGCACGAAGATCTCTGCGATCTTGACCTTCTCGACCTCGTCCTCGACCGTCTTCTCCTCGACCTTGATCACGTGGAATCCGTCCGCAGAGGAGAGGATTCCGCTCGTCTGTCCCACCTCCAGGGTGAAGGCCGCCTCCGCGACAGCGGTCTGGGAGATCTGCTGCCGCGTGAGGAAGGTGGCCTCTTCGCCGCCGGAACGCGCCGGCTGCGCCTCCGAGTAGATCGTGACCAAATCGGTGAAGTTGTCGCCGCGACGCACCTCCTGGAACGCCTCCTCGATCTCGGAGCGGGCGTCGAGAGTGTCATTCGAACTCGGCTTCTTCTGGAAGATCACGTACTCGAGCGCCACGCGCTCCCCGTAGCGGAAGTCGTCAGCGTGGGCTTCCAGGTACGACTGTAGCTCGGGATCGCCGATGGGCTCGTCGCCTCGCATCTGGTTGTAGGTGACTATGATGCAGCCCAGATCGCACCGGTCGCTCTCCGCCAGCCAGGCTTCGCGAACCTCCTCAGAGGAGACGGGAACCCCGGAGAGCAGGGTCAGCTTGAGCTTCTCGTGGGCAATCAGCTCGCGCTGCTCTTGCTCGAGCGCAAAGGTGTTCGTCCGCGGATCCGCCACCCAGGACTGGTACTTCTGGAGGTCGAACTTCCCCTCGGTCGGGAAGATGGGGCTCGTGCGGAAACGCTCGCTCGGGTTTTTAACCAGAGCGATGGCGATCTCGCGGTCGGTCACCTGGATGTCGCGCTCCGCGGCCTCCTGCCGGATGAGCAATCGGTCGATCATATTGCGCCA
>JAUVTV010000153.1 GCA_030601305.1 Candidatus Eiseniibacteriota bacterium | reverse complement strand
CCGAAGGTGAGCCGGTGGAGTTGGTTCAGGAGCATCCCGGCGCACTGGGGCTCCGTATCGAGAGTCCTTCCGGGACGATCGACCTCAGCCATACGGTCTTCACCCTCGAGGATTCGTGGCGCTCCGAGGGGAGCGGCTCGGTTCGCGTGTTGCGCTTCTTTGCCGAGGGGGAGCCGATTGGCGAAAGCCTCATGCCGCTGCGCATCGAGCGCACCTACCGCATCTATCCTTCACGCTACGACATGGAGATGGAGGTCCAGGTCCTCGGCGTGACGAACATGCGCAAGGACCACCACCTGAGCATCGCCTGGGATCACGGGATCCCGAATCTGGAAACGCAGCCGAAGCTCGAGCGCGGCGCCAAGGGCATGGTCGCGCTGCTCGCCGAGGATCTGGTCAAGTATAACTTCGGCGGCGGGCGGTTCTCCTGCGGCTGCGGCGGGGGGGCAGCCTCCCGGGGCGGCGAACAAGTCTACGCGGGGATGCTGCGCTGGGTGGGCGTGAAAGGGAAGTACTTCGGAGCTCTGCTTGTCCCCGACGAGGAGGTCGAGGCGACGGTGGTGGCGCGCTCGGAACCCGCGCAGAGCGAGGTCGGCATGCGCCTCGTGCTGCCGCTCGACTACGAGGGTTCCACGCGGTACCGATTCGCTGTCTACGCGGGGCCCCTGGACTATTGGATTCTCAAGGATCTGGACGAGCGAATCGGGCGCGATGTGACCCGTCTGGTCGATTTCGGTATGAAGTTGATCGCCCCGATCAGCAAGGCAATCTATTGGTTCCTCAACACGGTTCACTCGGTGATCCCGAACTACGGGGTCGTCATCGTCCTCTTGGCGGTGCTCATGCGCGTCGTCTTCCATCCGCTCAACGTGAGGGCCTTGCGTTCGCAGCGCAAGATGCAGGCTCTCAAGCCTGAGCTCGACGCGCTCAACAAGACCCACAAGGACAATCCGGAGCTGCGCACCAAGAAGATGATGGAGCTACACAAGAAGCACGGGGTCAGCCCGCTGGGTAGCTGTCTCCCGCTGCTCGTGCAGATGCCGGTCATCTATGCGCTGTACAACGTCCTGATGAACGCGATCGCCCTGCGCAAGGCACCTTTCGTATTGTGGATGAACGACCTGGCTGGACCGGACACGGTTGGCGAGCTGATGGGTATCCCCATCAACATCCTGCCCCTTCTGATGGCCGGAACGATGTTCTGGCAGCAGAAGATGACCCCGACCGATCCGCGACAAGCCCCCATGCTGATTCTGATGCCCCTGTTCATGGTCTTCATCTTCTATAGCTTGCCGTCCGGACTGGTCCTGTACTGGACGGTCACCAATCTCTTGGCGATCGCGCAGCAGATGATGATGAAGCCGGTAACGCTCGCCCCGAGTGGAACGGAGGAGAAACCCGAGCGCCCGACAAAAAGCAAACGACGCGCCAGCAATTGAGGCACATCAACACTGAATGAAAACGACCTCTTTGAAGAAAGGACCAACCATGCACGACCAGCGAACCAAAGACTGCGTTGTGGTTGAGGGAAAGAACGTCGAGGAAGCTATGCAGGCAGCCTGTGACCGGCTGAACACCACCCCGAACCAGGTCGAGCACACCGTGGAAGAAGCGGGCAAGGGGGGCGTTCTAGGCTTCTTGAGGGGCAGGACCGTCCGCGTCCGCGTCTGGAAGAAGTCGGATTCCGAGCGGATGATTGCGGAGATCGTCAAGGGGCTGTTCGAGCACATGCAGATGCCCGTCGAGCACCGCGTGACGCAGGGCGAGGACGCGTACGAGGTCGAGCTGGAGACGAAGGACTCCGATGGCCTGCTGATCGGTCGCGGCGGGGAGACGCTCAAGGCCCTCCAGCACCTGATTTCGCGAATGGTCGGGCAGCGCGACGAGACGCTTCGCGTGCGCGTCGACGTCGCCGGATACCGTCGTCGCCGCCACGAGCAACTGCGCCGGAAGGCGCAGGATCTTGCGGAGCGGGCCGTGACGAATCGCCGCGATGCGCTCAGCGAACCGCTCCCCGCCGATGAGCGCCGCATCGTGCACCTGGCGCTCACCGAGGATCCCCGAGTCGAGACGCGGGCCGTCGGGGACGGCCCGATCAAGCGTGTCGCCGTGGTCGCGGTGGGCCAGCGCGGATCGGGTGGCTCCTCCGGCGGTGAGGGACGGTCCCGCCGCGACCGACCCTCGGGCCGCTCGCGCGATGGCTCCCGCAGTTGGCGGGACGATCGCCGCCGCGGCGGTGAGCCGCGTGAACGGTCGAGTCGTCCGAGTGGTCCGGGTCGCCGACCGGCGGTGACCCACTCCGACGAGCGCCTTGAGCCGTCACCCGTGGGTGCCCGCGACGACGGGGACGCGCGGGGACGCGGCGGCAACGGCGGATGGGCCCGCGAGGACCGGCTGCGCCGAGAGGCGGAAGCCGACACCGGAGCCGAGCGCAAGCCGAGCCGTGAGGAGCGAGCGCCATCTCGCGAGGAGCGAGCGCCATCTCGCGAGGAGCAAGCGCCATCTCGGGAGGAGCGAGCGCCATCTCGGGAGGAGCGAGCGCCATCTCGCGAGGAGACCCGGAAGGAGGCCACGGCGCCTTCCTATTTCAACATCCCTCCGCCCGTCGAGAAAACAACGGAGAAAGGCGGCCACGAGAACGGTGAGGCGGCGGATGGAGACGATGCCTCACGGGAGGTCTGCTGGGGGCGTCGTCGCCGGCCGGCGCGACGGAGACGCTAGGCACGTCGCGGCGGGTGACCGCTCGCCTACGTCCGGGTGACCCGATGCTAACCGATACAATCACGGCCCTGGCGACACCGCCGGGGCCAAGTGCCCTCGCCATCGTCCGCCTGTCCGGCCCGCAGGCGATCTCGATTGCAGATCGGATCTTCCGCCCGAAGGGGCGCCTGGCCGACCTGCCGTCTCATCGTTGCGCCGTGGGTGAGGTCGTCGGCGCCGACGGCCCCATCGATCACGTGGTCGCAACGGTCTTCCGCCATCCCCGCACTTTCACGGGTGAAGACGCCGTGGAGATCACGTGCCATGGCGGCCTGCTGATCCCGACGCGCGTCCTGGCCGCGTTGGAGGCCTGCGGCGCTCGCCCCGCGCGCGAGGGCGAGTTCAGCCTCCGCGCCTTCCTCAACGGGAAGGTAGACCTTACACAGGCGGAGGCGATTTCGGCACTGATCCAGGCGCGCTCGGCTGCGGGAGCGCAGGCGGCGCTGCGCGTCCTGGCCGGAGGTCTGCGCCGGGCGTTGGAGGAATCCCTCGGCGCGTTGACCGGCGCGTTGGCGGAGATCGAGGGGACGCTCGATGTGCAGGAGGACGGGGCGGCGGATGTCGTGTTGCCCGCCGGTCTTCCGCGGGGGGAACGTGTCGGTGGCGTCCTGGGGAGTGAGCGGGCCCGGCTCGAAGCGCTCCTCGCCGGGAGCCGAACCGGCCGGTTGCTGGAGGAAGGGCTCCGCGTCGCGCTGGTCGGAAAACCGAATGCGGGAAAATCGTCGCTCTTCAACGCCTTTCTCTCGCGGGACCGCGCCATTGTCTCTCCGGAGCCGGGAACGACACGCGATACGCTCGAGGCGTGGGTCGCCTGGACGGGCTTCCCGGTTGCGCTCATCGACACCGCGGGCCTCGCCGATGCCCAAACGAGCGTCGAGCGCGAAGGGGTGCGACGGGCGCGCGAGGCCATCGCAGCCGCGAGCCTCGTCGTCCTCGTGTTGGACGTTTCACAAGAGCGTCCGGAGGAGATGGAGGCGGCAATCGAGGCATTGGGTGTCGAGGACACGCGCGTGGTCGTCGCGCTTCACAAGTGGGACCTGGACCCCGTGGCCGCGTGGACGGCTGCCGTGGGAGACGGGCGCGTGCCTTCTTCCGTGCTCACCGCTCCCGGAGTCGAGACGTTGCGCGAGGCGGTGATCGTCCGCCTGACCAGCGGAGCGGGAGATCCCGAGGCGACGCTGGTCGTCGGGGAGCGACAACGCCACCTCCTCCACGAGGCCTGCGCGGCAATCTCACGTGCGGGAACGCTGTGGGTGCAAGGAGCTGGCGGCGAGTTGGTGGCCTACGAGATGGGCACCGGGATGGATCGAATCGGGGAGGTCCTCGGGCGGCGTGTCGGCCCGATGGTTCTCGAGGAGATCTTCTCGCGTTTCTGTGTTGGTAAGTAGAGGGTTGTGGATCGAAGAGCGTTGATCGTGCAGAGCCCGCATGACAGGAAGGCGATCGCCGAGCAAGTCCCGCAGCGTGTGGACGCCATCGTGGTCGGCGGCGGCCATGCCGGCATCGAGGCTGCCGCGGCACTGGCCAAACTCGGACACCGGGTGGCCTTGGTCACGTTCGATGTCACCGCCCTTGCCCGCATGTCGTGCAATCCCTCGATCGGTGGTTTGGCCAAGGGGCAGCTTGCACGGGAGGTCGATGCGCTTGGTGGTCTGATGGGGCGGCTCATCGATCGCGCGGGGATT
The DNA here is from genome assembly GCA_030601305.1 of Candidatus Eiseniibacteriota bacterium. GTDB lineage: Bacteria > Eisenbacteria > RBG-16-71-46 > CAIMUX01 > WJJG01 > JAUVTV01. The sequence continues at coordinate 792 of JAUVTV010000153.1, read as the reverse complement.
CACTACCGGATGCTCAATCGACGGAAGGGCCCTGCGGTGCACGCCCCCCGTGCGCAGGCTGACAAGGCGGCCTATTCGCGGGAAGCGGCGCGCATGCTTGCGCAACTGCCGAACCTGCTCGTCGTCGAAGGCGAGGTTGTGATGATTCACGTGAAACATCGCAGCGCAGGTGAATCCTCGCCGGCGGATGCGGAGGTCATGGGCGTTACCTTGGCACCTCCCGAGTGGAATGTCGTCGAGCCTGGCGGCGCCCATTCCTCTGGACCGGCGCGCGGGCTGGAGAAGATGGAGGACCTTCCACACGGCGAGTATCCGAGAACGAGCCGCGTTGAACAGGCCACGGAGATGGAAGCGCCCGTTGTTGTACTCACCGTCGGGACGTTCCTTCGCGGAAAGGTATTCACAGGGATGGACCCACGTCCCGGTGGACGCCGCGGGGAACCGCCGGCGCGCGGACTGGCGGATGCGCTCAAAGCGCTGGGGCTCCAGCTTGGCCGTCTGAAGACCGGCACGCCTCCCCGGCTGCTGAAGTCGAGCATTGATTTCGCCCGCGTGGAGGAACAACCCGGAGACGACCCGCCCCCGCGGTTTTCGTTCTATGACGACTCGGAGGTGTGCAACCGCGTCGTCTGTCACCTCGCACGGACAAATGAGAAGACGCACCAGGTCATCGCGGCGGCTCTCGATCGTTCGCCGCTCTACGGTGGCCTCATCGAGGGGATCGGACCGCGCTACTGCCCTTCGATCGAAGACAAGACCATGCGATTTCCAGATCGACGCAGCCATCACATC
>JAUVTV010000134.1 GCA_030601305.1 Candidatus Eiseniibacteriota bacterium | reverse complement strand
AAACTGCTCCCTCCGGCCGATCATTATGGAGGATCCGCGGCAGGCGCCGGGGCCGCCGATCCATCTTAGCAAGCGCTGCGCCGAACTGCACGGCCAAGAGGCCCGTGGCAGAAGTCATCCGGGCCGTCTAGTGCCCGCCGTTGCTCTCCGACTGGACCCCCGGCGGGTCAGGGGCTATGATAGGCGCAGGCCGCACAGACAGGGAATGCTGCGAAAGGGAGTCGAGACATGGCAGAAGTGCAGAACCGGATCGAGCTTGAAGTGCCTCCCGGGGAGGTGGTCGTCCGTCATGCGGAGTGCCCCAACGGGTGCGATCTGATGGATCCCGAGGTGGAAATCCACGGCCATCCGTCCATCCGTGTGGCCTACGAACACGCGGACCGGAAGGGCGAGGTCCATCTCGACCCCATCTACGGCAGCCACGACAACCTGTTCGATCGCGAACTCCCCGAGGGAACCATCATGGAACTCAGCTGCCCGTCCTGCCAGGTCGCGCTGCGCGATCCGGATGCCACTTGCACCAAGTGCTCGGCGGGCATGTTCACGCTCCACCTTCCCAAGGGCGGGTTCGTCGAGGCCTGTCAGCGCAAGGGATGCTTCCATCACAAGCTGCGCATCGTCACCGGCGAGCAGATGATGCAGCGCCTCTTCGACGAGGTGGGGATGGACGCCTACCTATGACCGCGGGGTGGTGAAAGGCCATGCTCGACACCCACACGCCCTCTGCGACGCAGCTGCGGGGCGAGCGCTTCCTCGAAGAACAGCGCCGTCACCCTCTCTTTCGCGCCGCCGAGGCGGACAAGGCCGGATGGATCCAGGACCTCTTCCGTGCGAAGGGCGTGCCCTACCCTCCGCCGGGGATTTTCCTGCGCGTGTTCAAGCAGGAACGCCTCGTCGAATTGTGGGTCCTGGATGCGCCGGAGGGGACGTTCCAGCTACTGAAGATCTACCCGATCACCGCTCTCTCGGGCGGCCCCGGACCCAAGCGCCGCGATGACGACGGACAGGTCCCCGAGGGCTTCTATCACATCGATCGCTTTCACCCGACCGGCAGCTTCCGTCTGTCGCTGGGGATCAACTACCCGAATCGGTCCGACCTCATCCTCGGGGACAAGACCGCCATCGGCGGCGAGATCCTCATTCACGGAGGCTTCGTCACGCTCGGCTCCATTCCGATCTCGGACGATCATATCCGGGCGCTCTACATCATCGCGGCGGCCGCGCACGCGCAGGGCCAGGAGAAGATCCCGGTGCACATCTTCCCGGGGCGCCTCGACGCGGCCGGGCTTTTCGCCCTTCAGAAGAGCGCCGGGGACAATGCCGCGCTCGTCCCTTTTTGGAAGAACCTCATGATCGGCTACAACCTCTTCGAGACAACCCGCAGGGTACCTCGCGTGAGCATCGCGTCGGACGGCTCCTACCTCCTTGCTTCGGCCAAGCACAGCTAGCGACAGACCCGCTTGCGGGTGCGGCGGAGGGCCATGAACGGCCCCCCGCGCGTTCTCGCAGGTCGGGGGAGGCGCATGGAGGGACCGACGCGCGCGTCCTTGCAGGTGCGGCGGAGGGCCATGCAACGGCGCGCCGCGCGTTCTCGCAGCGAGCCCCGCGGGCGAGCGAGGACAGCCGCGCGGCCGGCCGTTGCATGGCCTCCGCCGCTTTCACCCTGCTAGCTCGACGCGACGAGATAGCAAAGCTGCGCCGTCAGCAACCCGAGGTAGTTCCCCAACGCGTAGCCCACGAGCGCCATCAGCACGGCCATCGGGATGAGCGACTCGCGGTGCGTGGCGGCCACGATCGGCGCCGAAGCGGCGCCACCGATGTTCGCCGCCGAGGCGATCGCGGCAGTGTGCACGTCGACGCGCATCAGCTTGGCACCGATGAGGCAGAAGAGGCCGTGGATGCCGATCCAGACGAAGGCCGCGGCCACGAACCATGGCGCGCGCGCGAGGCCGCTGAGCTCGGCGCGGGCGCCCATCGATGCGACGAAGACGTAGATGATCGCCATCGCCACGGCATAGCTGCCGGGGATCCGCCGCGCCGGCGTGAAGGAGAGCAGGATCCCGATGGTTGTCACCCCGAGCACCTTCCAGGTCGAGGTGGTGAACACCGGTTCGATTTCCGGGAGGTGCCCCGCGACGAACGTGGCCAGCGCCGAAGCCGCAAGACCGATGAAGGCGAGATAGAGCAGGTGGTGCATCTCGACTTCCTTGCTCTTCTGGCCCAGACGACCGACCGCCTCCTCAAGGCGCTGCACGCGATCCGCATCCGCGCCGGTGAAGCGGGAGAAACGGTTCGCCCAGGCGCGGGAGGCGAGGAGCAGCGGCAGCCAGACGATGTAGACGAGGTTGTCGGCGACCACCGCGAGCCCCATCTCCTCGGGCGGCGTGCCGACCCCGCCGCCGATCGCCAGCATGTTGCCGGTGCCGCCGATCCAGCTTCCGGCCAGCGCCCCAAAGCCCTTCCAACCCTCGGGTCCCAGCTGGTTGCGAAACAGCGCGTACGCGATCGGGCCGCCCAGCACGACGCCGGCGGTTCCCATGAGCATCACCAGCACGCCGCGGCCGATCACGCGAAGTACGGCGCCGAAGTCGATCTCGAGCAGCATGAGCACGACGAAGATCGGCAGCGCATGGTTCTTCATCCCATCGTAGAGGGGTGATTCCAGCGGAATGACGTGCGTGTTGCTGAGCGCGATGGGCAGCATGTAGATCCAGATGAGCGGCGGCAGGTACTGAAAGATCCGCCAGCGAAAGTGCTTCTCGAGGAAGAAGAAGAACGCGGCGATCCCGATGAGCACCAGAAGCGTTCCGTGTGCGCTGTGGATCACGGCCACCTCCCGTCGCTGTGCGTCACGTGGGTCGCCTGCGTCGCCTGCGTCGCGGAGATCCTAGGACACGGAAGGCGGAAAGACGAGGTCTTCGAGCTGGGTGAGGTGCGTGATCCGCGTGACGGAGGCGGGGTCGGCGCCCGCGGGGAGCGTCCGCTCTGCCTGCTCGTTGGGAACGAACCAGATGCCGCGCAGCCCGGCCTTCGTCGGATTCAGGGCATCGCGCACGAAATCGTCGCCCACCATGAAGCCATCGCCAGGTCGCTCGCGGATCCGCGCCCGGATGAACGTGAAGGTATCGGCTTCGCGCTTGCTGCCGGCGAGCTGCGTGCCGTCAGGATAGTCTCCGGGGATGCGCGCGCGGGTCACATCGGTCGAGCCGATGAAGATGAGGTGCGCATCGAAGCGCGCGGTCAAGCCCCACGCCTTCAGCTTCGCGATCTGCGTATCGAAATGCCCATCGCTCACCACCCCGAGAGATGCGCCGCTCGCGCGCAAGCGATCCAGCACGTCGGGGACGCCCGCATGCAGCGCGGGGTGGCCGATGAACGCGTCGAAGTAGGCGCGGACCTCGGCATGGCTGAAACCGAGTTGCCGCAACAGGTCATCCTGCCGGCCCGGCTGATCCAGGTAGGTGCCGAACGCGGAGAGAATGCGCGCGGCCTGGTCGGCCTTGCCAATGCGCGCGAGCGCACCGCGGAAGGTCGCGTGCGGATCGTACAGGCAGTTGCCGATGTCGAAGAGGACCACCATCGTATCTAAGACGGGATGAGGGCCGCTCGCCGTCCCTCGAGCTGGAAGCGCCCCTGCGCCAAAAGCCCCACCGCCTCGGGGTAGATCCTGTGTTCCTCCTTCAGGACTCGGGCGGCGATTTCCTCGGGATTCCGGCAGTCGTCGATTGCGACCGCGCGCTGGAGCAGGATCGGTCCGTGGTCGTACTGCTCGTCGACGAGGTGCACCGTGGGACCGGAGACCTTCATCCCGGCTTCGAACACCGCAGTGTGCACGCGCATTCCGTAGAACCCCTTGCCGCCGAAAAACGGCAGGAGCGCCGGGTGGATGTTGGTCATGCGGCCGGCGTAGCGCCGCACGACCTCCTCGGGGATCCGTTGCATGAAGCCGGCCAGCGCGACGATGTCGACGGTGTAGCGCTCGAGAATCGCGAACAGGTGCGCGGCGTATTCCTCGTCGGTGGCGAACCTCTTGCGCGGCACCCACTCGGTGGGGATCCCGCGCGCTTTCGCCTTTTCCTTCGCCCCCGCACGCGCGTTGTTGTGCACCATGACCACGACCTCGACGGGGATCTCCCCGCGCGCGGCCGCGTCGGCAATTGACGCGAAGTTGGATCCGCCGTGCGAACAGAAGGCGGCCACTCGTTTCTTCATTCCCGGGTCTCCTCCGATTCACGCTCTGCGGTCAGGGACTGCCGTGAGGAGCCCATCAGCTCGCTCTTGATCTTCCGCGGGGGGGCGATGACCTTCTTCACCCGGCGGCGCTCCTCCCAGCTCTCGGTGCCCTGCAGGCGCTCCTGGTACCGGTGGCGGAACCCTTCGCCCCAGAGTTCCCGGCCGTGGAGCTGTCCCTTCTTCTTGCGCGACCGGAGCAGCCGGTAGTAGATCCAGCCCACCACGAGAACGAAGATGAAGGCGTATTTCAGATAGGGCAGCGTGTGTTCCATCTTGCCGTCCGTCTGCCTTCGCGTGACTACTCCACGTGGCCGAGAAGCGGACTCGCCCCCGGGCGCGATGCGTCCCAACGCACCTGCTGAACACCGGAGAGCGCGCCGATGTCATCCACCAGGGGTCCGGTCCGCAGATTGCCGCGCGTGCGCACCTGGAAGACGATCTCGCTCTGCCCGTGTGCCGAGTCGAGCCGTCGCAGGACCTCCTGGATGCGAACCCCTTCCTTCTTCAGACGCCGCCGGCACCAGGCCTCGATCTCATCGCTCTTCTCGGCCGACACCCGAACCGAGAGACAGCGGTAGACCAGCGGCGGGATGGCGTGCTCGATGACGTCGAAGATGATGAGCACGAGGAGCACGAGCAGCGTCGAGAGAATCGCCACCGCGTAGAGCCCGTTGCCGATGACGACGCCCAAGGCCGCCACGAACCAGATGCAGGCCGCGGTGGTGAGCCCCCGGATCAAGTCGCCCGTCCGGAGGACCGCGCCGGCGCCCAAGAAACCGATGCCGGTGACGATCCCGGCCGCGATGCGGTTCGGATCGAGAACCAAGCTGCCCTGCGTGCCGAGGTCGCTCGCGAAGGCCACCGTCGCACTGCGCGCGGCTATCAGAAGGATACTCGCGCCAAGACAGACCAGCACATGGGTGCGCAGACCGGCCGCGCGTCCGTGCCACTCGCGCTCGAGACCGATGAGGCCGCTGAGCACGACCGCGTAGAGGAGCTTGGTCACGACCCCGTGCTCGAAGATCTCGGCCCAGAAGCCATCCACGGCAAGCCTCCTTGTCACGCGCGGTTACTGTAGGGCGACGCGCAGGGCCTCGATGGGCCGCTTCCCTCCCGTGCGGACCGCTTCGATTCCCACCGGTCGCAGTCGATCGAGCGGCAGGACGACCAGGTACATCGCTTCGGGACAGAGGTCCGGGTAGAGCAGGATCTCCGAATCCTGATACAGCTTCAGCCGCTCGACCTCCGGCCGCTTGCGCCAGAACTGCCACTTGGGCGGCCCCTGATCGAGGGGCGCGGGCCCCAGGGTGAGATCCGGCCCCAGGTCGCCCAGTGCCTGTGCAACCTGGCCGTCGACGAAGGCCTCGACATACATCGTGCCGTCCTCGTCGCGCTGGATGCCTAGATCAGCCCATGGGCGGAACTCGGTGGCGAGGGGGAGCTCGGACCAGGACGATGACTGCCCGCCGGCCTGGGCCGCGCTCCACACCTCGCGAACGGGTGTGAAGGCGTAGAGGCCGCCCTCCCCCGACTCGTCCGCGGGCCGCAGCGAGCGGGCCTCGCGATACTGCTGACGCGCGGCGACCGCCTCGCGCAGCGTCTCGACTTTCATCGCCGGCAGCGGGGCCCCGGGGCGTGCCGCCGGCAGCGGGGCGCCGCTCTCGAGGACGTGCTCCAGACCCGGCTCCGCCGCGGTGGCAAGGTCGGCCACCTGCACCACACTGTCGGCTTGGGCATCGCTTGCAGCCTCCTTGGAGGGCCCCGCCGTCAGATGGGCCATGAGGATACCGCCCGCGACCAGCACCACGGCGATGGCTCCGAAGAGAAGGGGTGGACGCTCATACCACGGCGTCTTCACCACGGCACGCTTGGTCACCTT
>JAUVTV010000026.1 GCA_030601305.1 Candidatus Eiseniibacteriota bacterium | reverse complement strand
TCTTGTGGGGCGAATCACGACCGAATTCGACCCGAAGCCAGAGGCGGAAAGGGCAGCGCCATGAAGTGCACGGCATGCGGCAACGAACTCAAGCAGGTGGTGGCCGGGGACGTCAGCGTGGACGTCTGCGAGGGTGGTTGTGGGGGCATGTGGTTCGATCACCTCGAGCTGCTCAAGTTCGACGAACCTCAGGAGAGGGGGGGCGAGGCGCTTCTCGACACGCATCGCACGAAGGAACTCGTGATCGACGAGAACGCGCAGCGCAAGTGCCCGCGCTGCACGGACAAGACGATGCTGCACAGCTTCTACAGCGTGAAGCGTCAGGTTCAGGTCGATCAGTGTCCCAAGTGTGGCGGCATCTGGTTGGACGTGGGTGAGCTGGCCACCATCCGCACGCAGTACGCCAGCGAGGGGGAGCGGCAGCAGGCGGCGGAGGCGTACTTCGACGAGATCTTCGGCGAAAAGCTCGTGGCCATGGAGGCCGAGAGCGAGGAAAAGGCCGAGAAGGCGCACCGATTCGCCCGCATCTTCCGGTTCATCTGCCCCAGCTACTACATCCCCGGCAAGCAGCGGTGGGGCGCCTTCTAGCCCCGCCGGTGATTTCCCTCTTCACTCGGGCGGCTCGGGAGGCTATGAAAGGTCTCTCGGGTCCGTTTTCTGCGCGCCGCGGCGCAAGGCTGGGTGCATGAGGCCATCACCGACAAGGGCACGCGCGAAGATCACGCCGACAGGCGCAAAGATCGCCCTCGGCGTGGGGCTACTGCTCCATCTCGTCTTTCTGGTCTCCCTCCCCACGGGATTCCTCAATCCTCTCTTCGTCGAAGCCGCGCAGGGATACGGACAGGCCTCCGACTTCTTCGGCATCTACCAGGCCGGCGCGAACCTTGCCCGGGGGCACAGCATCTACGATTCCGAGGCCTACCTGAACGAGGCGCCGCGCGTCGTCCCGTACTTCTACTTCTATCGCTATCTCCCCCCGACGGCCTGCGTCGCGGCGCGCTTCGCCCTCGCCTTGCCGCCCTGGCCGGCGTATTGGGTGTGGGTCGTGCTCAACGAGATTCTCATCGCCCTGGTCGTGTTGTCCCTCTTGCGCTGGAAGCGATGGGACCGTGATCGACGCGTCGTGATGGCCGCGCTCTGGCTGGGGTTCACACCCTTCTACATCGAGCAGGTCATGGGGCAGTTCTCCCTGACCATGGCGGTCTTCCTATGGGTGCTGTGGCGCTGGGAGCGCGGCGCGGCACCGGGCGATACCGTTGCGCCTTCCGCTTCCGCGTGGTGGCACGTGCTCTCGCGGTGGAAGAAGTACCGCTGGCGCGAAGACCGCTCCGGCCCGCGGGGTGTCGTGCTCGCGTGGGCGGCCAGCCTGAGCCTCAAGAGCTTCTCGGTGTTCTTGACGCTGCCCTACCTGCGAGACAGAATGCTGAAACGCGTCCTTGCAGGGGGTCTGATCGCGGCGGCCGTGAGCCTGCCGTACTTCCTCTTCAGACCTGCGGACCTTGGGGAATTCGCCCGGCTGAACTTCAGTCCCTTCACGCCGCGATTGTACAAGGGCGCCTTCGGAATGCAGACCTTCCTGCGTGATCTGGTGTCACACCTTCCCGATTCCTGGACCTCGCCGGCGGTCACTCTGTTGGGGCGATCGTTCGATCTCGAGCGGGCCGTCTTGCTGGGAGCCAGTGTCCTCGTTCTGGCACTCGCGGCGCACGCGACGTTGCGGGCACACGATCACGCTGAGCGCCGTGCTCTCGACCTGGCGCTCTGGATCACGGTCTTCTTCCTCGTCTTCAAGAGCGTGTGGGAGTACCACTACGTGATGATGCTGCCCGCGGTCACCGCGCTCTATCTGGTCAGCGGGTCGCGGACCGTGCTGCTGCTCGGCATCTGGATGGGATTGCCCACGCTGTTCGCGTGCGGGCCGCTGCTCGCGGGCGTGGATCCGCTCTCCGATCTCTCCATGTGGCCCGCGTGGTACCGTGTGCTGCACTTCGGCGTGAAGGCGGTGCCGGCGGTGTGGCTCTTCGTCTGGTGCCTGCGCGCGGTGCGCTCGCCCGCGTTTGCGCGTGCCGGGTAGACCCCGCGCGCGAATCACTCCAGCACGATCATCTGCCTTGTGATGACCTCGCCGTCCGTGCTCAGACGGCAGAAGTACGTGCCCGGCGCGACGCGACTGCCGGCCGCATTGCGCCCATCCCAGCCGACGCTGCCGGCCCCTGCGGGTGCCGCACCTGCCAGCAGCCGCCGGACCCGTCGGCCGGAGGCATCATAGATGGCAAGATGGACGTCGGCGGGATTCTCCAGGCGGTAGCGGATGACCGTTTCGCCGGTGAATGGGTTCGGGGCAACCGCCAGCGCAGCGACATCCGCGACATCCTCGGCCGCATCCACACCGGCGGGCTGGCACAGAACAGGATCGCACGGGATGTTGCCGAACTCGGGATACCACACGCCGCCCAGGTTCCAGCACTCCTCGAAATCGAGAAGCTCACACTCGCCGCTCGGCAGGCAGCAGACGGCATAGGGCGGACCCGTGGGGCACGGATTGGGATCGCAGGTTCCGGGGTTGATGGGGGCCCACCAGCCGGCCAGGTTGAGACACGGCTCCTCCGGAATGAGCGCGCAGCCGTATCCGGGAATATCGCCGTAGAGGCAGCAGAGGCCATCGACGCACGGACTGGGATCGCAGGAATCCCATTCCGGGTGCCATTGACCGCAGGCGTCCTCGCATTCGGATTCGGTCAGGATCTCGCAGGTGAGGTCGTAGTGGCAGCAGACGGCCTCTTCGGCCGCCGGCGGACACGGATTGGGATCACACCCGTAGTTGTACGCCCACCAGGTTCCGCCCAGCATATAGCACTCATCTTCGGGCACGATCTGACAACCGCCGTCGGGAAGACAGCAGGTGCCGTCGACGCAGGGGTCAGAATCGCAGGCGCCCCAGTAGTCGAGAACCCACCAACCTCCCACATCGAGGCATTCGCTTTCGGTCATCACGACACAGGTCAGATCCGGGAGACAGCACGAACCCCTGCAGGGATTGGGATCGCAGCTGAAGACATGAGGATACCAGTAGCCATCCAGACCCCAGCACTCGTCAACGCTGATCAGCACGCAGTCCCCGCTCGGGAGGCAGCACGCGGACCAGGAAGGTGTGCTGGCGCAGATGTCTTCCGGCCAGCACTCGACGCCCCGATCCGGATGCCAGATGCCACCCATCTCGTCGCAATCGCCCTCGCGAGCGATGAGACACTCCCACTCGATGCAGCACACGGCATAGAGCGACGGACATGGGTTCGGTTCGCACGACTCCCACTCCGGGTGCCACTCGCCTCCGAGAAGCTCGCATTCGTACTCGAACTCGAGCAGCGTGCATTCACCGTCCAGACAGCAGACATAGGTGTGGCACGGGATGGGCTCGCAATAGAGGCCGTCCGTGAAGAGACCCATGCTCCCGAGACAGACGGCGTCCCATCTCTGGGGCGGATCGTCGCAGTTCCGGAAGCCTCCGAAGCCGGTTCCGGGATGGACGGCCAGCGGAATCTCATCCTGTTCATATACGTAGCCCGCGAAGTAGTAGACAGGAATCATCGTGCCCTGCCAGGGCACATCGCCCGCAATGAGGGCGACGCCCTGCTCCGGTCCCGGCCAGCCCGCGGTCGGAACCTCCAGACCCGTGCCCGGAAAGCAGGCGCCCCAATCGCTGAAACCGAAGACCTCGCCGGTGTATCGCCCCAGGCCGAACTCGCAGCTGCACCATTCCTTCGGCTCATACCAGAAGGCGAGCACGTACCAGATCGCGGGGCCGATCTCGTGGATCCGAGGGTTCTGCTCGGCTGGATCGGTGATGGCGTGGTTATCCAGGTAGTGCTGACACCATCCCGCGGGCGGCGGATCGGAGGAGAACGCCATGCCGATGGGGTGGTGGGCGATGTAGACGCCGCAGTCCAGGTTGGCGGGTTGCGCGACACAGGTCGCAGTGAAGAGGAGGAAGACAGCGAGGCCACACAGCGTTTCCCTCATCACGCACCTCCTGGGCCTGAGAACGAGCAACGGGAATCCAATCACGGATCAAGCCACATCTGAATTGTAGTTCGCACAGGGGAAAAACGCAAATGTGTGGGGAAAACACAAAGGAGGACCCGCTTCCGACGCGGGGCGAGACAGTCGTCTACGCACCATCGGACCGGGGCCTCGGCTTCATCGTCTTCGCGGGGATGACCTTGCCGCGGCCGAAACGCTCCTCGATGCGATCGATCGTCTCGGCGAGGCGGCGGCGCCGGTCCTGAACCTGGGAGGGGGTGAAGAGGTCCAGCGACTCGCTCGCGGCCGGGATGACGCCGCTTACGCCCACACCCAGGAGACGCACCGCCTTGCGCGTCCAGTTCTTGTGGAAGAGATGCTGGGCCACGCGGTAGATCTGGCTCGCATCCGCGGTGTGTCCATCCAGGCTCACGCGACGCGTGAAGGTGCTGAAGTCGTGATAGCGGATCTTGATCTGCACGATGCGGCCCGTCACACCATCGCGCCGCAGGCGACGCGAGACGCGATGCGCCTGGTCCAGCAGGATCGCTTCCAGGAAGTCGGCATCGGCGCGGTCGTCGGCGAACGTGTTCTCGTGGCTGTACGACTTGGCCTCCCAGTCGGGTACGATCGTACGCTCGTCGTGACCCGAAGCCAGGTTGTGCAGGTGTTCGCCGTGGAGACCGAAGCGTCCGGTGAGCGTGCGCCGGTCGAGGCTCGCGAGATCGCCGATGGTCCTGACCCCCAGTTCCCTCAGCGCCTCCTGGGTGCGGGGTCCGACTCCCCAAAGGCGCTTGATCTCGAGGGGCCGGAGGAATGACTCGACCGTTCCCGGATCCACGACCACCAGGCCGTCGGGCTTCTCGAGATCCGAGGCGATCTTGGCGACGAACTTGACCGGCGCGATCCCGACCGAGGCGGTGAGCCGGGTGGTTTCATGAATCGCATTCTTGATCTTTCGGCCAACCTGTGGGGGTGGACCTTGTGCCTTCTCCGTGCCGGTCAGATCGAGGAACGCCTCGTCGAGGGAGAGCGGTTCGATGGCGGGGGAGAAGGAGCGCAGGATCTCCATGATCCGGTCCGAGACGTCTTGATACTTCGAGAAGCTGCCCGGGATGCGCACCAGGTGCGGGCAGCGCCGCTCGGCCTCGGCCATGGGCATCGCAGAGTGGATGCCGTAGCGACGTGCCTCGTAGGAGGCCGCGCTCACGACGCCGCGCCCCCTGCTGGAGCCGCCGACGACCACCGGCTTCCCCTGCAGGGAGGGGTCGTCACGGATCTCCACCGAGGCATAGAAGGCATCCATGTCGACGTGGGCGATGACGCGCTCCCACTTGCACATGCCACGTTCCTCGTCCGAAGTGACCCGGGCCACGGCGATGCATCCGCGCGGGCGTTCAACCTTAGTCCACCGGCGGCGACCTGCCAAGGAGTGCTTGTCCCCCCGGCCTATCCGTCGTAAAGTGCCCGCGAGGAGTGACTTTCGCCGGGGAGACAGGGATGCTCTTCGAACACCTTGTGCCCTACATATTCCTGCTGGGCGGATTGCTCATCGGGGCGAGCATCTTCTGGTATCTGCGCCTCTGGGAGCGGGGCGAGGAATCGCGATGGGACGAGACCGCTTCCGAGGATCGCCCCCGCCGGCAACGGCGCCTGCCACGGCTCTTCCTGATCGGCCTCGTTCTCTGCGTGCTCACCGGCCCGCTGATGCTCTGGTTCATGATCACCGGCGGACGCACGTCGACCGGCGCGCCCACCACGCTGCGTCTCGAAGAGATCCTGACCCGCCGGCTCCCCGATACCGGCGTGCAGCAGGAGCGGCACGAGGAGTTGATCGAGGCGATCCGCGGCATCGGCCAGCGTTCGCGCGGCACGCTGGGCGAGACCATGGAACAGCTCCGCTTCATCCCGCACGTGCAGTTTCCCGAAGGACGCGATCTGATCCTGACGATCTGCTGCCTTCTTCTGCTGGCCGCCGGACTGATTCTCAGCTGTATCCTGCGGGGAGCGTGGAACTCCGTGGCGGGGGTCGTCATCTTCATTGGGGCGATTGTCGTCTTCGCGTCATCGAGTCCGCAGTTCATCAGCTTCAAGACGACCGCACCGCCTGTGACCGCACCTCAGCCCGAGGTTGCGCTCGGGTTCGAACACCTCGCCACGGTCGGTCCCTTCCCCTCGGGGGGCCACGTCGGCGACGAGATGCTGGTGCGCGCGGGGCTGACCGGCGATCTGACGCGGATCAACGACTGGGCGGAAGCGAACGAGCTTGGATTCCTGCTGTTGGTGGGGCGTTCCGACCGCGTCCCGCTGGGCGGGAATGCCACCGCCCGCTACGGATCGAACTCGGGTCTTGCGCAGGCGCGCGCCATGTGGGTACGAGGCTTGCTCCTCGAGATGGCCTCGGCGTCCTTGGACTCCTCACGTGTGATCGTTCTCTCGTCGGGTCCGCGGAGCGCGGGCCGGCCGCTTCCTCCTCCGCCGACCGTTGGTGATCGCACCGTCGACATCTACGCCTGCTGGGCGTCCCTTCCCGTGCAGTAAGCGCGCCGTTTGCCCGAGAGACGGAGATGGAACCATGAGCGATGCGAGCGCAATGCCCGAGAAGGCGCGCGAAGTGCTGGACCTCCTTCTTGCCGGGAACCAAAGGTACATTCCTGGGGCGTATCGCCACCCGCATCAGAGCCCCGAACGGCGCAGCGAGATCTCGGAGGGGCAACATCCGATCGCGGCGGTACTGACTTGCTCCGACTCACGCGTGTCACCCGAGCTGATCTTCGACCGGGGTCTCGGCGACCTCTTCGAGGTGCGCGTGGCCGGCAATGCGCTGGGCGATCTCGGCCTGGGAAGCCTGGAGTTTGCGGCCGCTCACCTCGATGTACCGCTTCTCATCGTGCTCGGGCACTCGAAGTGCGGCGCGATGATCGGCGCTGCGGCGGGCGGTGAACACGAAGGGCACATCGGTTCCGTGGTCGCAGCCCTGCGCCCGGCTCTCGACGAGGTCCAAGGACATCCCGGGGATCTGGTGGACAACGCCGCGCGGGCCAACGCGCGACGGGTGGCCCGCGAGCTTCGCGAGTCCGAGCCGCTGATCTCGGAACTCGTGGCCGTAGGGCGCACCGCCGTCGTGGCCGCGTACTACGACATCGATACCGGCGGGGTCGAGATTCTGGAGTGAACCTATCCCACGTCCGCTTCCTGCCGCTTGAACTGCAGGCGATAGAGCCGCGCGTAGACACCCCCCGCAGCCAGCAGCTCGGCGTGATCTCCGCGCTCGGCGATTCTGCCGTGGTGCACCACCAGGATCTGATCCGCGTTGCGGATGGTCGAGAGACGGTGCGCGATCACAACCGCTGTGCGTCCGCGCAAGAGCGCCTGGAGTGCGTCCTGGATCAACGCCTCGGTCTCGCTGTCGACGCTCGCCGTCGCCTCGTCCAGGATCAGGATCTCGGGATCGAACGCGAGCGCGCGGGCGAAGGCGAGGAGCTGCCGTTCGCCGGTGGAGAAGCTCGACCCACGCTCGGTGACCTGCGTTGCAAGCCCGTCGGGCAGCCGCCGCAGCAGGTGATCGACATGGCTCGTGCGAATGGCGGCAGCGAGCTGCTCGGCCGAGATCGACTCCTCCCACAGGCGGATGTTCTCTTCGAGCGTGCCCGAGAAGAGGAAGACGTCCTGCTGCACGACGGCCATGATGCGGCGCAGCTCGCGGCGCGGGATGTCGCGAACGTCGACGCCGCCCAGCGTGATCTTCCCAGCGGTGGGTTCGTAGAAACGCGTCAGCAGCGCGACCAGCGTCGTCTTGCCGCTGCCGGTCGATCCGACCAGAGCGGTGGTCTTGCCGGCCGGGATGCAGAAGCTGACGTCACTCAGAACGGGAACGATCTTGTCGTACGAGAAGGAGACGTCTTCGTAGCAGAGATCCGCACGCGGGTTGAAACGTGCGATCGACGTGAGCGGCGCCTCCTCGGGCTCCTTGTCGAGGAGATCGAAGATCCGTTCCGAGGAGGCCATCGCATCCTGCATGATGTTGTACTTGTCGGAGAGGTCGCGGATCGGCCGGAAGAAGCGGCCCACGTACTGGATGAACGCGACCAACGCACCGAAGCTCAGCTCGTCCTGGAGCACGCGCCCGCCCCCGTACCAGATGATGAGCGCGACCGCCACCGACTGGATCAGCTCGACCAGCGGGAAGTAGATCGCAAACGCGCGCACGGACCGCAGGAACGCATCGCGGTGCTCCGCGTTCAGCTCGGCGAACTCCGCGTCGTTGCGTTCCTCGCGGCGGAACGCCTTGATGATCGAGATGCCGCTCAGGCTCTCCTGGAGATACGCGTTGATCTTGGCGAGCGCGAGGCGGATGTCGACGAAAGCGTGGCGCACTCGGCGACGGAACTGGATGCTGATCAGGAAGACGAACGGCAGCGATGCAAAGGTCACCAGCGCGAGCTTCGTGTTCATCACGAGCAAGACGACCATGATGCCCGCCAGCGCGAAGATATCTCCGAAGATGGCCACCACCCCCTGGGTGAACATCTGGTTGAGCACCTCGACGTCGTTCGTCACCCGGGTCATCAGACGGCCGACGGGATTGCGGTCGAAGAAGGCGATCGGCAGGCGCTGCAGCTGCGCGTAGATCTCCCGGCGGAGTCGCAACATGGCCTGCTGGCCGATCAGGTTCATCGTGACGAGCTGAGCGTACTGCAGGCCGCTGGTGCCGAGCTGGATCGCGAACCAGAGGAGGCAGATGTGCAGCAGGCCTTCGTAGTCCTTCTGGGCGATGAAGGTGTCGATGGCGTACCGCGTGATGAGGGGCCCCGCCAGGGCGGTGAGCGAGGATAGGATGAGGAGCGCGGTCGCCAAGACGACCCGGCCGGCAGACGGGCGCAGGTAGTGCAGCATGCGCAGCATGAGCTTGTGGTCGTACACCTTGCCGAGGCGCTCCTCGCCCGCGACAAGCAAGCGGCCACCCCCGCTACCCGCGCCTCCCCGCATGAATCGTTTCCCCTAGGCTGTGCCCTCGATCTCGGCCGCCAAGCGCTGCCGCGCGTACAGCCGCGCGTAGAGACCGCCGCCTTTCAGCAGCTCTTCGTGCCTGCCCGATTCGGTCAGCTCCCCGTCTTCCAGAACCAGGATCAGGTCGGCGTGCCGCACCGCCGAGATGCGGTGCGAAACCACGATGCAGGTGCGCTGAACCATGAAGTCGCGCAGCTCATCCAGAATCTCGGTCTCCTTCTCAGCATCCACGCTGGATAGCGTGTCGTCCAGGAGGAGCAGCTCGGGTTCCGTGATCAGCGCCCGCGCGAGAGAGGCCCGCTGTCGTTGGCCGCCCGAAAGCGTGATGCCGCGCTCGCCCACCAGTGACTCGTACGCGTTCGCGAATCCGGTGATCTCGTCGTGAAGATGCACGCGCTCTGCGGCGCGCCGAATGCTCTCCGCGTCCGCGTGGGTCACGCCATAGGCGATGTTCTTGGCGATCGTCCGTGAGAAGAGGAAGCCGTCCTGCGGGGTGTAGCCCATGATGGCGCGGAGCTGATCCAGGTCGCGCTCGCGCAGATCGGCATCGTCCAGGAGGATCCGTCCCTCGGTCGGGTCATAGAAGCGCAGCAAGAGTTTCAGGATCGTGCTCTTCCCGGATCCGGTGCGCCCGACGATCCCTAGCGTCTCACCCGGCGAGAGCGCGAAGGTGATGTCGCGAAGCGCATCCTCGGCTGCGCCGGGGTAGCGAAAGGTGACGTGATCGAAACGGACGCGCGGGATGGGCCGGTCGTGAAGCTGTCCGGAGATGATCGCCGGCTGGCTCTCGAGCACGCGGTTGATGCGCCCGACCGCACTCGCGCCGCGCTGCAGCATGCCGATCACCCAACCGACGGCGATCACCGGCCAGGTAAGCTCCGCCAGATACGCGGAGAAGGCGACCAGGGCGCCCAAGCTGATCGTCCCGGCCATCACCTGCCGCCCGCCGACGAGGAGCGCGAGGACGAGACCCGTCCCGGCCAGTGCGTTCATCGCGGCGAAGAAGACTCCGCGGAGACGGGCGACATCCATGTTGGCTTGGAGGTACGCGCGGCTGAGCGTCTCGAAGTTGCGCGCGCTGTTCTCCTCCTGCACGTAGGCGCGCGTAACCCGGATGCCGCCGAGGTCCTCCTGGACACGTGCCGAGAGGTCGCCGAAGAGGTCCTGCACCCTGCGCGATCGGCGGTACATCGCACGGCCGAAGAAGAAGGTCACCACTGTGATGATCGGATAGGGCGCGAACGCGACCAGAGTGAGAATCGGATTGATGGCGAGCATCAAGGCGATGGACGTGACCAGCATGGTCGTCATCGTGGCCGCGTACATGATCCCGGGTCCGGCGACATCGCGCACCGCGTTGAGGTCGTTCGTGAAGTGGGCCATCAGATCGCCGGTCTTACGCCCCCCGAAGAAGGACAGGTCCTGCCGCTGCATGTGGGCGAAGAGGTCGCGGCGGATGTCGTACTCCACGCGCCGCGAGGTGCTGATGAGCAACCAGCGCTGCAGATAGAGAAACAACGCTCCGAAGGCGGCGGCCACGACCATCCCCACGGCGATCTGGGCGATGTGGCCCCGTGGCGCGCCCTCCTTCAAACCGTCGATCGCGGGCTTGAGGAGCCACGGGATGAGGCGTGAGAAGACCGTCGCCAGGAGCATCGCTGCGAGGCCGATCGCCAGTCTGGCGCGATAGCGACGCAAGTAGGTGAGCAGCAGCTTGAGATTCCCGATGGCGCGCCTCCTCCGAAGTCGGCCCAGGAGTATAGCATGCCCCGGGACCCGCATGCGGCTTGGACACGCGGCTTGCCAGCGGCTATGATCCGGTCGCGAGGCATGCCTGCTGCGCGCGGGCGCCCGCAGGGAGGAATCCATGCGTCAGGATCAGGAACGCAATCTGGCCCTCTTCATCGACTTCGACAACGTCGCCCTGGGTGCCCGCGACGCCGGCCTGCGGTTCGAGGTGCACCATGTACTCCAGCGGCTCCTGGAGAAGGGCAAGATCATCATGAAGAAGGCTTACGCCGACTGGAGCCATCACAAAGAGTACATGACCGACCTCCACGAGGCCGGTGTGGAGCTCATCGAGATCCCGCGCCCGCGACTTTCGGGGAAGAACAGCGCCGACATCCGCCTCGTCGTGGATGCCATGGACCTGTGTCACGGGAAGGCGCACCTCGACACCTTCGTCATCGTGTCCGGCGACTCCGACTTCTCGCCTCTGGTGGCCAAACTGCGCGAGAACAACAAGGCGGTCATCGGCGTGGGCGTGCGCAACTCGACCTCGCAGCTCCTGGTGTCCGGCTGCGACGAGTTCATCTTCTACGACGACCTCATGAAGGAGCGTGCCGGCCGGCAGGTCGAATCTCTCGAGGATGTGCCCGCCGAGCAGCGCAAGCTGTTCGACTTCCTGCTCTCGACGACGCGCGCGCTCCTGCGCGAGGGACGCGATCAGCTTTTCTCGTCACTCATCAAGGACACCATGAAGCGCAAGCGGCCCGACTTCAACGAGAGCGGCTACGGCTACTCGACCTTCGGTGAGCTGCTCGAGGATGCCCAGGCCCACGGTTTGCTCGAGGTCACGCGCGACGAGCGGGCCGGCGGCACGTGGGTGGTCACCGGACTGGGGCAGGCTGCGCGCCGTCGCCGTCGCCGCTCGCCAAGCCGGGCGAGCGCTGCCCGACGCTCTGCGCGATCGTCCGCAGTCACAGAGCCGAAGGTCTCGGAAGCCAAACCGCCCACCACGCGCAGGAAGACCACATCGACACGCCGCACCAGGAAGAAGGTGACCGTGGCGGGCCCGCCGGATCGCAAGATCACCCGGGCGATTTAGGGTTGGTGTTGCGATTGCATCCGCAGCGCCTCGTCCAAGGGCGGGATGGGGTCTGATGTCTTCTGCAGCCCCAAATGAGAATGAACCAATTGGCGCGAGGCGGTTCGCTCCCACATCAGGCGGGACGAATGCAGCTCGTAGAGCGGCGCCAGGGGCGGGACCGAATGACTCTCTCCGTTGGTCAGATCGACCGCTACCAGCTCCCCAGCGAAGAAGTAGAGCACCGGAGGATCTACGGAGACCACGGGCAGGATCAGCTCGGCCTCGCATTCCGCGCTCGCGAGCAACTTGCCCTCTGAGGTGAGCGCGCAGATCGCGCTGGTCCATTCAGCTGCTGACTCCTCTCCAGGCGAGTCGCTCTTCCTGTGGCTTCCGTGGGCGATGATCAACCTGCCGTCGTCCGCAAAGACATACTCATCGATCGACATCTCACCGAATTCGTGCTCCCACAGCAGAGACCCCGTGTGGTCGAGGCAGAGAAGGGCGCGGTGCCGGGTGGGTGGGGGGTCCCAGTCGCGTCTGTGAGGGTGCGTCAGGACCAAGAAATGGTCGGTTGACGGAATGAACTCGACATGTCCGTACGTGTCGGTTTCTTGGTACGGGCGGCTGCCCACTGGGAATTCGAAGGCAGGCCGCTTGTACGTGCCAGCGTCCTGGCCGGAGACGTCGACGAAACGAATCAATACGCTGTCCCTCGCGCGTGCGCGTCGCCGTGCCTCTAGGCGGGCCTGTCTGTATGCCTCGCGGGCAGCTTCGCCTGCGTCCGGCCGAAGCTCCTGAAGGTCCATCTCACGGAGGATCAACTCGACCGGATAGCGCTGCCGGGCGATGAGCGCGGTGGTTCCCAAGTCCGACACTCGCGGCTCCTGCGCCACGGAGATGTCCCGGACCCAGTGAACCTGCCCCAAAGTGTCGAGCATGCAACAAGGCATGGAGTTGCTCTGCCCACCAGATCTCACCCACCGCAGGTACACAAGGCCGTACTGGTGATTCCAGGACATGCGGCCTGCTCCGCGGGGCTCCGTCCATTGGAAGTGAGTGGGCTCTTCTTCTGCACTGCTGTCCACTCTGTTCGTAATGAAGCCGCCGTTCGGCCACTTGAGCCCGACCGCGCCTGCGATTGTGCAGGCCACGCCGCTACCCAATGCATAGTGGTTCGAATGACGGTTGCCTGGTGGCTTCACCTGTCCCCACCTGTGGGCGGCCGTCCAGCTCATGTAGCCGCGGAGGAGCTCCGGATCCGGCGTGGGCTCGGATCGGGTGCAGCCGAGAAGCACGAGCAGAAGCATCATGGGTGTCAGTCGACGGTTCATGGGCCCTCCGAGGACACGTTTCACGGAGATTCTGACGGTTGGCGCATTGGCCACTTCCCTCTCCAAGAGAAGCATAGGTGTCAGAGACGATGCGTGCAGCGGATGTCACGGAGCCGCCGCCGCCTACGATTCCCCGCATCGCATGGAATTCGATGGTTTCTCTGGATCCAGGCGCTTGGCTCGTAACGTGCTTATCTGAAATATATTGCGGCCTCAGGGCGAAATCGCTTACCGTGAAAAAAGAACTTGAGATGTTCGATTTTCACGGTATCATGCGCGCATGATCAGCCGTTCCCAGCTACTAGGCAGCATCCGTGCCGCACTCAAACGCAGTCGCGTCGTGGCGCTCATCGGGCCGCGGCAGTCCGGCAAGACGACCGCCGCACGGCAAATCGTGCCTGCCGAATCGCCCCGGTACTTCGACTTGGAGGACCCGGCCAGCCTCGCCCGTCTCACCGAGCCGATGACCGCGCTCACCCCTTTGCGTGGCGTGATCGTCATCGACGAGATCCAACGCAGACCCGACCTCTTCCCGGTCCTGCGAGTCCTCGCCGACCGGACGCCGCTGCGGTCGCGCCTCCTGATCCTTGGCAGCGCGTCCCCCGCACTCCTGCGTCAGTCCTCTGAATCATTGGCAGGACGGTTGGAGACCATCACGCTCACCGGTTTCGGATTGGAGGAACTCGGATCCAAAGCCCTGGCCCGTCTTTGGCGACGGGGAGGCTTTCCACTGGCTTACTTGGCCCGGTCCGAAGCCGACAGCGTCCGTTGGCGCCAGCAGTTCGTGCGGACGTATCTAGAGCGCGATATGCCGCAGCTGGGCATTAACGTATCAGCCACAACGATGCTGCGCTTCTGGACGATGCTGGCGCACTACCATGGGAACATCTGGAACGCAGCCGAGTTCGCCCGCTCGTTGGACGTGAGCCAGCCCACGGTGCGACGATATCTGGACCTGCTCAGCGATCTCTTCATCATGAGAACGCTTCCTCCCTGGCACGAGAACCTCAAGAAACGTCAGGTCAAATCACCCAAGGTCTATGTTCGGGACAGCGGCTTGCTGCACCGACTTCTCGGGATCCGCACCGAGAAGGATCTCCTTTCCCATCCCAAGTGCGGAGCTTCCTGGGAGGGTTTCGCGGTTGAGGAGACGCTGAGGTTGATCGAGCCGGACGAAGTCTACTTCTGGGCAACGCACAAGGGCGCGGAGCTGGATCTGCTCCTCTTCAAGAACGGCCGCCGGATCGGCGTCGAGATGAAACGGCAAGATGCACCGCGTCTCACATCTTCGATGCGGAGCGCACTGGCCGATCTGAAACTGGATTGGCTGACGATTCTCTATCCTGGGAGCCGGGAGTTCGATCTGGCCGATCGCGTGCGGGTCGTGCCACTCGCCGCGCTGGCAACGGGAGACCCAAACACCGTGATGCCGCGTGTGCGACGAGCGAGGAAGAAGACACGCTCCTAGCTGTGCCCCCCCGCACCTCCCGACACCGACAGCAGGAACTGCGCGACCACGTAACCCACGTAGATGAGGACCAGCGGCAATCCATACCATCGCCGGAAACTGCCCGTACGCACTGCGCGGAAGATATAGATGCGGAAGAGGAGCAAGATGAGGATCATCGTCGGCAGGTGCAGATAAAGGAAGATGTGCGGCACGCTGGCGCCCGCCTCGACGATGGGCAGCTTGGCGGCGGCCGCGGATGCGCCGATCACGAAGAGCACGTTCAGCACGTCGGCGCCGATCACGTTTCCCACCAGGAGCTCGTAGTGTCCCTTCGCGATGCTGGTCATGCCGACCACCAGCTCGGGGAGGGACGTGCCCAGGGCCACCAGCGTCGCCGCGATCACGACCTGCGGCACACCCCAGCGCACCGCCATGACCGACACGGAGCAGATCAGCACGTGACTGGCGAGGACCACCAGCGCGAGACCGATCACGATGAAGCCCAAGAGAAGGAGTGCCGGACGCCCGTTCTGCGGTGCGTGTGCCGTGGGCTGTGCCTGGGGCTGTGCCCGGGGGTGCTGCCGACTCCAGCGCACCGACGCGTACATGTACATGACCAGCAGGAAGAGAAAGAAGACGCCAACACCGCGGCCGAGCTCGGCCGCATCCCCTCGGATGGCGAACGCCCCATAGCAGAGGACGGCGAGAAGCACCGCGGCGCCGAACTGTACCCAGCCCTGTCGCTTGAGGACGTAGCGGTCTGCGGGCAGCGTCGCGAGGAGACAGCCCAACCCGAAGATGAGCCCCGTATCGGCGATGATCGAGCCCACCGCGTTGCCGAGCGCGAGCCCGGGACGTCCCGACCAGGCGGCCATCACCGACACCGCCGCCTCAGGACTGGTCGTCCCCAGCGAAACCACGGTGGCGCCGACGATGATCTTGGAGATCCCCAGGCGATAGGCGAGACCCGCGGCGCCCGCGACGAGCCAGTCAGCGCCCTTGACCAGCACGGCCAGGGAGACGACGACGATGGGCAGCAGCAAGCCCATGGCGAGGGGCTCGAACCAAGCTTGTGAGATCAGGTGTTCCACGCCGCGGCAGTCTAGCGCAAGCGGGGGACGGGATCTAGCAGCCCGTGGCAACGGAGCACTTCTGTCACGGGCGGGCCGCGGAAGCCCGGCTGAGTGCGCCAGTCGCTCAGCCCAGGCCCAGCCAGCGGCGGACACGACCGAGGACGCTACTCCCGCGATCCAGCCGGCCGGCGAACCCGCGCAGCGCCTGCACGCGAGCGCGGTTCGAGGCATCGCTCGCCGGGTGGTGCAGCTCGTCGGCGTAGGCGCGAAGGACGCGCTGGAGGAGCTCGGTGTGGAAGGGTTCTAGGGCGAGCTGCCCGCCGCCGCGGCGGGCGTGATCGAGACGTCCCTCGATCTCGGCGAGGCGAATCCCGTCCTGCGGGTCGAAGAACCGCCGGGCCATGTAGCTGATGGCCTCCTGCAAGAGGTCAATGTCGCCCGCCTCGAGCGAGATGTGCGCAGGCATCCTCTTCATCCCCCTGGCCGGGGCCCGCCGCGGGCCCGCAAACCACCCCGGGCTCGGAGTGTAGCGCACGCGATGGCACGCGGGAACCTGCCGGATGCATCGGAGGTGAGGAGGCTGTGGTACCTTGAAACCGGCATCCCGCGGCGGTTACCATGCCAGACTGTCTTCGATGAGCCAAAGCGGTGGAGGACCCCCATGGCCTGGGAATACACGGAAAAGACCAAGCAGCTCTTCATGGACGCGGTGCAGGGGAAACCGGGCACCCACATGGGGGAGATCGAGAACCCCGACGGGCTCGGTGAGCACGGCTCGATCGCCTGCGGCGACGCGCTGCGCTTCACCTTTCGCGTGCGCCGTCATCCGACCGATCCCACCCAGGACGTGATCACCGAGGCGCGCTACCTGACATTCGGTTGCACATCTGCAATCGCGGCCTCGGAGGCACTCTGCAAGATCATCGAAGGGAATCACTACACGCCCATCCAGGCGCTCGAGGTCAAGAACCAGGACATCGTCGACTACCTCGACGGGCTCCCCGAGGCAAAGATCCACTGTTCCGTGATGGGCGCCGAAGCTCTGCAAGCGGCGATCTTCAACTGGGCGCAGAAGCGCGGGGTGGATCTCAAGGAGCTCGGGCTCGACGTGAGCACCGAGGAGCAGGAAGAGGGGCGCATCGTCTGCAAGTGCTTCGGCCTCAGCGAACCGTACATCCGGCGCAAGATCAAGGAGCTCAAGCTGGGCACCATTGCGGAGATCACCAACGCGATCAAGGCCGGCGGCGCCTGCATGTCGTGTCACCATCAGCCCGGCGGCTTGCAGGATCTCCTCGATGACATATGGGGCACAAAGGTGTCCGAGCTGAAGTCGGCTCCCGGAATGCCCGCGCCGCGGGAGGAGCTCGAGCTCTCGCCCTACCAGTTCGGCAAGCAGGTCGAGAAGATCGTGGGCGAGTACGTGCGGCCCATGCTGCAGAAGGACGGCGGCGATATCGAGATCGTCGATATCAAGGACCACGTGGTGTATTGCCGCCTGGGCGGGGCCTGCGCGACGTGCGCCGCGGCGGGCAAGACGCTCAAGGTATTCGTCGAGACGACGCTCAAGGATCGTGTCGACGACCGCATCCGCGTCATCGCCGTATGAGAAGGATGGCATGAAGACGATCTACGTCGACAACAACGCCACCACGCGGGTTGCGCCCGAGGTCATCGAGGCGCTGACCCCGTATCTCTCCGATCAGTACTTCAACCCCAGCTCGGCCTACGAGACGGCGCGCGGCGCGCAAGGAGCGATCAAGACCGCGCGGAAACAGATCGCGCACTTCCTGGGCGACGTCGACGTCACCGAAATCCTCTTCACCTCGTGCGCCACGGAGAGCAACAACACCGCCATCTTCGGAACCTGCCGGGCCAATCCCGATCGCCGGCACGTGATCACGACGTCGGTCGAGCACCCGGCGGTCCTCGAGGTTGGCATCGAGTTGGAGCGCAGAGGCTACGACGTCACCTTTCTTCCTGTGGATCGCGATGGCAATCTGGACACGGCCGATTTCGTGCGCGCGCTGCGGCCCGACACGCTCCTCGTCTCGATCATGCACGCCAACAACGAAACCGGCGTGATCTTCCCCGTCGCGGAGCTCGCACGTATCGCGAAGGAGACCAATCCGCAGATCATCTTCCACACCGACGCGACGCAATCGATGGGCAAACTGCCGATCGATCTGCGCGGCGACATGCAGCCCGTCGACATGCTGTCCTTCTCGGGGCACAAGCTGCACGCGCCAAAGGGCGTCGGTGCGCTCTACGTCAAGCGCGGCACGCGCTGGCGTCCGTTCATGCTCGGCGGCCACCAGGAAACGGGGCGCCGTGCGGGAACCGAGAACGTCGCCTTCATCGTGGGGTTGGCGAAGGCGGTCGAGCTGGCGCACGCCCACCGGGACGAGGACGTGGTCCACATGCGCGAGCTGCGCGATCGGCTGGAACGGGCTCTCGAGGAGCAGATCCCCTACGTCGAGGTCAACGGGAAGGGCGCGCCGCGCCTGCCCAACACGCTCAATCTGGCGTGCCACTACATAGAAGGCGAGGGAATCCTCTACCAACTCGACGCGCACGGCATCTGCGCTTCCAGCGGATCGGCCTGTACTTCGGGTTCGCTGGAGCCTTCGCACGTGCTGAGGGCCATGAACGTACCATTTACGGCTGTACACGGTTCGGTTCGCTTCAGCCTGAGCCGCTACAACACCGCCGAGGAGATCGACCGGATCATCGCCGTGTTCCCCGCGGTCGTAGCCAACTTGCGGAAGCTGTCGCCGTATTGGGACAGCCAGCGGAATCGGCCGCGGCCGGAAGCCGAATCGATGTCCAAGGGCTAGGTTGGGGTGCGGAACATCGGTGCGCCCAGATCATAACTTGTTTTCGTTCATAAGGTTGCGACCGTCTTGGGTCGGCCGAACTGCAAGGTGAGGATCTCCGTTCCATTGAAGATGGCGAGGGACAGCCTCCTGACCCAGCCCCGCCGTTCCCCCCTTCAAGTTGATCGCCGGATCCGTCGAAGATTCCCGTAGATAGGTGCACCTTTGCCGGAACACTTGTGGAGAAGAGATCGATGGACCCGGTAGAGGCCTTGGAAAAGATCCTCGAGGGCAACCTCGCAGGTCTCGTCCACACGGGTCCCCGCGCCAGACATGCGGCCGATCAGATCGCCAGCCGCATCGGGTTGGGCGAGGGCGAGTTGCCGCTGCGGCGCGTTGAGCGGCTGCTGGGGACGCTCCACGCCCGGGGCCGGTTCCTCTGCTCGTTGGTCGTGCTCAAGGTCGTGGCCGCACGCAGCACCGGGAACAGCGACCTGATCCCACTCCTGGAATCGCTCATGGAGGACGAGAGCCTCTACGACGGGACCGAAGCGCTGACGACGGATCCGCTGGCCAGCGAAT
>JAUVTV010000051.1 GCA_030601305.1 Candidatus Eiseniibacteriota bacterium | reverse complement strand
CTTCGAGAACGGCGGCGCGATGAGAACGACCTCGGCCTCATGGGGTGAACGGACGGCCTCCTCGAGGAGGTGGGCCCCGTCGAGGAGGAAGACACCCTCTCGCCGGGCGAGCTGCGGCCGGCTGCAGAGCTTGATGATACGGATGGCGAGGGGATGCCTGGCAGAGCGGATGTCGTCGCCCGCCCCCGCGTCTGCGGGCATTCGGCCAGCGCCTCCTCGACCAGCCGGCGCACCAGGACGGGATCGACCTCGCCCTTGTGCTTCTTCATCACCATTCCGATCACCTTCCCGCTCAGGCGGGCTGGCGGGTGGCCGGCTTCCTCGACGGTCTCGGCGACAACAGCGCGCGTCGCGCCCTCGTCCATCAGCCGGGGGAGGAAGGGCTCCAGATACGCAATCTCGAAGCGGATCCCCTCGATGGCCCCGCGCGCGGCTTCGCCGCCCTTCTCGAACTCCGGGAGGGACTTCTTCAGTTGCTTGACGTAGCCGGCGACGATCTCGCGCACGTCCTCATCCAACGGTTCGCCCTCTATTTTCTGCGTCCGGATGTGCTCGTTCACGCGCACCTTCACCATGCGCAGCACGGTCAGCTCCCGCGCCTGCTTCGCACGCATGGCGTCCTTGAGCCGCTGATCGAACTCCCTGCTGAGACTCATCACACCGTCCCTCCAACCACCGGTTCGCACTCTCCGACACCCCCGAAGAGCATACGCCGGCCGGTGGTGCCTGTCGAGATCCGCGAGCTGCGGGGGGGGGAAGGGGGCAGCCGGTAAGGAAGGCGAATGGTGCCGAACTCGGAAACATCCCTGTTGGATGCATCACCGATGCGTTAGGCTTGTTGGTTCACCCGTGGCCGCGCGCCACTCCTTGGGTCGATGAGAGGGGAGGGAAGGCTCATGTCTATGAAGGGAAAGGGGTTCATGACGCAGGCGCTGCACGCCGAGGGGCACGCCAAGCCGATGAACGCGCACACGATGCCCATCTTCCAGAGCTCGACCTTCTACTTCGACAGCCCAGAGCACGGTGCGGATCTCTTCGCCCACAGGACCGAGGGCCACATCTACACGCGGATCGCCAACCCGACCGTCGAGGCCTACGAGCGCGTCATGGCGTGCCTCGAGGGCGGCGAGCAGTCGATCGCCTTCTCGTCGGGACTTGCCGCGATCCACGCCTCCATCATGAGCATCGCCGGTCACGGTGACCACGTCGTCTCGGGTGACACCCTCTACGGTCCCACGGTGCACCTCATCGGTCAGGTCATGGCCCGCTTCGGCGTCGAAACCACGTTCGTAGACACCTCGGATCTGGGCGCTGTGGAGAGCGCTCTGAAACCCAACACACGCGTGCTGTTTCTGGAGACGCCGGCCAATCCAACCTGCCGGATCAGCGACCTTGCGGCCCTCAGCAGGATTGCCCACGCCGGGGGCGCGACCGTCGTCGTGGACGCGACCTTCGCCACACCCTACTTCCTGAAGCCCTTGGAACGGGGGGCCGACGTATCGGTGCACAGCACCACCAAGTTCATCAATGGGCATGGGGACGTCGTGGGTGGGATCGTGACCACGAATGCGAAAAAGGCTTCCGTCATTCGCAAATTCCGCACCGACACCGGGGCGTGCCCCAGCCCGATGGATGCCTTCCTCAGCCTGCGGGGCCTCCGGACGCTGGGTTTGCGGATGGAGCGCCACAACACCAATGCCCTCGAGGTCGCCAAGTTCCTCCAGAGTCACCCGAAGGTGAACCGCGTGTACTTCCACGGCCTCCCCGATGATCCAGGCCATGAGACGGCCAAGCGGGAGATGAGCGGTTTCGGGGCCACTTTCTCCTTCGACATGGCCGGCGGCTTCGATGCCGCGAAGGGCCTCCTAGAGCGAGTCGAGATGATCACCTTGGCCGTCAGCCTGGGCACACTGGATACATTGATCCAGCACCCGGCCTCGATGACCCACGCGAGCCTTTCAGCAGAACAGATGAAGGCACAAGGGGTTACACCGGAGATGGTGCGCATCCACGTGGGGCTCGAGGAGCCCGAGGACCTCAGCGCAGTCCGGGAGGATGCCCTCCAACAGCTATGATTCGGCTTGCCACTTTCCGCCCGGGCGCCGGACACGGCCGGCGCGAGACAGACCAGGCGTTGACCCCACCGGCCCGGGGCCGTAGGATGGGATACACTCTTAAGGCATGCACGATGTTCCCTGTCCCGGTGGCGCGCCATTAGCGCCCCTAAACCCTGTCGCGGAGATACCGATGGGAAGTGCCCTGGCCAAAGTTGGGAGCCCGATCCGGAGTTGGTGTACCCGCTGTCGCGAGATGCGCGATCACACCGTCACGACGCTGGAAGAGAAGCAACCTCGGCGCGTGACATGCGACACCTGTCAGGGAACACACCTGTATCGTCCCCAACCCCCCAAGAGTCGCGCGGCCGCCGGACGGAAAGCGGCGTTGCAGACCACGGGGTGGGACGATCTGATGGCAGTTGCCGATCTGGACCACGTTCGTAACTACACGATGCGGCTTGAGTATACGGCGGGCGACGTGATCAACCACAAGGTCTTCGGCCTGGGGGTTGTCGTCCGGGAGGTGGACCCGCTCAAGATCCAGGTGTCGTTCCAGGACGGCGTCAAGCTGCTCGCCTGCAATCGCGATCGGTAGCCCCGACTCACTCGCAGCCCGGCTCACTTCTGCCGCGGGCCTTTAGTCGTTCGCGCTCTCGAGGCGATGGATCCGATCGATCGAGGCCTCGGCCTGGTCGGCGGCCGGTGAATCCGGTGCCAGCGCCAGGATGACGAAGTACGCATCCAGCGCCTCCTGGCGGCGGTGGAGCCCCTCCAGTACACGGCCGTTCTCGTAAGTAGAGCGCGCCTCGCGCCACACCTCCTTGCGCACCCGCTGGTTCCACGGCGTCTGGGGATACGCCTGCAGGAACCGCCCCCCCCGATCGAGGTCCACATCCGCCGCGACGAGGTGTTCCATGCGCGCGAGGGCGGCCGCTCGTACCTCGCTTTCCTCCGCGCCGGACCTTTCGAGCAACTCGTAGCAGATCACAAGGTCCTCGACCTGCTCGATCGACCGGACCAGGACCACGCGAGCGCTATCGGCCCACATCCCCGCGCCGGCGTCGACCGCAAGCGGCTCCAACACGGAGATCGCATCCCCCGGCCGCTCCGACAAGAGGTAGTGCAGACCCAATCGACAGGTCATCTCGGCGGCCCGGGGGTGATCGGGGTAGTTGAGCAGGAAGCGCTCGAGGAAGTCGGTCGCGGCGTCGGTTCCCTCCAGGATGCGCAGGTACTCCGCCTCGAGCTCCCGGCGCCGTTCATCGAGCGCGATCCGCTCGGCCTCGGCCTCGGCGAGATCGCTCCAGGTCGGGTCTTCGTGCGCCGCGCGGGCGAGAAGCGTGTCGTACTCGGCGATGATCGGCCCATAGGTGCGCAAGACCCGGTGCTTGCGCTCCTCGCGGGCGCTCTTGAAGCGCACCATCTCCAGGGCGGAGCTGAGCGACGCGCGGGTCCCCGGTTGGACCTGCAGCGCGCAGCGGTAGAGGTAGAGCGCTTCGGGCTGGTGGGTCACGTTGTCGGCCGCCGAGGCGAGGAAGAGCGCCATCGATTGCCGGTAGGAGGTGTCGTCGGGCGGTTGCTCGGGGGGATGCAGGTGGGCCATTCGGATTCGCGCCCGGCTGATGCGATCGCCGAAGAAGGGGTGCGTCCGCCAGTAGCTGAACCGATTCCCCTCGTAGCTGCGATCGTGCAGGCGCTGCATGAGGCCCGGGCCGCCCTCGGGTGCGAAACCGGCCTTCACTGCCAGGCGCGAGCCGACGTCATCGGCCTCGAACTCGAGCTTGCGGCTGTAGCCGCGTTCGAAGAGCGCCCGGAAGACACTCCCCAGAATGGTGGTGCCCTGGAGGAGAGCCTCCTTGCCGCCCATGCCCACGGACCACTCGTTCAGACCCGGATCGTCCGAGACCTCGACGCGCTGGTACGCGGAGGGTGTGTTGGGCGCGGCGACCAGGACGCCCACCATGAGCGCCGTCTGGAGCACCGACAGGAGGGAACTCAGTCGCGAGCTCCGGGCGAAGTGCCGCATGTGCACGTGGGCGATCTCGTGGCCGATCAGGTGGGCCAGCTCATCGTCGGTGATGCCCGATTCCAACATGCCGCGGGTGATGAAGATGAAGCCACCCGGAAGCGCCATCGCGTTCGGCTCCGGCAGATCGAGGATCTGGAAGTTGAACGGCGTTCGCGTATCACCGGTCACGGCGGCCACACGGTAACCGATGGAGGCGAGCCGGTGCTCCCAGACCTCGTCCTCGTGGAAGCCGATCGCCTGGCGCAGCATGACCCCGGTCTCGAGACCGATGCGCTCTTCCTGGTTGAGGGGATGGTCGCCGGCCACCGGCTCGGCTCGCGGCGCGGGCGCCGAGAACGCGACCCAGACACATACCAGCACGGCCGGCCACAGTCGCCTGACCGGACGCCGGCGGGCGGCGCTGAGGGCGTGCCGGTCGGGCCCGGACGGCCGGTCGACGGCCCTGTCGTCTGTCGGTGCAGGCTGTCTCATGGGAACGATCCCGGCATCTTCGACCGCGGCCCTCCCAGCCCTAGGTCCACGTCCCCCCGATGGAGGACAGCGAAACGGGATGTCGATTCACCGTCGCCGGTGGCGCCCGTGCTCTCCCTTTACGACCCGGATCCTGCCAGGACGGTTCCCGTACCGCCGGAGGGGCCTGCGATAGGCGGTCAGTGGCGGATGCGGAATTCCTCGCCGGGAGGCCTCGCATCTTCCCAGTCGATCGCGACGCGCTCGACGTGGGCCAGGGTAGGGCCCTCGTGGAGGAACGTGAGCAGCGACTCGAGCGCATCGCGCTCACCGGCGGCAACCACCTCGACCGATCCGGCCGGGAGATTGCGCGCGTAGCCGCGCAGGCCGAGCTGGCGGGCCGCCGAGACCGTCTCGGCGCGGTAGCAGACACCCTGAACACGTCCGCGTACGACGGCACGGAATTGGCTCATCCCCGGATGCCTCCACATTGCATTCCGTTCGCTCCCACGGTACCTGAGCCCCTCGCGGCCGCGCAAGACGAATGCCGGGCGCCGGCACGCCCCGCACGGTGCGCAAGGCTTGCGCACGGGCCCAGCGATCCCTAGCCTGATAGATGGTGCCGCGTGCGGCGGCAGACGAATCCAGCCGGCAGGCAAGGGAGGCAACGG
This sequence comes from Candidatus Eiseniibacteriota bacterium, assembly GCA_030601305.1. Classification (GTDB taxonomy): domain Bacteria; phylum Eisenbacteria; class RBG-16-71-46; order CAIMUX01; family WJJG01; genus JAUVTV01. Next base: position 9,073 of record JAUVTV010000051.1, on the reverse strand, counting down.
TGCGCAAGGGCTCGAGCAACGCGGCTGGCGCCGGAGATGATCTCCTCCGCGACGGCATTGCCCGCTTCCTGCCGCGGGCAAACTATGCAATCGCCGCGCCCGGGTACGCGCGCATCACACACCGGTTGAGGCCGCGGCGGCTCCGTCTGCCACCCGAGGAACTGCTGCGTCGCCATCTGAAGGAACACGGCACGCGCGAGCAGAATCCGGACGGCGCCCCCGCACCGATCGTGCTCTTCGACATCGAGAGCCTGGGCTTCGTGGGCCGGCCGCTCTTCTTGATCGGGGCGCTGCGCGCGACGCCACGCGACGCGGGGGGCGCCTGGCAGCTCGATGCGGTGCAGTATCTCGCCCGCGACTACGCCGAGGAGGCGGCCGTCGTCAGCGCCTTCCAGTCCGAAACGCCCCGAACCGGTCTCTGGGTTTCCTTCAACGGACTCGCCTTCGACCTGCCCGCACTGAGACTGCGCGCCGCCCATCACCGGCTCCCTTGGGAGGATCCGTCGAGCCACCTCGATCTCCTGCACCTCGCCCGGCGGTTGTGGGGCAAAAGGCTGCCCAACTGCAAGCTGAAGACGCTCGAGCGAGCGATCTGCCGTCGTCCCCGCGGCGACGGGGACATCGACAGCGGCCAGATCCCGGCCGCCTACCACGACTTCGTGCGCACCGGCGAGCCGCTGGATCTGCTGGACATCCTGCAGCACAATCTCTCCGACCTCACCGGGCTCTTCGAGATCCTCCTGCACGCGCTCGCGGCGCTGCGCGAGCGCGTGCAACTCCCGCGTTGACCGCTCTCCGGCGCACCGTAGAATAGCGTCGCACACGCTGCATCCGCACATCGCGCTAGTGAGTGGGCTGCGCCCCGATCGGGACGAGGCCAGCCGCCCTATCTACCGAAAGGACAGCATGATGGATCGAGCACCTGAGAAGGGTCGCCAGCCTTCCCGTCGCCGTCGCAAGACCCGTGCCCGCAAGCGGACGTCCCGCATCTCCGAGAATCCCCGGCGGCTCCTCGAAAAACTCGAGGGACTGGGCCTCCGAAGCGAAGCTCTGGTCCACGTCGAGAAGATCCCTCCCCGGCGCGCGCAGTACGGGCAGCTGTCATCGCCGCTGCCCGAGACTTTGACCGCGGCGCTCGCGGCCATCGGCATCACACGACTCTATACGCACCAGGCGCACACGCTGGAGACGGTTCGCGCGGGGAAGAATGCCGTGGTGGCCACGGGCACCGCCAGCGGCAAGACGTACTGCTACCTGCTCCCGGTTCTCGAGGGCCTGCTCCGCGAGCCGTCTGCCACGGCCTTGCTCCTCTTTCCGACGAAGGCGCTAGCCCAGGACCAGCTGAAGGGAATCGGCAGCTTGCAGGCGGCCGGCGGTGACTTGCTCGCCCACCTCGCCGGTACCTACGATGGCGACACACCGTCGCGCCAGCGCAGCAAGCTGCGCGACGAAGCGTCCATCATCCTGACGAACCCCGACATGCTGCACTCGGGTATCCTGCCCAATCACGCCCGTTGGGCGCGCTTCCTCTCCAACCTGCGCTACGTGGTCTGCGACGAGATCCACGTCTATCGCGGCATCTTCGGCTCGAACGTCGCCAACGTGATGCGCCGCCTGCGGCGCATCTGCCGGCACTACGGCGCGGACCCGCGCTTCATCTGCTTGAGCGCCACCATCGCCAACCCGCGCGAGCTCGCCGAGCGCGTGATCGGCGCGACGTTCCGGCTCATCGATCGCGATGGATCGCCTCGCGGGCCCAAGCACTTCGCCCTGTGGAACCCGCCGGTCTTGAGCCGCACGAGCATGGATCGGCGCAGCTCGAATCTCGAGGCGCGTGATCTGGTCCTCTCCTTCCTGCGCGACGGCTTCCAGGCCATCACCTTCGTGCGCGCGCGGCAGACCGCCGAGGTGCTCATGCGGTACTGCCAGGAGGAGCTCTCCCACGACGGTGGGGGACTCGCGTCCCGCGTGCGGGCGTATCGCGGCGGATACCTCCCCGAAGAGCGTCGCGCCATCGAGCAGGAGCTCTTCAGCGGTGAACTGCTCGGTGTGATCTCGACCAACGCCCTCGAGTTGGGGATCGACGTGGGCTCGCTCGACCTCGCCCTCCTGGTGGGCTACCCGGGAACGATCGCCAGCACCTGGCAGCAGGCCGGTCGTGCGGGCCGCACCGAGGCCGAGTCGCTGGCGGTCCTCATCGGACACAACACGCCCATCGACCAGTATCTGATGCGCCACCCGGGCTACTTCTTCTCCCAGACGCCCGAGAACGCGGTCGTCGATCCGGACAACGCGCACATTCTCCTGGGCCATCTCCGGGCGGCGGCCTACGAGCTGCCGATCACGGCGCGCGACGAGGGCGATTTCGGGGAGTACGCCCCGGCCATCCTCGACCTGCTCGCGGAACACCACGAGGTGCATCGTCTCCGGGGCCGCTGGTACTACAGCCGTGACGGCTACCCAGCCGCCGACATCGGCCTGCGCAACGGCAGCAACAACGTCTACGTGATCGTCGACACCGGCACGCCCGGTGCGCCGCCGTTCGCGGACGGTGCCCGGCCACAGCCCTCAGGTAGGCTGGCCCGGACCACGGCGGTCAAGCGCGCCGTCGAGAGAGGGTATCGCGTGATCGGCACGCTCGACGAAGCCAGCGCCTACACACAGCTCTATCCGCAGGCGATCTACATGCACGACGCCGAGACCTACATGGTCGAGCATCTCGATCTGACCGAGAAGGTCGCTTACGTGCACAAGGTGAACCTCGACTACTACACACAGTCGATCGTCGACAGCCGGATTCGCATCGTCGACACCGAGGAGGAACGCACCTGGCGCAAGACGGAGATGGGCTTCGGGCCGCTGGCGGTCAGCGAGAAGGTCTACCTCTTCAAGAAGATTCGCTTCGGAACGCGCGAGTCGGTCGGCTTCGGGCCGGTCGACCTGCCCGTGCAGACGCTCGAGACCGTCGGCTTCTGGATCACGCCGCCGGCCAGCGCGATGGGCGAGGTGGCGAGATGCGGCCGCGTGGCCACGGAAGGGCTGTGCGGCATCGCCAGCGTGCTGGCCGACGTCATCACGCTGCACGCCATGTGCGACGTGATGGACATCGGCGCCACTCAGGATTCGCGCGGCACCGGTGCACCGGCGATCTTTGTCTACGACAAGTACCCCGGCGGCCTGGGTTTCTCGCAGAAAGCGTTCGGGATGATCGAGGTCCTGATGCAGGGAGCCTGCGAGCTGATCACTGCCTGTCCCTGCGAGGCCGGTTGCCCGTCGTGCGTCGGAGCGCCGGTCATGCCGCACGTGGGCAACGATCCGGACGCGGCGATGCGCGGTCGCATCCCCGACAAGGAGGCCGCGCTCGTCTTGCTCCATCACATGCTGGAGAAGGAGCCCTACGTTCCCAAGGGGCCGGCGCGCGCGCCCGCGGGCAAGATCTCGCCGGATGGAGAGGAGGTGGCCCGTGACGGGGAGCCGGCCAGCCGCGAGGTCAAGCCTCTGCCTCCGGAGGTGGAGCGGCGTCTGCGCGCAAGCCTGCGTCGTCTGCAACCGGGGCCTCAGGTCGCGAATCCTTAGCACCCCGTTGCTCGGCACCGTCGGGCCGTTCGTGAACGCCGGCGGTGACGAGCTGGCGCGCGGCGGCGAGCAGCGCCTCCTCGGTGTTGACCTCGGGGGCATCCAGAACCTGTTCCAGAAGCGCCCGCAGGATGCGGCCGATGCCGGGACCCTCGGCGATCCCGAGGGCCATCAGTTCCTGCCCGCCGATCGCCAGATCCCTCACGCTGAGCGCTGTGTCCTTCGCGATCACATCGCCCACACGAGCCAGCAGCGCCTCGAGCGGCGCGGTGTTGCTCGACTTGCGGTCGTTGCCGGCCATGTCGGCGAGCCGCAGCTGAATCAGGTCGGGGATGTTCTCGATGCCGACCGTGCGCACGAAGCGACGTACGGCGCTGTCGGTCCACTCCGGTTCGTAGAAGAACATGTGGTGGTAGATGAGGTGCGTGACGCGCTCGCGCTCCTCGTTCGGATAGCGCAGGCGCTTCAGGATGCGATCGGCCTTGCGCGCCCCGATGACCTGATGGGCGTAGAACGTGTAGTCGCCGTCGCGCTCCTCGCGCGTGTCGGGCTTCGCGATGTCGTGCAGCAACGCGGCCAAGCGCACGACCAGATCCGGTTTCGCGGCGTCGGTCGCCATGAGGCTGTGCGTGAAGACGTCGTGCGAGTGGAATCGGTTCTGCTTCACACCGCAACCGGCGGCCAGCTCCGGCAGCACGATGTCCAGGAGCCCGGTCTGTTGCATGAGCAGCAAACCGACGGACGGCGCACGCGCGAGCAGGATCCGGTTCAGCTCGTCGCGTACGCGCTCGGCGGCGATACGGCGCAGTCCCTGGGCCTCGGCGCGGATCGCGGAGAGGGTCTCCTCGGCGATGCGAAACTCGAGTTGGGCCGCAAAGCGCACGGCGCGCATGAGGCGCAACGCGTCCTCGCGAAACCGCGCTATGGGGTCGCCCACGGCGCAGATCCGGTGCTGTTCCAGGTCGTGCAGCCCGCCGAAGGGATCGACGAGATGATCGCTGTCCGGGTCCCAGGCCATCGCGTTGATCGTGAAGTCGCGCCGCTCGAGGTCTTCTTCGATGCGCGTCGCGTAGGCGATCTGGTCGGGATGCCGCCCGTCGCTGTAGCCGCCCTCGGTGCGGAAGGTGGTGACCTCGTAGATGCCGTCGCGCCGGGGGATGATCAGCGTGCCGAAGGCGGCGCCCACGTCGTGGACCCGGCGGAAGAGCTTCCTGACCTGCTCGGGGCGCAGATCGGTCGCGATGTCCCAGTCCTTGGGCGTGCGGCCGAGGAGGAGATCGCGCAGCCAGCCGCCGACCAGATAGACCTGGCCTCCGGCCGCGCGAAGGCGCGCCACGATCTCCCGAGCGTCCCGCGGCAGACTGCGCCGCAGCTCTTCGGGATCGACGACGTACTTGCCCTTCCGTTTCATCGAAATGTCCCCTCTTCGGCCTCGCTTCCGAGCGACCGCAGCATAGCACCACCCCCCTTGCGCATCACCCATCCGATCGGCATGATCTCGTCCGGGTCGCCATGGTCTCGCCCGGGTCGCCATGACCTCGCCCGGGCGAGCAGGTCACACCGGAGATGGCATTGAAGGTCCTGCAGATCAACACCGAGCGCACCTGGCGCGGGGGAGAGCGACAGACGCTCTACACTGCGGAAGGTCTCCGCGACGCCGGCGTCGACGTGCACCTGCTCTGCGCTGCCGGCAGCCCCTTGAGCCGGCGTGCGGCGGACGCCGGCATCGAGGTGCTCCTCGCGCGATCGAACGCATCGAGCGCAATGCTCCTCGCCACCCGTGGGCGGGTCTACGATCTCCTCCACGCCCAGACCGCGAAGGGCCAGTCCTTGGCCGTTCTCTCGCGCGCATGCCACCGGCGACCGGTGGTCTACACGCGCCGGGTGAACTTCGTCCCACGGGGTCCGCTCGCGGCGCTCAAATACCGACTGACCGATCGTCTCGTGGCCAACAACCGCGCCGCCGGCGAGATCCTGAAGCGCATCGGCGCCCGCCGGGTCGACGTCATCCCCTCGGCTGTGCGCGAGCGCGAACTCGACCGCGAGCGCGCCGCGCAGCTCCGCCGTCGTCTGGGTCTCGAGGGCCGCCGGGTCGTCGGCGTGGTCGGCGATCTCGTGCCGCAGAAGGACCCGCTGACCATGATCCGCACGATGGCCACGGTGATCTCTTCGCGCGAGGACGTGGTTGGTTTGCAGTTCGGCGGGGCGCAAATGCGCCGTGTCGTCGAGCGCGCGGTCGCGGAGCATGCCCTGGAGGGCCGCTTCCACCTGATGGGGCACCACGACGCGGTCGAGGACTACTTCGCCCTCTTCGACGTCTACCTCGCCTGCGCCCGCGAGAGCGAGGGCTTCGTGAGCAGCGTGCTCGACGCGTTCGTCTACGGCGTGCCGGTCGTCGCGACGCGCATCGGCGGCCTGCTCGACAGCGTCGGCGACCGCGGTTCGCTCTGCGCACCGGGCGATGCGCAAGACCACGCCGATGCGGTCCTCAAGCTCTTGGACGACACGCCGCTGCGACGGAAACGGATCGTGAAGGCGCAGCGCGAGGCGCGCGAGCTCTTCGCCGTGCCGGTCATCGCGCGGCAGTACAAGTCGCTCTACGAGGAGCTGCTTTCCGGGAGTGCCGTCTCGCCGCGCCGCAATCGCGCAACCCACTGATCCGCGAGGCGCGTGGGCTCCGGCAAGCGATAGCGACCCGCCATGCAAAGGACCGCGCGCGCCGCCTCGTCGATCGAGATGCGATGCCCCGGAGAGACGAAGAGCGGCTTCACGCAATCGCGCGTGCGCACCACCCGGCCGACGACCTTTCCTGCCGCGCGGAGCTGTGTCGCGCACCCGCGCCGGCTGCCCGGCTCACGATACTCACCGACGAGCCGCGACTTGGCAACGCCCACACTCTGCAGATCGAAGAGGACGCCGAGGTGCGCGGCGAGCCCGAAGCCGCGGGGGTGCGCGATGCCCTGACCGTCGCACAGGAGCAGGTCGGGCGGCCGCGTAAGGGCACTCAGGACCTCTGCGTAGAGCGGCGCCTCTCGGAAGCTGAGGAGGCCGGGGACATAGGGGAAAGGGGAGGGGCGCGACACCCAGGCGGCATCGACGATCTCCCAGCCGGGGAAGCGGAAGACGATCACGGCGGCCACGAGACGCTCGTCGCCGTGCGCCCAGCGACCCGAGCCGGAGGCATCGCAGCCGGCGACGAGGAACGGCTCGCGCGGCAGGGCTCCGCGGGGGCGCACGCGGGAGGCGAGGCGTGTCTGCAGGCGCGCCGCTTCTCGCGGATCGAGGTCCCACCGGTGGCTCAGTTTGGGCTTCACGTCTGCCGCGGGCGGTAGCGGTTGGTGAGCGGATAGCGCCGGTCCTTGCCGAACGAGCGCGGCGTGATCTTGATGCCGGGGGCCGCTTGCCGGCGCTTGTACTCGTTCCCCTGGATCATGCGAAAGATGCGATCGACGGTTTCGCGCTCGAATCCCGAAGCCACCAGCTCGCGCGGGCTGCGCTCCTCTTCGACCAGGGCGCGCACGATCGGATCGAGGATTGCATAGTCCGGTAGCGTGTCGCTGTCCTGTTGATCCGGCTTCAGCTCGGCGCTCGGCGGACGGGTGAGGGTGTCCTCAGGGATCGCACCCGCGCCCCGTGTCTGCGCGTTCCGCCAACGCGCGAGCTTGTAGACGTGTGTCTTGAACACGTCCTTGAGCACAGAGAAGCCGCCGACCATGTCGCCGTAGAGCGTGCAGTAGCCCACCGCGACCTCGCTCTTGTTGCCCGTCGCCAGCACGAGATGACCCAGGCGATTGGAGAAGGCCATGAGGAGCATGCCGCGAAGGCGCGCCTGGATGTTCTCCTCGGTCACGTCCGGCTCGGCCCCCGCGAGCAGCGGGGCGAGATCCTCGATCACCCGGTCGAACATGGCGTGGATCGGAATCTCGTGGAATCGTATGCCCAGGTTTCGCGCCAGCGCCGCCGCCCCGCGGCGCGCACTCGATGAAGTGTACGCGGACGGCATCGAAATCCCCACGACGGCCTCGGGCGAGAGCGCGTCAGCGGCGATGACCGCGGTCAGCGCCGAGTCGATCCCCCCGCTCAGCCCGAAGACCACACCGGGAAAGGCGTTCTTCTGAACGTAGTCGCGGAGACCCAGGATGAGGGCGCTGTACACCTCCTCCTCGTCGCCGAGCTCCGGCTGCACGTGGTTGAAGCCCTGCGCGGCGTCGCCGGACGGATCGTGGGCGGGCGGTGTCGGCCCGCAGACTTCCGGCACGAGCTCCGCATCCAGCGGCACCTCTTCGAGCCGCAGCGCTCCCCGCGTGTACTCGCTTTGTCCGCCGGTGGCGCAGGGCGCGGTGCCATCTCCGTCCCGGGCGGCATCCCGCAGCCCGGTTCCCTCGCTGGGGGGCAGGGGGAGATCGACGTATTGCAGGCTGGATGCGAACTGCGGTGCGCGCGCGAGCACGGTCCCCGAGGCATCCACGACCAGGCTCTGGCCGTCGAAGACGGGCTCGTCCTGTCCGCCGACGAGGTTGACATAGACGGGCGGCAGGCGAAAGTCGCGGGCCATGTCGACGAAGAGCCTCTCGCGCTCGGGACCCTTGCGGGCGTGATACGGCGAGGCCGACAGATTCACCATCAGGTTGGCGCGCCCCTCACAGGCCTGCAGGCGCGGAACGCCGTCGCGCACCCAAAGGTCCTCGCAGATGTTGACGGCGATCCGCCAGGGACCCAACGCGTAGATCGGGCAGCGCTGGCCGGGCTCGAAGTAGCGTCGCTCGTCGAAGACCCCGTAGTTGGGCAGGGTGCACTTGTGATAGACGCCGCGAATGGCGCCCGCGGCAAGGAGGGCCGCTCCGTTGCGGGGGCCTTCCGCACTGGGCTCCGCGAAACCGACCAGAACCAGTCCGTGCGTGACGCGGGGTGCCAGCTGCTCGAGGGCCGCGCGTGAATCCTCCAGGAAGGACGGCTTTAGCAGCAGATCCTCGGGCGGGTAGCCGGTGAGCGTCAGCTCTGGGAAGACGACCAGGGCGGCGCCGGCCCGAATCGCGCGCGCGTAGGCCTCCTCGACCAGCGCGCGGTTGCCGGGTAGATCCCCGACGGTGGTGTTGATCTGCGCCAACGCGATGCGCAGGAAGGCTGGTGCGGCCATCCGTCTGCCCTCGTCATTCACGTCCGCTCACCCCAGGTCCCGATCCTAGGTTCGTGGGCGGCGGGCGTAAAGGTGCTTCAGCAGACCGGGACCGACTCCTGCCGGTCACCCGCTGCGATTCAGACGCCAACGAGTGCCACCCGGGGCCCGCTTCATCGGCACCGGGCATCGCCGACGATTCCCGGAGGGACCTCAGAGGCAACTGCGCCCTGACACCAGGCCCACCCTCGCCCGTGGCCCTGCACGGCGGCCCCGGGTGCCGATCCGCGGCGCGGAGCATCAGGCGCGTCCGAATCACAGATTCTGGGTCCCTGCGAGCGTTTGACAGTTGGCCGCACAAGAGCGGTAATGGCAATGGGT
>JAUVTV010000131.1 GCA_030601305.1 Candidatus Eiseniibacteriota bacterium | reverse complement strand
CTGCCATGCAACATACTACCACCGAGATGCGTGGGAGTCAATCGCCTAACTCCAATTATTACACATGTATACGCCGTTTTCCGGGGTGAATGCACCGAGGCCCGGCGGATCATCTCCGCCGGGCCCCGGTCCCGCTGGCTTACCTGGCGGGTTCGGAGGCTTGGCTTGAACCATGGAGGTGTTGGCTACGCCACAGTTCTTGGGGCTTGGTTCCCTATGCGTCAGTACCCTTTCCGGTGGTCTGGCTGCCCTTGATCTTCAGCAACCTCTCATCTCTACACGGAAGGATGAGCCAGGTTTCATGCGCTTTCCGCCAGCCACCGCGCGAGGATTTCGCGCGCCCGCGCCATCGCCAATCCCCGGTGGCTGACCTTCCCCTTCTCTTTCAGCCCCATTTCCGCGAACGTCTTTCCCGACTCGGGATGGTAGAAGACGGGATCGTACCCGAATCCGCCCGTTCCCTGCCGGTGATCGAGGATGAGCCCCTCGCAGACGCCGTCTGCGGTCTCCTCGCGACCGTCGGGGAAGGCGATGGCCACCACGGTCCGGAAGCGCGCCGTCCGGCGGGCAGCTGGGCAGCCCTCGAGCAGGCGGATGAGCTTCTCGAGATTCTTCTCGTAGCTCTGGTCGGGACCGGCAAAGCGAGCACTGTGGACCCCGGGAGCGCCGTCCAAGGCGTCGACCTCGAGGCCGGTGTCGTCCGCCAGGCATAGCGCGTGTGTGGCCGCGTGAACGGCGCGCACCTTGAGCAGCGCGTTCTCCTCCAACGTCGCGCCCGTCTCCTCGACGTCGGGAACCCAGGGGAAGTCGGCCGCCTCGCGCACCTCGAGGGGCAGGCCCTCGAGCGCGTGGCTGAGCTCGGCGATCTTGTCCCGGTTGCGGCTGGCAAAGACAAGCTGCACGGCACCCTCCGTCAATCGCGGGACACGAGCTGCTGCGCGTCGAACGGCGCCTTCGTGTCCAGACAGAGCGCGCGCAGTTGGGCGGAGAAGACTCGCTTCAGCCCGCCCCGCGCGACCGTCAGGAGCGTGCGGAGCTGCTCCTGCGCGAAGGGCGAGGTTTCAGCGTCGCCGTGGATGCCGGCGAACTCGCCGCGGCCGGTCATGAAGACGTTCATGTCGACGTCGGCGGCGGCGTCCTCCTCGTGGGTCAGGTCGCACAGGGCCTCCCCACCCAGGATGCCGACACCGATGCCGGCCACCTGATCGCGAATGGGGATCTTGAAGATGCGACCGTCGCGGACCATCCACCGGCAGGCCTGACAGAGAGCGACAAAGGCTCCGGTCACGGCCGCCGTTCGCGTGCCCCCGTCGGCTTCGATCACATCGCAATCGAGCAGGATCGTGTGCTCCGGGATCCCGCGCAGGTCGACGACCGCACGCAGCGTCCGACCGATCAGGCGCTGGATCTCGGAGCTGCGGCCGTCGTTCGCCCTGCGGGAGAGGCGCGCCGGCACCGATCGCGGCAGCATGCCGTACTCAGCCGTCACCCAGCCTTGGGACGTGCCCTTGAGGAAGACCGGCTGGCGATGCTCCACGGTCGCCGTACACACCACCCAGGTGTTGCCCGCGCGCACCGACGCCGACCCTTCGGCATGGCGCAGAAAGGGCGTCTCGATCGTGACGGGACGGGTCTGGCGCGGCCCGCGACCATCCTTGCGCACGCTGCGCGTATCTTCCGATTTCACGGCCATTCCCCCCCCAATCAGCGCTCGTACCACGGCAGGTCGCTTTGATCCACCATCTGCACCTCGCCCAGCGGCTCTCCCAGAAACGCGCTTCCCACGGCCTCGAAGCGCTGCGCCGTGTCGGACACGAACACGCGGCAGCTGCCGCCGCCCGCCGCCGGATTGTCCAGGTGCGCGCTCTTGAGCAGTGCCGCCGTCTCCCTCGCGGTCTCCTCAGCCGAGTCGACGAGTCCGATTCGCTCCCCCACCGCCGCCGCGATCACGTCGCGCAGCATCGGATAATGCGTGCAGCCCAGGATGAGCGCGTCGATCCCCTCCTCGACGAACGACTTCAGGTAGTGGTCCGCCGCCTTCTGCGGCACCTCTCCCCGGGTCCAGCCCTCCTCGGCAAGCGGGACGAAGAGCGGACAGGGCTTCTGCGTGACGAACAGATCCGGATCCGCCTCACGCAGAGCGCGCTCGTAGGCGCCGCTGCCGATCGTCGCCTGGGTGCCGACCACTCCCACACGCCGGGCGCGCGACACACGCAGCGCCGCCGCGACGCCGGGCAGGATGACACCAATCGCCGGGATCGGCACGGTCTCCTTCAGCACCGGCAGCGCGATCGCGCTCGCCGTGTTGCACGCCACGACCAGCATCTTGATCTTCCGCTGCAGGAGGAAGTGAAAGCACTCGCGCGAGAAGCGGATCACCGTCTCGGGCGACTTGGTGCCGTACGGGACGCGCGCGGTGTCGCCGAAGTAGAGGATGTCCTCTCCCGGCAGGTGACGCCGCAATGCGCGTACCACGGTCAAGCCGCCGATGCCGGAGTCGAACACACCGATGGGCTGTGTCGGCGTCACCAGCCACCCCCGCACATTCCGGGACGGTACTCCCAATCCAAAGGCATCACCCGCCGCAACGCGCCGTGTGATTCGCCGTCCACCAACACGCGCACGCCGCGAATAGCCGCGAAGTTGTCGCACAGGGCCCGGGTGAGCGAAGCCAGCACCGACCACTCCACGTAGTCACCCTCCGGAAGGAGCCAGCGCAGGGACCCACTGAAGTTCACGTAGGCGACCCCGTCGCTCGACATGAAGATGTTCTGGATCGCCGCCTCCTCGGGCCACGGCGAGAACCCGTCGCACACCGGACCCGCGAGGAGCGCCTCGATCACCGTCCGGGCATCGGCCTCCAGCTGGCCGCTGTGCGGCAGGAGACGCACCTCGTCCAGCAACCCGCCGGCTTCGGCCGAGGGGTAGTAGAGGGTGAAGGCAACCAGCGGAATCTGCTCCGGCGCGGTCTCGAATACGGTCGTGTCGCGAAAGGTCTCGGGCACGCGCGTCCGCAGGAGCCAGAGCGCACCGAGGAAGAGAATCACGGCACCGGCGAACGCGAGCGCCCAGGTCGCCCGCCGCGGGGCCTTGCGCTTGCCGTCAGGCTTTGCCTGGCGCGGGGGAAGCATCATGGCCCGCCAACCTCCTTGCCGCTCTCGCGCACATCCCGCAGGAAGGTCCACAGCGCTGCAGCGACTGCATTCACCAATCGGTCGTCACGACGCTCCCCCTCGTAGTCCCGATTCTGAGGCGCACTCTCCAACTCACCCAGGTAGAGAACCGCTGCCGGGAGATCCAAGCCCTCCAGGAACGCGGCTGGCCATTCTTCGAAGCGGATATCAGCCGCCGGGAAGTCGGCCGCGAGGAAGCCGCCCAGCTTCCCACAGAGCGCGTCCGTGTGCGCGGCGTAGGGAATCGAGATCCCTTCCCAGAGGCGCAGCGACGCCGGCGCGTCGCCTTTCGGTGAGTCCTCGGGCGTGCTCCCGGTGTGTCTTCCGGGCAGGGCTTCGAGCGGCACGAAGGGCCGCTCTGCAGCGGGCCCCAGATGCGTGACGATCCGGCAGCCGGGCAGAAGGGCCTCGCCGGCGAGATCCGCGCGCAGGCCGAGACAGACCGAGCCGCTCCTCGCGTTCACGACGGTCGCCCAGGCGTCGTCGCCCATCTCCTCATAGACCCTCACCTCCTCGGCCGCTCGCTCCAGACGCTCCGCCACGCGACGACCGATCTCGCGCACGTAGCGCACCGCCTCCTGCACGACGGGTCCGTCCGAGGGATGGGGCGCATCGGGGAGCACCAGGACAATGGGTCCCGGTGGCACGGCTTCCTCGGACGCGCGCAGCGCATCCCAAGGATGGTAGGTGCGGTAGGCGAGATCGCCCTCGTTGGCCGACAGGGTCAGCCGATACTCGCGCGCATCCTGTCGCCACTGCTCGCGCCAGGCACGCACCGACGCATCCACGCGGAAGACGAACCGCGTGCCGCCCGGATACGGCTCCACACTCCATAGACAGGCGCCATCCCGCGGCTCCGGCGCCGGCGGATCCAGCGGGTCCACGTAGATCCCGGGGAGATCGACGCCGAGGAATTCGAGCCGGTCGGTCTGCAGGCGTGCCGGCGGGCGCTCGGAGAGCTTCCAGGTGAGGTAGGTTCGGTTGCCCACCTGGCGCAGGCGGACGTGCGGAACGGGCTCATCCGGCGTGCGCTGGACCAGCAGCAGCGAATCGGAAAGAAACTGGAAGGCGCCTGGGACGAGCGAATCGGTTGCGAAGCGGGCGAAGTCGACGGGCAGCCAGAGGCGGTTGTCGAGGTAGAGAACGGGAGCCGACATCTGCCAGGCCGAGGACTCGCAGTGGAGCACCTCCCCACCGACGACGAAGCTGCAGGAGAGCGTATCGACGCGCAGCTCGCCTCGGAACTGCGCCGCATTCCAGAGAAGGGTGGCCCCGAATGTCGCGCAGGCCCGCTCCAGTGGCCAGTAGCGGACACCCCCGCGGAAAACCCGCAGCGAATCCCAGCGCGCGTGGCGTCCGTCGGTGAAGACGAGACCGAGGGCGTTGGGCCCCGGACGCGGCGCGAGCCGCAGGGGGCCGCCGGGACGCCGGGGGCAGTCGCCGGGCCCCGGGTCCAGCGCCCGTGGCGCCGCCTGGAGAAGCAGACCGGCTGCCAGGGCGAGCCCTATGGCGTGGCGCAGTCGCAGCGCTAGGCCCTCTCGGTTTTCGCACGCTCGAGATCGCGCTTCGCATCGCGCTTCGCGATCGCGGCGCGCTTGTCGTACTTTCTCTTTCCGCGGGCCAGCCCGAGTTCGACCTTCGCATACCCGCCGCGGAAGTAGATCTGGAGGGGGATGAGTGTCAGCCCCTGTTCCTTGACGCGGACCATCAAGCGGCGAATCTGGCGCTTGTGCATGAGGAGCTTCCGCGGCCGGAGCGGCTCGTGGGGGTCGACGGACGCCTTGTCGTAGGCGGCGATGTGCAGGTTGACGAGGAACAGCTCCTCCCCGCGGGCGTTGGCATAGGAGTCCGAGAGGCTCACCTTGCCGGCGCGCAGGCTCTTCACCTCGGATCCCTGCAGGACCAGACCGGCCTCGAAGCGATCCATGATCTCATACAGATAGGTGGCCTTGCGGTTGCGCACCACGACCTGGACGTCGGGATCCTGCGTAGGCTTCTTGGGCACCGGCCGCTCCCCCACCCGGCTCGAATCATCCGCCGCAGCCGCACCGCCCGGCAGAGTGCGCCGCAGAAAAGGCGTAGCAGATGGGGAAAGGGGCATCAAGGTGCGATCACTTGTAGGGTTGAAAGCGCTGGGGATTGACACTCGGGTCGCGGACTGGCACCATTGTCTTTCGCGCGGAAGTGGCGGAATTGGTAGACGCGCTAGGTTCAGGGTCTAGTGGGTGAAAGCCTGTGGGGGTTCGAGTCCCCCCTTCCGCAAGCTTCGAAGCCCGGCTCAGGTAGCCGGGCTTCTGCATGCCCCAGATGGTCTCTGCCACGGGCTTCGGGGGGCCCTGACGAGCGCCCGGGGCGGTCTCCTTGAGGAACCCTGCCGCGCGGACGGGTGTATTGCCCTTCACACAAGACCCGCCAGATTCTGACGGGCGCGGCGAGGGCCGCGCTGGCTTCGGCTGGCGCGGTTCCCCGTATCTGATTGTTGTGCAATGCCATAGGTTCTTCGCCGCGCTGGACTCGGGACGTCGCATCCGCTGGCGCGAGCTCACACCCACATGAAGACGCACGTCCCCTCGATCTTGAGGTGCGCTGTCCCGCGGCCCACGCCTTGCGCTATAATTGTTATGTGAGCTCGGAGATATCTCTGAGGCCCCGCTCCTCTGTTGTCCCGGGAGCAGATACGCAGCGCTTCGCACCGAGAGCGTGGAGAGCGATCAGGACGGTGTTGTGTGCGTAGGTGCGGTTCCTCTTGAGGTCCACAGGGAAACAGAGCTTGGCACCTCACGCTCCCGCGGTGCCAGCGGACGTTGGCACTCGGTCTGCGGGATTCGCATCGCCTTCCATGCGGTCTCCGTTGGAGACGGTCTGCATGATCATGCGGCGAGCTGAGGATCCCGTAGCCGCACAAGAAGTTGCGGAGCCGGCCGGAGCGCAGCCCCGGGAAAAGGCCGCCCTGAACCCCCGTGGGCGGCACAAGGGTATGATACTGGCGGGCGTCCAGCAGAGACACGATGACTCTGCGGGTTCATGAAGGAGGAT